>JBKDPV010000084.1:0-16611 GCA_046342315.1 Cyanobacteriota bacterium
GAGGCCGCTCCGGATGCAAATGGGCACTACCCCAATGGCAAAAACCAATGGCAAAAAGCCGCTTGGCCTGAGGTGCGCCCCGTGAACCCGCACATCGGGGGCTGCACACGGAAGCCATTGGGGCTACAACGGTTCACCCCAGGTGCTCCCGCCATGGTTGGATCTGCCGCTCTCCTTCCTGAGCTGGGCCTGCGGGGCCGTCTGCCCCTGGTCCTGGTGGCAACCCTTGCCGTGTTGTGTCTGGCGCCGGCGAGAGCCGCCGACAACGGCGATCTGATGAAGCTCCTGGGTCAGCGGCGCTGCCCCGGCTGCCGGCTTCAGGATGCCGACCTGGTGCATGCCGACCTGAGAGACGCCGACCTCAGCGGCGCCCGGCTGCAGCGGGCCAACCTGGGCCAGGCCCGCCTCGACGGCGCCATGCTCAACGGTGCCGACCTGAGCTTCACCAGCCTGCAGGGGGCCTCACTGCGAGGGGCTGATCTGCGAGGCGCGCGCCTGGAGGGCACCGACCTGCGCCGTAGCGATCTCAGCGGCGCCCAGCTCGATCCGGGCGCCCTCTCCCGCAGCCACTGGGAGCAGGCGCGAGGCGTGGAACCAAGCCAGCTCAGCTATCCGGCGTTGCACAACGCTGGTGTGGAAGCCTCGGTGGCCGGCCGCCAACCCGAGGCCGAGCGGCTGTTCGGCGAAGCCATCCGCCAACAGCCCGACGCTCCGGTGAGCTGGGTGGCCCGGGGCATCGCCCGCAGCGAGCAGGGCAAGATCGAACTGGCGGTTGCCGACCTCGACTACGCCGCCTCCCTCTACGAGCAGGGGGGGGATGTCACCACGGCCCAGGAACTGCGCCAGGTCTCGGCCCAACTTCAGAAAGCGCCCGGGAAGAACCGTGGCGGCAACGGCATGGGCGGCCAGCTGCTCAACGGCGCGATGGGTCTGGCCACCACCCTGGCCCCGCTGGCGGTGAAGTTCCTGGTGCCGATGGCGCTGTAGGGGCGAAGACCCTCAATTGGCGCCGCCCATGAAGCGGCGGGCATCCTCGGTGCTCGGCCGGTAGCCGTAACCGAAGGTTCCCCCTTCGCCGTCATCAATGATGCGGGGGGTGACCAGGATCACCAGTTCCCGCTTGGCCCGGTTGCTGCTGGAATCCCGGAAGAACTGGCCAACGATGGGCATGTCCCCGAGGATCGGCCACTTGCGCACGATCTGACTGTCGGCATCGGAGATGACGCCGGTGAGGATCAGGGTCTGACCATCGCGCACCCGGGCACTGCCGGTATCAAGTCGCCGCACCGCGAGAATGTCGATAGGGCCGCAGTTGGGTACGTCCTGTGTACGCACCGTGGCGGAGATCGCCGGCGACATCGAGAAGGTCACGAATCCGTTGTCGTCGATCTTGGAGACACGGGCGCCGAACGTGAGGCCGGAGATGCCGAACTCTGGCTGGCACGTGGCGGAGGCTCCGTTCTCTCCGGCCTGAACGGTGTAGTTGGTGATCACCTGCTCGCCCACGGTGACGTACGACTCATTGGCCTTGGTGCGGCCGATGGTGGCCAGATCACCACCGACTGAACCGGCATTGGACGTACCCAGGGCCTGGATGTTGACCGCGGACTGGTCTTCCCCAGTGCGCAACTCCTCAGGATTTTCGCTCAGGATCAGGGTGGGACTGGCCAGGATCTTGGTGGAGCGGGATTCGATCTGGGCCCTCACGAAGTCGTAGAAGTTGTCACGCGCGTAGGACAGCCCTGGATTGCGCCTGGTGCCCGCAAAGAAGCCACTGACATCCGCTCTGGGATTCTGAGTTCCGAACTGGGCACCGCCGATGGCATTGGTCCCAGCCTCTGCAGTGACGGTGACTCGGCCATCCTGATCCACCTCGATGGCAGTGTCGGGATCCACCACGCGCCCGAAAGCTTCATCGGTGGGCGGCAACGCGCTGCCGAAGGCGCCCAGGAGCTGGCCGCTGTTGTTGACGATGAAGTTATTGCCATAGCGGAAGGCGAAGCTGTTGTCGATCTGCTTGTCGTTATCCAGGGATACGTCCAGAATCTTCACCGAAAGCGCCACCTGGCGCTGGCGCAGATCGAGCTGCTTGAGATACTGCTCCGCCACAGACACCAGAGACGGATTACCCACCAGGGTGATCGTGGAGAGGCGGGAATCGCTGGTGGCCTGCAGACCCACCAGCGGGCCGGTGGAGGCGCCGTAGGCCTCCACGGAGGTCTGGGTGCCGCCCACACGGTGGTGGCCGAGTTGGGGCCGCCCTGCACGGCCTGGTTCTGGGCCACGCCCTGCGTGACGGCTGTGGTGATCACGTTGGTCTTGGTGACCGTGGCGCCGAGGTTGGCCAGGTAGTCGGCGGCCGAGTTCGACGACACCTGATTGAGGCGGTACACCTTCGAAAGCTGGGCGCCGAAACTCTTGCCCAGCACCTTGGGCCCGGCGAAGATCGTGTTGCCCTCCCGCTTGCCCTGGATCCCGGCCGCCATCAGGGCCGAGTTGATCGCACGGCCGTAGTTCTCGTTGCGGAAGGCGATCGAGATCGGCCGTGCCTGGGCCACCTCCGAGGTAGCTGGCTGTGCACCTGCCATGGATTCATCCACATACACAAAGCCGTAGCCCCCCAGACGGCTGAGCGCCATCAGCACGTCCTTCGCCGGGGCGTTCTTGAGCGTCATCGTCACCGATGGCCCGCTGACGTTCACGTAGCTGGGGTTGGCGATCATCATCGTGCCCACCGCCATGTCGCCCACCGGCGGTGCCACCGCGCGCGGCTGCAACGGCGGTGCGTACACCGGCTGGGCCACCCGACCCGGTTCCCGCAGATTCGGCCGCAGCGTCTGCAGCGAAGGCTGCACCGGCGCCGGGAAGCTGATGATCAGGTTCACGCCGTCGGCGCTCACCAGCGGCCGGTTCACCTGGAAGCCGGCCACCGGCGTGACCGCCAGGCGGAAGGCCGTGCCGGCCCCGTCGATGTCGATGCTCTGCAGCCCCGCCTCCGGCAGCGACAACCGCTGCGGGCCCCGCCGCAGCACCGACAGCGTCGAGGTGGTGAGGCGGCCCTGCCAGCCGCTGGCACTCACGCTCTGCTGCAACTGGGGGGCCGTGCCCACCCCTTCAATCACCAGTTCCACCGAATCCGGCAGCCGCCGCACCTTCATCTGCAGCGGGCGGGTGCCCGGAGGAATCACCACAGAGGTGCCGGCCTGGCTCTGGGCCCGCACAGCAGCAGGGTCCAGGGCTGAAGCAGCGACCAGCAGCGAAGCCAGCAGGAGCGGAGCGCAGCGGAGGGAGCCCGGGGTTCGTTGCATGCTGCGCTGGCGCAAGGGACCGCCCACCCGGGGAACCGGCGCATGGTACCGGGAACCCGAAGGGTCCACCACGCCCCAGGGGCCAGGCGCCAGGGCGGAAGAGGCCTTGTCAGCGCGGTGGGGGCGACGGGGTCGCGGCAGGCGGGGCCCCGGCCGCTGGAGCGGCAGCAGCCGCTGCGGCCTTCGCCTCCGGCGGCCGGGTGTAGAGGTTGAAGGCCAGCTTCAGCACCACCACCGGTGGCTTGGCCCCGACCTTCGGATCCACGGTTTTGGCTTCCTCGAGGCTCACGTTGAGGTTGTTCTGCACCACGAGGATGCTCAGGGCCTCCACCCGCCGCAGAAAGTTGAGCAGGGCGGGGTAGGAGCCCCGGGCCGCCATCAGCACGGTGCGTCGCTGCAAGCCTTCGATCTCGGTCGGGGCGCCCGGTGGCGCTGGCGGGGCCCCAGCGGCAGGTGCTGCCGCGTTCGCCCCTGGCAGCGGCTGTCCGGTAGCGGGAGCTGGGGTGCCAGCCGGGTTCTGCCGGGGCGTGGGGGGTGGGGCCACCGGCGATGGGGCCTGGGGCTCGTACAGATCGAGCTGCACGCCCGTGGCCCGCGCTTCGCGATCCAGCATCGCCAGGAACGTCCCCGGGTCGCCCCGGCCGGTGACCAGCTCCACCAGACGCACCTTCTGGGCCTCGCCCTTCTCATCTTGCTGATCGACCACCTTCAGCTGGCCGCGCAGCAGGGTCACCTCCTCCCGCAGGGCCTGCAACTGGCGCAGACGCTCAGCGTCCTGACGGAAGGCCAGCCACTGAGGGATCAGCAGCGATCCCACCAGCAGGGCCGTCAGCACGCCGCCCGCCGCCACCGGTAGCCCGAGCCACAGCCTCCGCAGCAGACGAGCCGAAATCCGGGGGGCGCCCTGCTGAAGGTTGGTCACGGCATCAGCCCTTCCGATTGCACCAGCTGCAGGCGCCTGGCCATGCCGTCGGCGCCCAGGCGACGCATCAGGTTCAACTTCTGCTGGGGCTCGAGCCTGGCGAAGGGGGCGGTGATCTGGAACACCACCGGCGGCGGCAGACCCCGCCGCCGCCAGGGGTCTTCCGGGGTCGCGGTCTCGTTCTGCCGTTCCAGCCGCTGGAGCGACACCTGCTCGCCCATCAGGAAGGGTGAGCCCTTGAGATCCAGCTGCATCGCGTTGATCCGGGCGAAGGCCAGCGGATCATCCGCACGCCCGCGGATCACCAGGTCGGTCTCACCGGCGGCGGCACTGAGCAGCTGAACGCCTTCGGGGGTGCGCAGCTGCAGTTCGGACAGCAGAGCTGAAGACGTTCGCACGCTGGTGAGCTGCTCGGCCAGGCGGCGGTTGGTGGCCAGCAGCGCCTCCAACCGCGTCCGCCGAGCCTGCAGCTCGGTGCGCAGAGCATCGGCCTGACCTTCGTACTGCACCAGCTCGCCCATCCGGGCCTTCACCACCTGGTGGCTCACAAACAGCAGGGCAAGGGCCGCCAGCACCGTGCCCACCAAAGCAGCGCCGATCAGCACGCCCCGACGCACCAGCGACGGCCGATCGGCCAGCGCCTCCGCCAGCGAATCAACCCCCAGGCTTTCCCGGCGCTCCCGCAGCAGGTCGAGCACCGGCGCCTTCAGGCTGGTCATCGGCTGGCCTCCCTCACCGCCAGGCCCTTGAGCACCAACGAGCCGTAGGGCTCGCAGACGATCCGTTCGGCGGTGGTGCCCAGGTCGTCCTCCAGTCCCGGCGGCAGCGCAAAGGGAGCCGCCAGCAGCAGCTTCAGCCGCCGGGCCAGGGGATCGCGGCGCTGCAGGAAAGCCAGGCATCGCTCCAACTCCAGCCGCAGGGGCTCATCCCCGATCGGCAGCACCCGCTCGAACACCGGCAGTCCCGCCCGCAGGGCCAGCAGCCGGCAGCCTTCCTCCCGGGGATCGAGCACGGCGATCAATTCGTCATCCTCGGCCTCCGCCAGCAGGGGGAGCAAGGCCAGGTACTGACAGGCCTGGGCCGGTGCCAGCCGCTCCAGCTGGGCCCCCGCCAGGTTGAACACATCCACCCAGGCATCCACCAGGGCCGTAGGGGCGGCGGCCAGCAGCATCCGTGCCGGTTCCCCCGCACGGGGCGGCAGGGGCTGGAGGTCGAGGGTGGCCTCCTGCAGCGCGAAGGGGAGACGGAGGTCGGGATCGACCTGGCGCAGGGCATCGACCGGATCCTCCGGCAGCTCCTCGAACGGCCAGGCCACCACCCGCCACTGCACCCCGGCCGGCGGCAGGGCCACGATCAGATACTTGTCGAGCAGGTTGTCGCGCACCAGAAGGTCGCCGATCAGATCGCCGAGGGGCTCCTTCTCCAGCGGCATGCCCTGCTTGCAGGTGAGCGGCGGCAGTGGAACATCGAGGGTGACAGGCTCGGGCTGGCTGCCGCGCAGCACCTGGCCCTGAAGAGCGTTGTCGTTCAGCTCCAGCAGCACCAGCGACGGGAACATCTGGGACCGGATCGGCCGCAGGCGGTCCTGGAGCTCATCGATCAGCCCGGAGAACACCCGATCCGCCTCATTCACTTTTCATTAGTGATGAACCTACCGAAATCCGGACAAGGACGCAGCCCGCTCAGCGCCAGGGAAGTCCGGTTCCCACGGCGTCCGTGATCGTGGCGAGGCCGTGGAGCTGCAGCTGGCGTCCCAGACCCTCCAGGATCGCCGGCACCAGATCGGGCCCTTCATAGATCCAGCCGGTATACAGCTGCACCAGCGAAGCCCCGGCCGTGATCCGCTCCCAGGCCGTCTCCGGGGAATCGATCCCGCCCACGCCGATCAGCGGCAGGGCCGGACCGGCGGTGGCCCGCAGACGGCGCAGCACCTCAAGGGCGCGGCGACGCAGGGGGCGGCCGCTCAGCCCTCCCGCCTCCTCCGCCAACGGCCGGCCGGTCTGGATCAGGCGACGCTCCGCCAGGCCCAGCCGATCCAGGCTGGTGTTCACGGCGATCACCCCCGCCAGCCCCTCCTCGTAGGCCAGCCGGGCGATCGCATCGATGGCATCGTCCTCGAGGTCGGGGGCGATCTTCACCAGCAGGGGCGGGCAGCCGGGCAGGCGGCGCAGACGCTCCACCAGGCGTCGCAGCAGCGTCTCGTCCTGCAGATCCCGCAGCCCCGGGGTGTTGGGCGAGCTCACGTTCACCACGGCGTAGTCGGCGAGGGGTGCCAGCAGCTCCAGCGAGGAGGCGTAGTCGTCGGGGGCCCGCTCCAGGGGCGTGAGCTTCGACTTGCCCAGATTGATGCCCAGCACCGCCGGCCGCTGTCCCGCCGCTGGCAGCGCCTGGCGCTCCAGGCAGCGGCGCATCGCCTCGGCGCCGTCGTTGTTGAATCCCATCCGGTTGAGGGCGGCCCGTTCCTCCGCCAGGCGGAACAACCGCGGCCGGGGGTTGCCGCTCTGCCGGTACCAGGTGACGGTGCCCAGTTCGGCGAAACCGAAGCCGAAGCGATCCCACACCGCTGCCGCCACACCGTTCTTGTCGAAGCCGGCCGCCAGGCCCACCGGGTTGGGGAAGCGGCAGCCGAACAGGGTCTGCTCCAGGCGCGGATCCCGCCGCTGCAGCTCGGCACCCAGCCCCTCCAGCGTGCCGCGCACCAGCGGCCAGTTCCGGCGCAGGGCCACCTGGCCCAGGGTGGTCAGGGTGAGGCGGCTGAGCTGCTCGGCGTCTGCCCCGTCGTCGCGGTTGAGCAACGGGCCGACGAAGCGGCGGTAGAGCGCCTCGGTGCCGCCGGGGGGTCTTCCTTCCGCCGGATGGCTCGGCATCGTGCCCTCCTTCACTCCCTTTACGCCAATCCTCCCGCGTCGCGCTCCAGGCGCCAGCGGTTGCCGTCGATCGGCAGCACCCGCCAGTCCCGCCAGGTCCAGGCTGCGCTGCGGCCTTCCAGGCTGCGGATCGGCATGTCCACCAGCCGGGCCAGTTCCACCAGGGTGAGGCCATAGCCCCCCTGGGCCAGGCGTTCCGCCAGCTCCAACCGGCCCAGCAGCTGCTGGAGCTCCGCCGGGGCCGGGTCGTCCGCCGCCGACTCGGGCTCCGGCTCGATCGGCGTCGCTCTCGCCCGGCTGCCGGGGGCAGCCAGCACCGGACGCTGCCCGCGGGCGAAGGCCACGGCGATGGCGTCGCAGCGGTCGTTATCGGGATCGCCGCTGTGGCCCCGCACGTGCACCAGCGAAACACCAGGCAGCCGGGCGGCATCCAGCCGCTCCCACAGGTCGCGGTTGAGCACCGCCCCTCCGGAAGCCGTGCGCCAGCCCTTGCGCTTCCAGCCGGCCAGCCACTTCTGCAACCCGTCGATCAGATAGCGGCTGTCGGTGCGGATCACCAGATCGGGGGAACAGGCCTGGTCCTTCAGCACCTCGAACAGGGCCAGGGCGGCCGTGAGCTCCATGCGGTTGTTGGTGGTGGCCGCGTCGGCCCCACCCAGTTCCCGCCGGGAGCCATCCTCGTAACGAAGCAGGGCACCCCAGCCGCCGGGGCCGGGATTACCGCTGCAGGCACCGTCGCAGGCGGCGGCCACCACACGCATCGGCTGCTTCGCCATCCCCACCCCTTGCCAGCTCCGGTTCAATGGGTCTCTTCACCCAGGCTCCGAAGGCCCTGGCGTCCTGACCATGAAGCGAACTTACCTGGCCCTGGCGGGACTGTCCCTGGTCGTCTCGGCCATCCCGGCCCTGGGGCCCTCCCTGGTGAGGGCCGCAGGCCTGTTCCAGGCCCAGCCCGTGGATACCTCGCGCTTTGCCGTGCTGGCCAAGCCCGTGGGCAGCGGCGACTGGAGCCTGCTGGTGCTCGAGCAGCTCCGCCCCGCCCCTCTCTGCTGGCAGCCGCGGAGCGACGGACTGGTGGATCCCAGCCTCAACCGCTTCAACTTCACCGGCATCTGCGCCCGCTATCTCGACAGCAACGGCTACTCGCTCAGGGTGGGGGATCAGGATCTGGGCTCCAGCCACCGCCTGCGGGTCCAGCAGGTGGGCTCCACCCTGCAGCTCCAGGCGCTTGACCCCGACCAGGGCGCGGTGCTGGTGGTGGGGCGGGCCCCGGTGCCGCTGCGCGACCGCGACGGCTTCGTGGCCCTCCAGCTCGAGCCGGGCTGGGAACTGCAGCGGCGCAGCTACGGCAGCCAGACCCTCAATCACCTCTACTTCGCCAGCGCCTCGCCGCTGTCGGAGCTGCAGGCCATGAGCACCCCTGCCGGGCTGGTGGCACCACCGCCGCCGGGGGCACCCCCTTCGCTGGAGCGGGCCCTGGCCGCCGTGACCCCCGCAGGCCGGAGCGTGCGCAGGGATCGGACCTCCGTGCCGCCGCGGGCGGAGCGGATGAGCCGGCTGGATCAGGCCCTGAGCGCCACCAGCGGCGGTCGTCGTCAGGCGCGGCAGGTCAGCGCCCCCTCCTGGTCGACTGCCACCACCGATCCCGAAGCGGCGCCGGTCACGCCACCGGGCCGGGCGGTGGCGCTGCAGGTGATCCCCTACCAGGAGTGAGCGGGCCGTTCCGGTACCAGGCCAGTTGAAGCACCGGCAACACCCTCCTCCTCCTTCCCGGCCAGCACCCGTAACGTTCCGAAGTGTGAGGAGTGCGGGACGATCCTTCCGGGGTCGAAACGAGGACAGACTCCCGGAAACCGTTCCAAACGATCAGCCCCGCCATCGGCGGGGTTTTTTATTGGGCCAGGCAGGCCAGGCTTTGAGGAGCCTGTGAGGAGTTGTCCCTCGCCCCCAAAAAAAAGCCGGCTCCCGCAGGAGCCGGCTGCTGGCAGCACAACAGGGGGCCGGAGGGAGGCCCCCCGCGGGCTCACTTGACGGCGACCTTGCCGCCGGCTTCTTCGATGGCCTTCTTGAGGGCCTCGGCTTCGTCCTTGGAGACGCCTTCCTTGACGGCCTTGGGGGCAGCCTCCACGAGGGCCTTGGCTTCGCCCAGACCGAGGCCGGTGGCCTCGCGGACGGCCTTGAGCACCTTGATCTTGGCGGCGGCGTCGAAGCTCTCGAGAATCACGTCGAACTCGGTCTTCTCTTCGACAGCCTCGGCGGCGGCGCCGGGGGCGGCAGCGGCCACGACGACGCCGGCGGAGGCGGCGGCGGACACGCCGAAGGCCTCTTCGCTCTGCTTGACGAGCTCGGAAGCCTCAAGCAGGGAGAGGGTTTTCAGCTGTTCGAGAATCTGGTCGGTGGTAGAGGACATGGTTGAGAATCAGCAACAGATCGGGGGAATGGACGGATCGATCGGGGAGAGCCCGATGGAACGTTCGGGAAAGGTGGAAGGCCTCAGTCGGCCTTTCCCTCGCCGTCGGCGTGCTGCTTGAGCGCCCGGGCGAGGCCGGAGGGAACTTCGTTGATGCCCACCGCCAGCTTGGTGGCCACGGCATTGATCGCACCGGCGATCTGCGCCATGAGCACCTCGTTGGAGGGCAGCTCCCCGATGGCCTTGATGTCGTTCTGGGAAAGGAGCTTGCCTTCGAAAAGGCCTCCTTTCACCTCCGACTTCTTCGTGTCCTTCTGGAAGGACTGCACGGCCTTCACCGCACCGCCCACATCCCCTTTGACGAGGACGAAGGCGTTGGTGCCGGTGAGCAGGGAGTCGAGTTCCGACCAGGCGCTGTCGCCATCGATGGCCCGGCGCATCAAGGTGTTCTTGGTCACCTTGCAGACGCCGTTAGCCGCCTGGAGACGCGACCGGAGGTCGCTCATCTCCTTGATGGTGAGGCCCTTGTAATCAAGAACCAGCGCCATTTCGGCTTCACCGAGGAGCCCCTTGAGCTCTTCGACGATCTGTTGCTTGTTCTCCAGCGTGCGGCCCATGGGAATGTGGAACGGAGGAAGGGAACAAGCCGGACACGGCCCCGAAAGCACCTCGAGGCCGCTGCCGCTTCATTCCGTTCGAGCGCCCTCGCACGAGGGTTCTCTCCATGGGATCAAGCGTTCGCGTGCACCTCGGCAGGACTTACGTGATCCGGATCCGGCACGGTGCCGGGCCAGGAACAACCACCTGCTGTCTCGGGTAGGGCGCGTGCCCTTCTGGCCGAAGCCAGCTCCTGAACTTACAGCAGAACCCACCCCTCAGGCCAGGGCGCCGGCTCCAGAAAGCCAGAACCCCGCCCTGCCGGAGCAGGACGGGGTTGGAGCAGGCACTCCAGCAGCCGGGCGCGGCCGGCGGCCTCTGGCCTCAGCTCTCCTTCTTGATGTCCTGGAGAGCGGAGAAGTCCACCTGGACCGAAGGTCCCATGGTGGAGGTGACATACAGCGAACGCCAGTAGCGGCCCTTGGCGCCACTCGGCTTGTTGCGGTCGATGGTTTCCTGCAGGGCCTTGAGGTTGTCGAGCAGCTTGTCAGGGGCGAAGCTGGCCTTGCCGAAACGCACGTGCACGATGCCGGAGCGGTCGGCGCGGAACTCGAGCTTGCCGGCCTTGAACTCGTTGATCGCCCCGCCGAGATCGGTGGTGACGGTGCCGGCCTTGGGGTTGGGCATCAGGCCGCGGGGGCCGAGCACCCGGCCCAGCTTGGCCACCTTGGGCATCATGTCCGGGGTGGCGATCAGCAGGTCGAAATCCATCGCGCCGCCGGCGATCGCTTCCACCAGATCGTCGTCGCCGGCCAGATCGGCGCCGGCGGCCTTGGCCTCGGCCACCTTCTCACCCCGGGCGATCACGGCGATGCGCACGGTCTGACCAGTGCCGTGGGGCAGGGCCACGGTGGTGCGCAGCTGCTGGTCGGTGTACTTGGGATCAATGCCCAGACGCACGTGGGCCTCGATCGTTTCATCGAACTTGGCGGTGGCGTTGGCCTTCACCAGTTCGATCGCCTCGAGGGGCTCATGGGCACGATCCTCGACCTTGGCGGCGAGGGCGGCAAAACGCTTGGAGATTTTCGGCATGGAGGGAAGGGGTGCGAGCGACCGGTTGCGGTCTCCCCCGGTAGGTGAATGGAAGGGAAGCAGGCGACTCCGGCATGGAGCCGGAGCGGGCTCACTCCTTGACGGCGACGCCCATGTTGCGGGCGGTGCCCTCGATGATGCGCATCGCCGATTCGACGCTGCTGCAGTTGAGGTCGGGCAGCTTGGTGCGGGCGATCTCCTCGAGCTGGGCTCGGCTGATCGCACCCACCGATCCCTTGGCGGAGGTGGCGGCACCCTTGTCGATGCCGGCCGCCTTGGAGATCAGCACCGAGGCGGGTGGGGTCTTGGTGATGAAGGTGAAGCTGCGGTCCTCGAAGACCGAGATCTCCACCGGAATCACGTACCCGGCCTTGTCCTGGGTGCGGGCGTTGTACTCCTTGCAGAACGCCATGATGTTGACCCCGTGCTGACCGAGGGCGGGACCCACCGGTGGTGCGGGGTTGGCTTTGCCGGCATCGAGGGCCAGCTTGATCACGGCTACGACTTTCTTGGCCATCGGCTGGGCTACGGAGGGGCTCCCTGACGGAAGCGGGGACGGAACCTCCCCGAAGAGGGAGGGAAGCTCCCCGAAGGGAGACGAGCGGATTCCACAGGGGAATCAGAGAACGTACTCCCCGGAGGGAGCTGCGGATCGCCGAAGCCCGGTGGGGGGACGGCGGGCCGGTGGGACCGATCGGTGCCACCCAGGGCCGTCCTCCGCAGGGAGACGGCCGGCCCGGGGGATCAGCTCTGCTTGCTGATCTGGGAGAACTCGAGCTCCACCGGGGTTTCACGGCCGAAGATCGAGAGCAGGGCCTTGAGCTTGCTGCGCTCCCCGGACACCTCGATCACCTCGCCCTGGAAGTCCTTGAACGGACCAGCGGTGACCAGGATCTGGTCGCCCTCGGCCAGATCCACCCTCACCACCGGCTTCTTCTCGGCCGCCCGCTTGAAGATGCGATCGACCTCCGAGCGGCTCAGGGGCCGGGGCTTGATGTGGCCGCGGGTCTTGCCGGTGGCGCGCCGCTCCTCCTGGCCCACGAAGTTGATCACATTCGGGGTGCTGCGCACCGCCATCATCGTGTCCTCGTCGAGGATCATGCGCACCAGCACGTAGCCGGGGAACACCTTCTCCTCGATCGACTGGCGGCTGCCGTCCTTCTTCAGTTTCACACCCGGCGTCTGGGGGATCTCGATCTCGAGGATGCGGTTGTCGACCCCCAGGGTGACGGCCCGCTGCTCGAGGGTGGCCTTCACCTTCTTCTCGCAACTGGAAGCCACCTGAACCGCATACCAGCGAGCCACCTGAGGCTTCTCGGAACCCGGCTGCTCCCCCTCGGCGCTGACGACACCCTCGCCGGCGGTCCCAGCAGGATCGGCGGCAGCGGCGCTCTCATCGGCCGTGGCCGGCAGCTCGAGCACCTCGGGATGGTCGTGATCGATCTCGGACACGGCAGACAAAGGGGAGGACATCAACGAAACACCTGCAGCGACAGCCAGTTGTAGAAGCGATCGATCGCGGCGATCGCCGCGGCCGACAGGCCAACCATCAGGATCACCGCGACCGACTCGCTGAACAGCTGCTGGCGGCTGGGCCACACCACCTTGCGCAGCTCTTCCATCGTTGCGGCGATGAAACCGCCCTCCGGTTCAGGGCCGAGGGGCGGCTCGGCGGCGGCAGGCGCGTCGAGGGCCGGCTCGGGCCGTTCATCGGCGCGGCTGGGGGGTGGGGTGGTGGCTGGATCCACAGGGGGGGAGACGCTGGGATGCGCCGTCACGCATCGCAAACAACCACCCTAACGGACGTCCTCCCCGCTCTCGGATGGCAGCGCCCGGAACAACAGCGGGGCACCCTCCTGCCCGCCGGGTTCCACCCGCACCCCGCGCGCACCACGGAAATGCTCCGCCAGCAGCTCGGTGGCCAGGGGGTTTTCGATCCGGCGGCGCAGCACCCGTCGCAGGGGCCGGGCGCCGTACTCGGGCTCATACCCCTGGCGGGCCAGCAGGGCCACCACCTGCTCGTCCACCTCCAGGGCGAGCTGCTGCTCCCGCAGCAGGCCGGCCAGTTCGGCCAGCTGCAGGCGCACGATCCGCTGGAGGTCGGCGGGGCCGAGGGGCCGGAAGCGGATCACCTCATCGATGCGGTTGAGGAACTCGGGCCGGAACTGGCGGGCCAGCGCCTCATCAACGGCCTGCTCGAGCCGGCGATCAGCCTCCTCCTCCCCGGCCTCTCCCTCCGCCCCGGCGGCGCGGGCCCGCTCCAGGATCGCCCGACTGGCCAGGTTGCTGGTCATGATCACCACGGTGTGGCGGAAGTCGACGGTGCGGCCCTGGCTGTCGGTGAGCCGCCCGTCGTCGAGCACCTGGAGCAGCAGGTTGAACACCTCGGGATGGGCCTTCTCCACCTCGTCGAGCAGCAGCACCGCATAGGGCCGGCGCCGCACCGCCTCGGTGAGCTGACCGCCCTCCTCGTAGCCCACGTAGCCGGGGGGCGCCCCCACCAGCCGGGCCACGGCATTGCGCTCCATGAATTCGCTCATGTCGAGCCGCACCAGCGCCTCCTCCTCGTCGAACAGCGCGGCGGCCAGAGCCTTCGCCAGCTCCGTCTTGCCCACACCGGTAGGCCCGAGGAACAGGAACGAGCCCACCGGTCGGGTGGGCGACTGCATGCCGGCCCGGGCCCGCCGGATCGCCGCGGCCACCGCCGCCACCGCCTCGGGCTGGCCGATCACCCGCTGCCCCAGCCGCTGCTCGAGCTCCAGCAGCTTCTGGCGCTCGCCGGCCAGCAACCGCTGCACCGGGATGCCGGTCCAGCGGGCCACCACGTCGGCGATGTCGCCCTCCTCCACCTGCTCGCGCAGCAGGGGATCCCCCTGCAGCTCGGCCTCCAGGGCCGCCCGCCGCTGCTGCACGCCATGGAGCGCGTCGTGGCGCAGCCGGGCCGCCTCCTCGTACTCGCCATCGCGCTCGGCCTCGGCGCTGGCCTGGCGCAGACCCTCGTCCTGCTGCAGCAGCTCCCGCAGTTCCGCCAGCCGCTCCCGCTCCTCGGCCCAGCGGCGGTGCAGGGCCTCGAGGGTCTCGTGGGCCCGGCGGCGCTGCTCCTGCCGCTCCAGCCGCTCCTCCAGCGGCGCCGTTTCCGCCGCCAGCAGGGCCAGCTCCACCCGCCGCAGTTCGGCCTCCGCCTCCTCCACCACCCGCGGCTTGGAGGTCACCTCCATCTTCAGCTGGGCGGCGGCCTCATCCACCAGGTCGATGGCGGAATCCGGCAGGCTGCGGTCGGCGATGTAGCGGTCGGCCAGGCGGGTGGCGGCCACCAAGGCGCCATCGGTGATCGGAACCCCGTGGTGGAGCTCGTAGCGCTCCCGCAGACCCCGCAGGATCTGCAGGCAGGTGTCGCGGTCGGGCTCGCGGATCACCACCTGCTGGAAGCGGCGATCGAGCGCCGGATCCTTCTCGATCGTGCGCCGGTAGTCCTCCGGCGTGGTGGCGCCGATGCAGCGCAGGTCGCCGCGGGCCAGGGCCGGCTTGAGGATGCTGCCGGCATCGGCGCTGGAGCGCTCGGAGCTGGCCACCGCGTGCAGTTCATCGATGAACAGCACCACACCGCCACCATCGCCGGCGTCGGCTTCACGCACCTCCTCCAGCACGCTGCGCAGCCGTTCCTCGAACTGGCCGCGGAACTTGGCCCCGGCGATCAGGGCCCCCAGATCCAGGGCAACGAGCCGCAGGTTGCGCAGCGAATCCGGCACCTCGCCGGCCACGATGCGCTGGGCCAGGGACTCGGCCACGGCGGTCTTGCCCACGCCGGGCTCGCCGATCAGCACCGGGTTGTTCTTGCTCCGCCGGGAAAGCACCTGGATCAGCCGCCGGATCTCCGTGTCGCGGCCGATCACCGGATCGAGGGCACCGGCCCGGGCGGCGGCGGTGAGATCGCGGCCGTAGCGCTCGAGCGCTCCCGGTTCCGGAGCGTCCGCGGGCTCCAGACGCATCCCGACCGGCTCGGGGGTCCCCGCAGCGGCTGCGGGCGGCGGCGAGGCCGGAGCAGCCCGGTCGCCATCGATCCAGTCGTCGCCCCGGCGGCTGGGCAGAGGGGGCAGGGAAGGGGCCGCCGGCGGCGACGCCGCTACCGGGGGCGGTGCCGGGGGGACCTCCGGCTGGGGCGCGACGCGGCGCGGCGCGGCTGTGGGACGCAGCTGCCGCAGCAGAAGATCCTCGCTGAGGCCTTCGTCGGCCAGCAGGCCGGCGGCCAGGCGCGGCTCGTCGAGCAGGGCCAGCAGCAGGTGGGGCACGTCGATCAGACGCGAGCCCCAGGCGCCCCGGCGGCGGTCGGCCGCCTCGAGCAGATCCTCGAGCGCCTCACCGATGTAGAGGGTGTCGTCGGGCGCTTCGGGCTGCTCGGCGCAGAAGGCCTCGAGCCGATCCAGCACCCGGTCGGTGTCGAGGGGGAGGGGATCGATCCAGGAGGCGAAGCTCCGGTCCTGCAGCAGCGTGAGCAGCAGATGCTCCACGTCCATCGCCCCGTGGCGCCAGCGGCGGGCCCGGTCCTGGCTGGCGAGCAGCAGATCCCAGGCGGCGTCGCTGAAACGGTCGGGGTCGGCGGTGAGGCTGGCCGGAGCGGCGGAGGCGTAGGTGTCGCTGGGCATGTCAGGCGGTGGCGGCCCGGGAGGAAAGCTCGATCAGTTCGATCCGATAGCCATCCGGATCGTCCACGAAGGCGATCACCGTGCTGCCCCCCTTCACCGGCCCGGGTTCCCGCACCACCGTGCCGCCGCGGTCGCGGATCGCGGCGCAGGTGGCGGCCACGTCGTCACAGCCGATGGCGATGTGGCCGTAAGCGGTGCCCAGCTCGTAGTGATCGGTGTCCCAGTTGTGGGTGAGTTCGAGCACGGCGGTGTCGCTCTCGTCGCCGTAACCCACGAACGCCAGGGTGTAGCGGTAGGCGGGGTTCTCGCGGCGGCGCAGCAGGCGCATCCCGAGCACATCCACATAGAAGGCCAGGGAGCGATCCAGATCCCCCACCCTCAGCATGGTGTGGAGCAATCGCATGGGGCCGGGCCGAAACGGGACCGGACCATTCTGTCCAGACGACCGGCGCGCCGTACCAACGGTCACATCGGACCGGAGAGGGGGGGCCCATAGGATCGGCCGGACCGACGTCCCTGCCCGTGTACGACTCCCTCGACCTCGTCATCGACTCGATCGTGGCCCGGGAGGTGCTCGATTCCCGCGGCACACCCACCGTGGAGGCCGAGGTGTATCTCGAAGGTGGGGCGAGCGGCAGGGCGATCGTGCCCAGCGGCGCCAGCACCGGGGCCCACGAAGCCCATGAACTTCGCGACGGCGACGCTGGCCAGTATTTCGGCAAGGGTGTGAGCAAGGCGGTGGAGAACGTGGAGGAGCGCATCGCGCCGGCGC
>JBKDPV010000085.1:0-36180 GCA_046342315.1 Cyanobacteriota bacterium
TTGTCCAGGTGCTCCCGCTTCCCCCCTCTCAGGGGTTCGCGGCTTATCGCCTCGCAGCGACTCGTTCAACCTACAACATCGGCAGCCTCCGGCTCCCTTCGTCGTAAGCCGCTCCCTCCTTCAGGCTCTCGCCCGCTCTCAAAAGCTTGACGAACCTAGCAGTTCGTCCCCCCAGGCTTTCCCTCGCTCCGCTCTCACAGCCTCCTCGGCTGCTCCTGCCTCGCAACTCTCAACCTGGGCCCACGCGGTTCCCCGCGCAGTTCAATATCTTACCACACGGGGGTGGCGTGGTCAAGACTCCGGCGAAGGTGCCGGTGAGGGATCGGCCAACAACGCATCGCCCCAGGGCAGGAAGCATTCGAGGGTGCTGGGGCGGTCGGCGACCAGCAGAGGGAAGTCGGTGAGAGCGAGATCTTCGCCGGGAATCAGCGTGCCTGGATGGCGGGCGAGCCAGCGCAGCGAGCAGTGCTGTTCCTGCAGCACCAACCAGGCGGCGGCAAGGTCCCAGATTTTGGGGGTGGCCTCCAACGCAGCCACGGTCTGCCCCATGGCCACACTGACGAGGTTGAGGCTCGCCACCCCCAGAAGACGGATCTTTCCGGGGAAACGCCGGTGGGGAAGTTTCTGCAGCACGCCGATCGAGCGGCTGCAGAGGGAAGCGCAACCGGCTGGGTTGGCATGCAGACCAGGGGGATGGAGGGGCTTGCCATTCCGCCAGGCCCCCTCGCCGCGGATGGCCACGATCCGCTGGCGCAGGGGAGGAACGTCGAGAATGGCAAGCACCGGCACTCCCTCCTTGAAACGGGCCACCGAAATGGCCCAGTAGGGAATGCCTGCAGCGAAATTGGTGGTGCCATCCAGTGGGTCCACCACCCAGAAGGCTTCCGTGCTGGGAACACGCTGCTGGCCCTCCTCACTGAGGACGCCCTCCCCTGGGAAGAGGTCAGCCAGACCATCGACGATGGCGGCATCGCTCCATCGATCGCAGGCTGTGATCAGAGAGCCATCGGCCTTGGCCTCCGAGGCCATGTGTCCAAAGTCGAGGCGCTGGCGATCGGCCACCCGGTCGATCAGCTCCGAGAGGGCGGAGTCGAGGACGGGAGGCGGGATGTTCATCCGATCTCCAGGGCCATCACCCGTTCCAGGCTGCGTCCGGTGTCCTGGCGGAAGCGATGGACATTGACCCGCTCGAGCAACAGCAAGGCCGCCAGGGCGATGATCAGTTCCACCCCGAGCACCAGCGCGAAGGCAGGATACGGTCCGGGTCCAAGGGGGAGGGATCGGCCGAGATCGAACAGCCCGCCTCCCAGCACCTTGCCGAGGGCACGCGAGAGGGCCTGGGCCAGCCCCCAGACTCCGACAAAGGTGCCGGCCGCCTGGGGGAGCGTGAGATCGAGCATCAGACAGAGGGCGCTGTTGGTGCCCACACCGGCCGCCAGTCCGAACAGCAGCATGACGAGCTGAAGAACCGGAACGCTGCGCGACAGGCCGGACAGCATCAGCAGAAACAACGCGGCCGCGATCAGCCGACAGCCCAGGCGAGCCGTGGGGAGCTTGCCCAGTCGCGGGACGATCCAGAGGCCGGCAACCAGCAACCCCACGAGGGTGCCGATTCCCCAGAAGGCATTGAGCTGGGCCGTGGCGGCGATCGGCATGCCGAACACCTGGGCCCCGTAACTCTCGAGGATCGGGTCCTGCAGAAACAGACCGAGGGTGAACAGGATCAGGAAGCCGAAAAAGATCAGCACCTGGCGGCTGGAGGTGATCAGCGCCCACGACTGACGCAGGGTGACGGCATCCTCACGGTGCAAGTCCGGCGCCTCCGAAGAGGCAGTCGATTGGCGTGGAGCCTCCATCCCCCAGGTGGCGAACACGGTGAGGGCGAAAACGATCCCGGCAAGGGTGGTCATGAAGCGCATCAGCACCGGCTCCAGCACCTCCGGATCGCTCACCCCATCCAGAGAGCGGAGGCTGATGGAAATGGCGATGGCCCCCACCACGATGCCCACCGTGAGCATGCACCAGATCAGGCCCACCGCCCTGGGCCGCTCCGCTTCGCTGGTGCGATCAATCACCAGGGCCAGGTACGGGGTGCTGGCGAGCGAGACCGAAAGCCCATAGAGGGCGAACAGGCCGCAGAGGGCAGCGATCGCGAAACCCAGCCGGGGCTGATCTCCGCTGGGGAGCAAAACCCCGACGTGAAAGATCAGGGGAACGGCAATGACGGCCAGCAGGCAGAACAGGAACGCGCCCAGCAGCACATAGGGAACCCTTCGCCGCCCGGCGAGTAGGTGGCGATCCGACAACTGACCGAACAGAACACGGGCGGGGGCGACGAACTGCTCAAAAGCCAAGGCACCCCCCACCAGCAAGCCGGGGAAGGCGAGCTCGCTGATCATGATCCGGTTGAGCATCCCTGCGAAGACCACGGCCAGACAACCCAGACAGGCCTGGAACAGGCCAAGACGCAGGGTCGTGAAAACGGTCAGGCCCGGGCGGGGGGAAGCGCTCAAGGGGTAGAGAAGGGGGAGGGGCGTTGGGAGTTGTCGGCGTTGCAGGCCGGCAGCAGCGGACGGGGCTCGATCGGAACGTCACCGACACCCTGGACCCTGGGTTTGCCGGCAGGCAGCTCGGGCTGGCGGCAGAGGGCGATCAGATCCAGACCGGTGCGTCGGCGAAGCTCCACCAGACGGAGGTTGTAGTCAGCGATGGCGTCGGTATGGCGCACCTCGGCCTGGGTGAGGTCGCGCTGGGTATCGACCACCTCGCGCTGGGTGGTGACGCCCGCCTGGAAGCGGAGACGGGCCAGGCGCAGGGACTCCCTGGCGGAGACCACCTCCTGTGCGGTGGTGGTGATGTTGCGGTTGTTCTTCTCCAGTTCGTAGAAGCTGGTTTCCACCTCACGGCGGATGTTGTCGCGGCGGTCGGCGAAGCGGAAGCGGTTCTCCTCGGCGACCTGTTTCTGCTGGCGGTAAAGGGCACGGGCGCGGCCTCCGTCAAAGAGACGCCAGGAGAAGGTCATGCCGACGGTGTTGTCGACGTTCCAGCCCTCCTCGCTGGTGATCGGGGCCTGGCCGACGCGGTCAACGTTGACGTTCTGATAGCCGAAGGATCGGCCACCGCTGAGGGTGTTGACGATGTTCAGGAACGGCTGGACCTGGGCCAGCTGGGCGTTGGCCCTGCTGTTGGCGATCGAGATGTCGAGCAACGCCTGATCGAGCTCTTCGCGGAACGCATAGGCGGCCACGATGCTCTCCTGCAGGGAGGGCAGCCAGGTGCCGACCACGACGGAAGGGTCCTTGGCGGTGGGGCTGACGTCCTGGGGCAGATCCAGCAGGGCCGCCAGAGCGCGGCGTGCCACCGACTGCTCCGCCAGGTTGGTGGTGAGCAGCTGCTGGTCGCGGGAGAGCTGGGTTTCGGCCTGCAGCACCTCGAGCTTGGTGGCAACGCCGGCCTGGAAGCGGGCCCGGGCGTCCCGAAGGCTCACCAGAGAAGCGCGCACCGACTCCTGGCCGATCCTGACCCGTTCGTCGGCGCGCTGGAGATCGAAGTAGATCTGGGCCGCTTGAAGGCGTAGGTCGCGGAGGCCGATCAGGTACTGGTTCTTGGCCTTCTCGAACTCATCGCGGGCGGCCGCAATCGTGGGGGTACGGCTCGGATCGATCAGGGCCCAGCGGGCCTCGAGGGCCGTTTGCATCTGCCAGATGCTCGTGATGGTGCGGTTGGAGCCGCTGCCACCACCGGTAGTGCCGAAGTTCTCTCCGCCGGTGTACGTGGGGAAGGAACTGCCCCGCAGATCGAGGGTGGGGTACCAGAGCGCGATCTGGGCCCGTAAATTCGACTGGGCCTGCTCCACCTGCATGGCCAGGGCCTTCAGGTTGGGATTGTTGACCTCGGCCAGGGTCTCCACGTCGGTGAGCCCGAGGGGCCGCAGTTCGCGGATGCGCACCTGGGCCGGGCGATTGGGGAGTTCGAGGGAGCGGGGACCCTTGAGATCTCCCAGCCCTGGTGGGAGTTGCGTGGACGGTGGAGGGAGAACGCTGGGATCGGATCGGGGGCGATCTCCCTTGGTGACCGGGGCGAGAGGCACCTCATCCGCTCCGCGGGGAGCGGAACCGGCAGCCGCGGCCGGTGGCACTGGAGCAGGGGAAGCCCCGGGAGACGCCAGAGGCTCGGGAACTGGATCGGCGGCGGGGGAAGCTGCCGGACTGACCTGAGCCCGCAGGGGCAGGGGAAGAGCCGTGAGGGCCGGGGTCAGTACCAGGGCGGCAAGCAGGAGCTGATGTCGCCTCACGACCCGAACCGAATGGATCCGCAGAGCTTAGGCAACACGATCGGTGGTTCCGACACACGCGGCCACCAGATCGTCCGCCCCTCCGACCAGCTGGATCGGAACCGGCAGAGCGGCCTGAACCTGGGCCAGCGAGAGATCGTCGAGGAAGACATCGTCCCCCTGCCGCAGCATCACCCGGGGCAGCAGCAACCTCTCGCCCAGGTCGCGGCCGGACAGTCCCTCGATCAGATCGGCGCCGGTGAGCAGGCCGGTGACCACCTGATCCTGCCCCCAGTAAGGACTGGGCAGGCCGTGGAGGATCAGCTTCAGGCCCTCCACGGCGTCGAGCCGGTCCACCACAGGCTTCAAGGCCTGGGCCACGAGCCGGCCCACCACCCAGCTGAAGCGCCGGGGCTGGGATACAGCCCGCGGCAGGGTGCGGGTGGCCTGATCAAGTTCCTCCAGGAAGCCGCGGATGCTGCCGACACCGTTCTCCCGCTGGGGCAGATCCTCGTAGTCGGGTCGGGGGGGGAGGGGGCGGCCCGCCATCAGATACCACTCATCGGAGAGCCAGGCGAAGCGGCTGCCCATGGTTCTCAGGAAGCTCTCCTGCAGGGGTTCGACCTGGTCGATCACGGCAGCAGCGATCGCTGGCGTCACGGGACGCAGTTGATCCCCTGTTGGGCGGAAGCGGGTGAGCCCCACCGGAACGACAGCAGCCGACAGCACCGCCGGCCAGTCGCCGGATCCGAAGCCCTCCAGGTCGCGCAAGGTCCTCGCCAGGGCTTCGCCATCATTGAGGCCGGGGCACACCACGACCTGAGCGTGGATCTGCAGCCGCCGGTCGGCGAACCAGCGCAGCTGCTCCATCAGCTGGCCGGCCCGGGGGTTGAGCAGCAGGCGGCTGCGGAGTTCCGGGTCGGTGGCATGCACCGAAACGAACAGGGGGGAGAGCCTCTGCTCCTCGATTCGCTGCCAGTCGGCGGGGCTGAGATTGGTGAGGGTGAGGTAGGAGCCGTAGAGAAAGCTCAGTCGGAAATCGTCGTCCTTGAGGTAGAGGCTGCGGCGATGGCCTGGAGGCTGCTGATCGATGAAACAGAACGGACAACGGTTGTTGCACTGCCGCAGACCATCGAACAATGCCTCGGTGAAGCCCAGGCCAAGCCCCTCATCGGGATCCTTCTCCAGTTCGACGACGTGCAGGCTGCCGTCCGGATCCTCGACTTCCAGGGTCAGTTCCTCGCCGCCCTGGAGCACCTGGAAATCGATCAGATCGCGCGGACGGATGCCGTTGATGCTCAGCAGCCGATCGCCCGGCTGGAAACCCAGTTGCTCCCCGATCGAATCCGGCTCGACATGAGCGACGATCGCGGGCTGGGGGAGTCGGGATCCTGGTTCCGTGCCCAGCTCGGCCAGGGCAATGCCAGCGGAAGGCTCATTCCACACAGGAGGCGGGCAACTGGGACCTGACTCCAGTGTGGCGGGCGGCCCTCAGGGTGCGGAGACGCCGAGATGGCGAAACCAGATCAGGATCGTGAACCCGAACAGAAGCCGGTAGACAACGAAGATCCACGTGGTGTGCTGCTGCAGGAAGCGCAGCAGCCAGGCGATGGCAGCCCAGGAGACCAGGCCGGCGGAGATCACCCCCACCAGGGTGGGAATCGGCCCTCCGTTCACCTCGGAGGCGAAGGCAGCCTTCAACTCCGCCAGGCCCGCAAGGGTGATGGCAGGGATGCCAAGAAGAAAGGAGAAGCGTGCAGCGGCCGGACGCTGCCAACCGTCGAACAGAGACGCCGTGAGGGTGCTGCCCGATCGGGAGACGCCGGGGACCAGGGCCAGGGCCTGGGCCAGACCGACGAGGATCCCGTCCCTCGGCGCCACCTGATCGAGCTGGCGCCGCCTGCTGCCGACCAGTTCGGCCAGGGCCAGCAGCAGCGCCATCACGATCGACACCACACCGATCGAGACCATGCTGCGCAGCTCCGAAGACTCGTAATCAGGCAGCCAACGCTTGAGGGCCACTCCGGCCAGCAGGATCGGCACCGTCCCCAGCACGATCGCCACCCCCAGACGCGCAGATGGATCCGACCATTGCCCGTGGCGGAAGGCCCTACCGATGCCATGGAAAACCTCCCGCAGGTCGTGGCGGAAGTAGGCCAGCACCGCTGCGATGCTGCCGAGCTGGATCACCGCGGTGAAGGCGACGCCGGGATCCCCCCAGCCCAGCACCTCCGGCACCACCTTGAGATGGGCCGTGCTGCTGATCGGCAGGAACTCGGTGAGCCCCTGCACCACGCCCAGCACGAGGGCATGCCAGCAGGCCACCCCCAGAGGAAGGGGGTCGGCCGTGGCGACAAGGGGCATGAGAGCGATGACGCGGATGCCGAACCTATGGCCGCGCCCGGCGCGGCGCCAACCCCCAGGCCCCTTAAGGTTGGCCAACTTTCTTCACATCCGGGTGATCGGCGTCCCGACCAGCCTTTCCTCGACGGACGCCCTGCGATCCGTGCTTCCCTCCTCGCGGAGCATGGCGCCGCCGCTGCTTCCCCTCGCAGCCGCCCTGCTGGTGGCAGGCCCGGTGTTCGTGCAGGCCCCGTGGGTGCGCCAGGCCCCGATGGCTGCAGTTCTGTTCACGGCGGTGCTTCTGAGCACCGGGGTTGCGCTTGAGAGATCCGACGACGACAACCGGCGCGGGCTGGGAGCTCTGCTGGTGGGTTTTGCCGGCAGCTGGCTGGGAGGCACCCTTTTCTGGGGCTGGTTCCGCCTGCATCCGGTGTGGCATCTGCCGATCGAGGCCTTCGCCCTTCCGCTCGCCCTTGCGGGCCTTCCTGGCCGCTGGCGCCTGGCCGGAGCTTTCTACCTGGCCTCCCTGCTCGGAACAGCAGCCACCGACGGGGCCATCGCCCTGATCGGGCTGATGCCGTCTTGGGTGGCAGTGCTGCAGGCCTCTCCGGAGGAGGCCGCTGGCCTGCTCAGGATCTGCGGCGATCAGGTCATGAACCCTCTCGGCCTGAGTCTGGTGACGGGATTCGCCGTGCTCCTGCTCATCCTCTGTCGGAGCCTGCGGGGTCGGGGCCAGGCCGCCGACGTGGCGGCCGCCACCCTGGCCACCACTCTTGCTGTAGACGGCCTCTTCCTTGCCGCGGCCGTGCTGGCTCCGCGGCTCAGCGGCTTGATCTGAAGGTCCGGGCCCCTGAGCAGCCCCTCGGTCCTAAGAACTGCAAAAGGCGGAGAACCGGCCTGGAGTCGAAAGGCGGGTGGTCTGTAACGTTGAAATCCGGCGCTCCCCTGGAACGCCTGTCTCTTGGTTTCTCTGTCCCTTCTCCTGCGGAGTTCGTGATGAAGCGGCTGCTCGCCTGGCTGATGAGTGGTGTGGTGATGGTGGGTCTGCTGATGGGGCTGGCCCTGCCGGGCGCGGCGTTCGCCGATGAGGTGCGGCGCAATGTCGCCGACGACAAGATCGCCGAAACTGTCGGCAAAGTGGACCTGAACAACTCCTCGGTGCGCCGCTTCCAGCAGTACCCCGGTATGTACCCGACCCTGGCCGGCAAGATCGTGCTGGGTGGTCCCTACGAGAGTGTCGACGACGTCCTCAAGCTCGACCTGACCCAGCGCCAGAAGGAGTTGTTCGAGAAGTACAAGGGCAATTTCACGGTGACCCCGCCTTCGATCGCTCTGAACGAAGGTTTCGATCGCATCAATGACGGCGTCTACCGCTGACCCTTCCCTGGCTTGACCACCCCTGGCCGCCGTGCTCCCGCTGGCGGCTTTTGCCGGGCCGTGCGCCGCGGCGCACGCTCCCATAGGCTCGGCTCTCTTCCGCGCGGACCCGATGGTCGACGACGCGGCGGCTGCGCCGCCGGCGGCACCCCTGGCGTCGGAATGGGACGTGGTGGTGGTGGGCAGCGGCGCCGCTGGCTTGATGACCTGTCTGGAGTTGCCGCAGGGCCTGCGGGTGCTGCTGCTGAGCAAGAGCCGCGAGCCGCCTTCCGCCAGCCGCTGGGCCCAGGGAGGTATCGCGGCCGTGACAAGAGCCGACGACAGTTTCGAAAGCCACATCGCCGACACCCTCAGGGCCGGCGCAGGCCTGTGCGACCGGCCCGCCGTGGAGGTGCTGGTGCGGGAGGCCCCGGCCTGCGTCGAACGGCTGCTCTCCCTCGGCATGGCGTTCGACCGCAACAGCGAGGGGCTCAGCACCACCCTGGAAGCTGCCCACAGCCACAGACGCGTTCTGCATGCCCAGGACCGGACCGGGGGCGCCCTGGTGGATGCCCTTGAGCGTGCGGTGCTCCATCGCCCCAGGCTCGTGCTGCGCAAGGGGATGCCGGCGCTGCAGCTCTGGATCGAGGCGGGCTGCTGCGTGGGCCTACAGGTGCTGGACGGCGAGCGGCTGCGCTGGCTGCGCTGTGGGGCTGTGGTGCTCGCCTGTGGCGGCGGCGGACATCTGTTCGCCCACACCACCAACCCCACCCAAGCCAGCGGAGACGGAGTGGCGATGGCCTGGGCCGCGGGAGCCAGGCTGCGCGATCTGGAGTTCGTGCAGTTCCACCCCACCGCCCTGATGCTGCCGGGGGCGCCCCACTTCCTGATCAGTGAGGCGGTGCGCGGCGAAGGAGCCCGGCTCGTGGACCAGCGGGGACGGAGCCCGGTGGCCGGGCTCGCCGGCGGCGACCTGGCGCCGCGGGACCAGGTGAGCCGCGCCCTTGCCCGATGCATGCAGGCCCAGGGTGTGGAGCACCTCTGGCTGGACATGCGGCCGGTCGGCAGCGAGCGGCTGGAGCGCCAGTTCCCGACGATCCTGGGTCGCTGCCGGGATCTCGGGCTGGAGCCCACCCGTGCCCCGATCCCGGTCGCTCCAGCCGCCCACTACTGGATGGGGGGGATCGCCACCGACCTGAATGCCGCGACCTCCCTGCCGGGTCTCTACGCCGTGGGCGAGGTCGCCAGCACCGGGGTCCACGGCGCCAACCGTCTGGCGAGCAACTCGCTGATGGAATGCCTGGTGTTCGCCCGTCGGCTGCGAAACCTGGAGTTGCAACCCCTCCAGCCGCCGCTGCGCACGGAAACCGTACGGCAGCGGGAGCCTGGGGCAGTGGAATCGGTCGACACCACGGAGGCGGTCAGCACCCTGCGCCAGCTGTGCTGGCAGGTGGCCGGGGTCGAGCGGAAAGGTTCCGATCTGGCAGGGGCCCTGGGCGGGGTGCGCCAGCAGCGGGAGCGCTGGCAACAGCAGAAGCTGCTGAGGCTGGCGCGGGATCTCGAACCGGGCCAGGTGCTGGAGCTTGGAAGAGGTCGCGATGCTCTGCTGCGGGTCCAGGACCTGCATCAGCGGCTGGTACTGGCCGAGCAGCTGATCGAAGCTGCCCTGTTCCGCAGTGAGAGCCGAGGGGGCCACTTCAGGATCGATACGCCTGCGTCGCAGCCGTTCTGGAGGTGTCACACGCTCCAGAGCAGGGGTGCACCTCCTGGAACTGCCCCTGTGGACGACCTGCCAGAGGGGGCGATCTGCTAGCAGGTCCTGGGCCTAGTTGGGCAAGGCCCCCCGGAAACCACTCAGTTCAGCCAGCTTGGCCAAGGGTTTCACACCGGAGTCGATCTTGCCGCTGATCTCCCAGCTGGGGTAGCCCTTGACCCCCTTGGTCTCGCAGAGCTGGGCCTGGCTGTTGTAGCCGTCGGGTGCGCACTCGATCACCTTGAGCTTGGCGGCGGCCTCCTTGCCGAAGAGCTCCTTCTGCTCATGGCAGTGGGGACACCAATAGGCGGAGTACATCACATCGCCCTGGCGGGTGAGGTGCTCCGCAAGGGCGATCGTGGCGGGGGTGCTGGCGGTGGTGACCGGAATCGGCATGCCCTTGGCCAGCCCACCGGTGTCGGGCCGGCCCACGGCGCTGGCCCAGCCCAGACCTAGCAACGCCACCGCCAGGGCGGTGAGCACCCCGCGGAAGATCAGCGGACCGCGCTCGCTCCATTCCCCTCCGATGAGGGAGAGCACCAGCAGAGCCACGCTGAGCACGGCCGAGAGCACGCAGAAGGCACAGAACGCCTGGATGCGGAACACCATCACCCCCATCAGCACGAGGCTGAAGATCGCCATGCCGGTGCTGGCCAGGAACAGCCCCCACCAGCTGCGCTCATGCAGGGCGCTGCGAGCATCGCCCCGGATCACCAGCGGCAGCACGGCCATCAGCACCACCGCGGCATAGGCCAGGAAGCCGAACAGTGACAAGGGCTGGCCGAAGAGGCTTCCCCAGGCGCTGTTGAGCACCTTGTCGCAGCCATCGGCGCCGCCCGGGCAGCTCAGCGGCCCGATCAACCCCCAGCGCTTGAGGGTGATGGCACCGGTATCGATGGCGCCCACGGTGGCCAGCACGGCCATGGCGATACGGGCCCAGCGGAGACCCGGGTCGCTGCGGCGGCGGGTCTGGAGGCGGCTGGCCAGACGGGTGGAGGTCACGGGTGAGGGCGACAGTGGCGTCATTCTCGCAGTCGCCGGCGATTTCATAGGGTGGTGGATTGGCCCGTCGCCGGAACCCTGACCATGCCCGAAGGCCCGACCACGCCTGCCGCTGGCGCCGGCCCGGATGCCGCTGCGCGCCCCACGGTGGCTTTCGCGCACCTGGGCTGTGAGAAGAACCGGGTGGACACCGAACACATGCTCGGCCTGCTGGCCCAGGCCGGCTACGGCGTGAGCGCCGACGAGAGCGAAGCGAAGGTGGTGGTGGTGAACACCTGCAGCTTCATCCAAGACGCCCGCGAGGAGTCGGTGCGCACCCTGGTGGAACTGGCGGAGCAGGGCAAGGAACTGATCATCGCCGGCTGCCTGGCTCAGCACTTCCAGGAGGAACTGCTCGAGAGCCTGCCGGAAGCCCGAGCGATCGTGGGCACGGGCGACTACCCGCACATCGTGAGCGTGCTGGAGCGGGTGGAGGCCGGCGAACGGGTGAACCAGGTGAGTGCCGTGCCCACCTTCGTGGGCGATGAGCACCTGCCCCGCTTCCGCACCACCAGCGAGGCGGTGGCCTATCTGAAGGTGGCCGAGGGCTGTGATTACCGGTGCGCCTTCTGCATCATTCCCCACCTGCGCGGCGACCAGCGCTCGCGCACGATCGAATCGATCGTGGCCGAAGCCCGGCAACTGGCAGCCCAGGGAGTGCAGGAGCTGGTGCTGATCAGCCAGATCACCACTAACTACGGTCTCGATCTCTACGGCAAACCGAAGCTGGCGGAACTGCTGCGGGCCCTCGGGGAGGTGGAGATCCCCTGGATCCGGGTGCACTACGCCTACCCCACCGGCCTCACCCCCGAGGTGCTGGCGGCCTTCCGGGAGGTGCCCAACGTGCTGCCCTACCTGGATCTGCCGCTGCAGCACAGCCATCCTGAGGTGCTGCGGGCCATGAACCGCCCCTGGCAGGCCGACGTGACCGGCGGCCTGCTGCGGCGCATCCGCGAGCAGCTGCCCGATGCGGTGCTGCGCACCACCTTCATCGTGGGCTTCCCCGGCGAAACCGAGGAGCAGTTCCAGCACCTGCTGGATTTCGTGGCCGAACAGCGGTTCGACCACGTAGGCGTGTTCACGTTCTCGCCGGAGGAGGGCACCCCCGCCGCCGAACTGCCCAACCCCGTGCCCACCGAAGTGGCCCAGGAGCGCAAGGACCGGCTGATGGCCCTGCAGCAGCCGATCGCCGCCGCACGCAACGCCGCCTGGGTGGGCCGGATCGTGGATGTCCTGATCGAGCAGGAGAACCCCAGCACCGGGGAGATGCTCGGCCGCTGCGCCCGCTACGCCCCCGAGGTGGATGGGGAGGTCCGGGTGCTTCCTGGGGAAGGCGGCCTCTGTGCCGCCCCCGGAACCATGGTGCCGGTGCGGATCAACGCCGCCGACACCTACGACCTGATCGGGGAAGTGGTGGGAGCCAGGGCGATGGTGAGCGAGGCGCTCGCTGCCCGACGGACGGGCGCTTGACCCCGGCCCAGCAGCGCAGCATCTTCCTGCTGGTCTCGGGGCTGAGCACCGCCGGATCGTTCGCCGGTTTGACGGCCAAGGGCTGGATCCTGATGCAGGGAAGCGGCAGCGCCCTGCTGCTCGCCCTGCATTTCGCCGCCCTCTCCCTGCCGAGCCTTCTGGTGAGCGGACCTGCCGGGGTGCTCACCGATCGACTGGGCTGCCGCAGGGTTCTGATCCGGGCCCAGTGGGGACTGTTCGCAGCCGCCGTTCTCGCGGCGCTGGCCATCCCGCTGCTGGCCGGGGCGCTGCAGATGGGCGTCCTGCTGGTCAGCACCCTGCTGGTGGGAGTGGCCAGCAGCTACGAACTCGCAGCCCGCAACAAATACGCCGCCCTGCTCGTGGAGCGGCCCGAGGAGTTGGCGCCCTACCTGGCGAGCTTCTCGGTGGTGTTCCACGTGGGCAAGCTCGTGGGCCCGCCCCTGGGCGGCTGGCTGGTGGCGTTCCAGGGGCCGGCCGGAGCGCTGGCGATCGACGCGGCCACCTATCTGCTGCCGATCGTGGCACTGCTGTGGCTGCTCCATCCCCACGGCGCAATGGAACGACGCAGCGGCGGCGGGGCGGCGGCCAGCATGGCCACGGCCTGGCGAACCTGCGGGTCCACCCTGCGCCATGTGCTGCGGTTCACGGCCCTGAGCTGCCTGGTGGGCTTCTTCCACCCTGGACTGGCCCCTCTGATCGCGGCCCGGATCCTCGGCCCCTCGCCCCAGGCGCTGGGATGGTTCACGAGTGTGCTGGCCGCCGGCAGCATCTTCGGGGGGATCGTGCTGCAGAGGAACAGCGGCTGGCTCAGCCAGCGGCCCGGCCTGCTGATGGGAGGCTGCACCGTGCTCACCGGGCTGGCCCAGGTGGTGATGGCCCTCGCCCAACCGGATCGTCTCGGATGGCTGGCCGAGCCCCTGGCCCTGTCGATGGCCTTCCTGATCGGTGCCGGCACAGCCAGCCTTCTGGCCGGGGTGAATCTGATCGGCCAGGTTGGGGCCCCGATGGAGATGCGTGGCCGCATGGCCGGACTCGGCCAGATCGCCTTTCTCGGTGGCGGTGGCCTCAGCGGGCTGGTGGCCGCAGGCCTGACGGGAGCCCTTGGGTTGCCTGCCTGCTTTGCCCTGCTGGGGAGCTCAGGGCTGGTGATCGGGGTGGTCGAGCTGAAGCGCCATAGCGGACTACGCCTGACGCCGGGCGAGCTCAGATCAGCTTGACGCCACGCAGGACGACGGTGATCGCGAAAGCGGCCACCAAACCACCGCCCACAAGCGCGAGATAGATCGCAGCTCCCATGGCCTGCAAGAACAAGGACCGGGGTATTACAGCAGAAAGGAGGCCCGAAAACGGCGAAGCCGGAGCGGACGGCCTAGGGTTGCCACACTCCGGATCCGGCTCAGCCGACGCCGCGCAGGCTCCGTTCTCCGCCGACACGATCGCCGCCGACCCGCATGCGCACCCTTTTCGTCTATCCCGAGTTTCCCAAGACCTTCTGGAGCTACGAGAAGATCCTTGAACTCGTAAATCGCAAGGTTCTGCTTCCGCCCCTCGGCATGGTCACGGTGGCCGCCCTGCTTCCCCAGTCTTGGGAGATGAAACTGGTTGACCGCAACGTGCGCGAGGTGCGCGATGACGAATGGGAGTGGGCCGAACTGGTTGTGATCTCCGGCATGATCGTGCAGAAGGCCGACATGGCCGTGCAGATCGGCAAGGCGAAGGCTCGGGGCCTGCCTGTGGCGGTGGGCGGCCCCTTCGCCAGTTCCACGCCCGATGCACCCGAGCTCCAACTGGCCGACTTCAAGGTGCTCGATGAGGGTGAAATCACCCTGCCCCAGTTCGTAGAGGCGATCGAGCGCGGCGAGAAGCAGGGTCGCTTCAGCGCCAATGGCGACAAGCCCGACGTGACGGCAACCCCAATCCCCCGCTTCGATCTGCTCGAGCTCGACGCTTACGACTCGATGAGCGTGCAGTTTTCCCGGGGTTGCCCGTTCCAATGCGAGTTTTGCGACATCATCGTTCTCTATGGGCGCAAGCCCCGCACCAAGACTCCTCAGCAGTTGATCGCCGAACTCCAATACCTCTACGACCTCGGCTGGCGCCGCTCCATCTTCCTGGTGGACGACAACTTCATCGGCAACAAGCGCAACGCCAAGCTGCTGTTGCCGGCCCTCAAGCAGTGGCAGATTGATCACGGCTACCCCTTCAGCTTCGCAACTGAAGCTTCCGTGGACCTCGCCTCCGATGAGGAACTGATGCTGATGATGGCCGAATGCCGCTTCGACTCGGTGTTCCTCGGTATCGAAACCCCCGACGAAGCCAGTCTCTCGATCGCCGGTAAGCATCAGAACACACGCAGTTCGCTCGAGGAATCGGTGGACCGCATCACCTCCTACGGCATCCGGGTGATGGCAGGCTTCATCATCGGCTTCGACGGCGAGAAGACCGGCGCCGGCGATCGCATCGTGACCTTCGTGAGCCGCACCGGCATTCCCGCCGCGATGATGGGCATGCTGCAGGCCCTGCCCAACACCGGGCTCTGGCACCGCCTCGAGAAGGAAGGTCGGTTGATCCAGGAGAAGACCGATGCCAAGGGAGTGAACCAGACCAACCTGCTGAACTTCGTCCCCACCCGTCCGATCCGCGATATCGCCAACGAATACGTGGATGCCTTCTGCCGGCTTTATGAACCGAACGCCTACATCGATCGAGTAACCCACTACTACACCAAGGTCGGTAAGCCCCGCTGGCAGAAGCATGTGAAGCGCGTGGCTCTGGGCAAGGCCACCCTGCCCACCTGGACCGACATCCGTGCCCTGGCCATCGTGATCTGGCGTCAGGGATTCGTGCGTGACACGCGCTTCAGGTTCTGGACATCGCTCGCCAAGATCGCCCGCCAAAACCCAGAGAACTTTGAGCAGTTCCTGGTCACCCTGGCCCATAACGAGCACTTCCAGGAGTACCGCGGCGTGGTCACCAGGGAGATCCAGGACCAACTGGCGGCCCTGCCTCCCGATCCGCCGACGGCACCCCGTCAGGCCGACCGGGAGCTGCAGCCGGCCTGACAGGCAACCAGGTCTGCGGCCATCAGTCCTGAACGTAGAGGAGGCCCTGCACCAGACATCCTTCCGCCTTTTGGAGCTCACGCCCCAGATACAGGGCATGGTCGAGCCGGCTGAGAGGTTGCTGCCCCTCCCCCTCGGTCAGCTGGATACCCACCTCCTTGGCACTCCGGCCACGGAACACCGCACGCGGCTGGCGAGGCTCTCCGCCGCGGCAGGCCAGAACCTCGCCGGTCTCGGGGTCGGTTGCGAGCCCACGTTCATCGATACCGTTGGCGTAGTGCTCCACCACCAGCTCACCAGCACCAGCATCCACGCGGATCAGGAAGTAGCCGGCGGGATCCAGGTGGATGAACCGCTGCGACAGGGAGTCGTCGAGCTCCTCAAGAGATGGGCGGCTGGGATTCTGGGCCATGGAGAAATCGTAGGGACCGGATCAGCATCTCCCCAGACCCGTGCAACGCCTCAGGTTCAACAGGAGACCTAACCTGGTGGTCATGCTTCCTGGACAGCGGAGCACGGCACGCCCAGCCCTTCAACCACCTCTCGCCCATGGCATTGCAGCTTCGGTTCCGCCTTGCCTCAGCGATCGCGGGCCTTGCTCTGTGCCTTCTGCCCAGGGCCACTGCCCAGATCCAGCCCTCTTCGGCCACCGGGCTGGGCGAGTCGTCGACACCGCCAGCCACGTCGATGCCATCTGCACTGGACACCGGGACAGCGCCCGAGGCTCCTGCAGCAGATCCGCTGGGGCTCTTCGCCCCCTCCTTGCCGGACGGCGCCAACGACCCGCTCGCCCCCGCTGGGGCCGGTTCCTCGACGGGCCCGGAGACTCTTCCGACTGTCCAGGGCTCAGCTGACAGGAGTCGACCTCAAGTTGTGCAGCCAGGAGCACGCCCTTCGGCGTTCGGCTCGGTGAGGGACTTCGCCTCCGAACTGGGGGTAAGGCAGCTGATTGATCCCAACAGCCCTACGTTCCAGCCGCTGAGTGTCAGCGACTTCCGCCTCGTGCTTCCCCAGTCGGACGGCCGGCGGGGTCTCAGGGATTTTCGCCTGAGCATCGGAACTGCTGGACCAGGCCCTGGGTTCAACAGGCACCGCGAGGGTTTTTCCGCGGCATTGACCACCTCCCTCCTGACCTCCGCCCCGGCCCTTGGGCAGTCAGGCCCCCGGAAGGCGGACGCGCGGATGGCCTGGCCAGCCATTCAGAGCCTTTGCCCTGACGCGGCTTCGACGCCGGGGTCGAGCTCAGACGCCGCCTGCCCCGGCTGAGCCGGCACTGTGGCCGCGAACGGCAGTTCCGCATTGACCGCCTCGATCTCCTGTTCCATCGCCCGGTTCGCCTCCGGCAGCCACTGGCGCAGCAGGGCATCGAAGCGTGGGTCCGTCCAGCGATGCAGGCTCATGCGCGGCTCGGCCAGAAAACCGCGGCGGCGCTTGTGGCGGCCACCGGCGCCGGGATCGAAACGCTGGATGCCCTCATGGATGGCCCACTCGATCGGGGCGTAGTAGCAGACCTCGAAGTGGAGATTCTCCAGCTCAAGGTCACTGCCCCAGTAGCGCCCCCAGAGGGACTCCACGCCCCTTACACACATCGACATCGCCAGCGGCTGGAGCGGATCGCCGCCCTGCTGGTGGGCGCTGAAGACCACCAGCTGTCGGCGGACCTCATCGGGGGCCTGAGTGAAGAAGGACTCGGTGAGGTACTTACTGCCCCAGGGGCCCCAACGGCTGCAATGACGGGCATAGAAGACGTGGACACGCTCCAGCAGGGTTGCCGAGATCGACTCTCCTGTGAGCGGGGTGACGGTGAGTCCAGCGGCGGCCACGGCACGACGCTCACGACGGATGTTGCGGCGCTGGTTGGCATTGAAGCCCGCCAGATAGTCATCGAATGACCGATGGCCAGGATTGCTCCACTGTCCCTGCTGGTTGAGCCAGGTAGCGCAGCCGGCAGCCTGGGCGAGAGGCCGCCAGCGCGGATCCACGTAGAGGAAATTGCAGCTGAGAATCCGGTTGTGCCGGCAGAAGCCGTCGATGGCCTCCAACATCGCTCCAGTGAGCGCCTGCTCATCTTCGTCCGGGTCGATCAGGAACCGATAACCCTCCACCGGGCTCAGGGGGCTCATGCCGAGCAGCTTGGGGTAGTAACGAAGACCCAGCTGGTCGGCCAGCTGGGCAAACGACTGGTCGAAGACGAACTCGCCGTAGCTGTGGCCTTTGAGGTAAAGAGGGGCCACCGCCACCAGCCGCTCCCCTCGCCACACACCCAGGTGGCAGGGCTGCCAGCCCTCCCGCGGCACGATGCTGCCGCTGCGCTCGAGGTGATCCAGCCAGTTCCAGCTGAAGAAGGGCTGAGCATCGGCGCCGGTTCCGTGGCTGAGGGCCAGCAGCTCCTGCCAGCGCTGCCGCGGGAGCTCGCCGGTGGCCCGATACCAGCGGATGTGAAGCTCGGCCATGGCCGGGAACGCGGCGGGTTCGGGTGCGCGCAAAACTAACGGGAACGACCTCCGCCAGAGCCCCCAAGGACTTCCCCATGGCCCGGCCGTTCTCCCTCTTCCTGCCGCTCGCCGCCGGCTTCAGCCTGGTGCTGGGGACAATGCCGCCTGCCCGTGCGGGCCTGATGCGACCGGTGCTGATGCTGATCCGCCCCCAGCTGGAGGCACGACTGGCCGAGGTGTGCCTGGAAGCCGCCGCCGGAGGTCAGGAGGACCTGGAGCGCACCCTGAGGGATCCCTGCCGCAAGATCGCCGGGCCCACCAGCCGCTGCCTGATCGAGGAGACCGATGCCAGCGGGCGGGGCCTGGGGGTGCTCACGGAGATGCTGGGGGGGCGCTTCGGCGATGACAGCGAGGCGGTGGTGAAGCGATGCCTGGCCAGGATGTTCGGCCTGCCGAGCGAGAGCCTGCGGGATGTGCCGCTGCGGGAGCTGGGTCGCCGTTTCGCCGGGCGAAGGACTCCGTGAGGCTTCGATAGGGTCAGGCGATAACGGCCGCCTGTGATGCTCGCTTCCGAGGACCCGACCGATGCACCGCCGTTGGTGGAGCCACGGCCCTCGAAGTCGAACGTGGCGTCCCTGCTGACGGCCGCGGCTCTCGGCTTCTTCGTGATCTATGTCACCACGGTGCTGAGTGACGTGCTGCCGCCCCAGCCGTTCGAGCCTCGCTGGCAGCGGCTGTTTGTGGGTTCGGTGCTCAACAACGTGGGCTTTCCGCTGATCGGCCTGGTGCTGATCCACCTGGCCCGCTACCTGCTGCCGGAACAACCACTGCTGGCGCGGCTCACCAGGAGCGTGCAGCAGCTGGCGGTGGCGGCGGCTCTTCTGATGGTTCTGCTGATTCCCCTGCACGCTGCCGCCACCCTGCGCATCCTGGAAGGTCAGGCTGCCGCCGAGGCCGGGCAATTGCGACAGGCCGACCAGCGCTACGCCCAACTGCGGCAGGTGGTCCTGGCGGCCCGCAGCCCCCAGGAGCTGCAGCAGAACCTCGCCCGCAACGACGGACCACGGCTGGCCCCCACCGACCTCACCCGTCCCCTGCCCCAACTGCGCGGGGATCTGCTGGAGGGCCTGGACCAGGCCCGCAACGCCGCCAGGCGGCAGCTGGCGGGCCCGACGCCCGCCGAGTTGTGGACCGCGATCGTGCAGAGCCTGAGGATGGGCACGATCGCGGCATGCATGGCCATCGCCTTCGCGGCCGGTGCTCGCCGTCCCGGCCAGGATCAGAGCCTGCTGAGCGAATGGATCGAGTGGCTGAGTCAGCAGCGAATGCAACGGGAGGCCCGCCGGTCGCTCCTGACGCTCGAACGGGAGGAGGAACGGGAAGAGCGGGAAGTCCATGAGCGCATCTCCCAGCTGCGGCGTGCCCAGGAGGAGGCTCGTCGGCGGGCCATCCGCGAGGAGGAACTGGAGCGGGAAGCTCAGGAACGGGAGGAGTGGGAGGAGATCGAACGGCTGCAGCGCCAGCGCCGGCTGGAGCAGCAAGAGCGCGAGAGGATGGGCCAGGAGACCCCGGCACGGCAGTCTCCCCACCGTGAGGAGAGCAGGCTCTGGACGCTCAACCAGGAATTCGACGACTATTACCAGGAGATCGCGCCCCAGGAGGAGGATCTCTCCGGGCCTGATCCGCAGGATTCGCGCACGTAACGCACCAGGAACTCGTCGCCGCCCAGGGCTCGCAACTCTCTCAGTTCCCAGGAGGCAGCGGCCGGCGCGGACGACCCGGGCGGCAGCCAGAGATGGCTGCCGCCCAACAGCCGCGGGCAGAGGGTGAGCTGGAGTTCATCGAGCCGATCCGCCGCAAGAAGCGACCGGGCCAGTCCGGATCCACCGAGCACGGCGACCCGCTCCAATCCGAGCCGACCCAGCTGGGCGAGGGCGGGAGGCCAGTCCGCAAGGGCAAGAGTCCGCTGAAAGTCCGCTGGGGGCTCGGCGGGCTCTTCGGCCACCAGAAGCCAGCGCTCAAGGGGCTGGCGGAAGAACGGCAGATCAGGAGGCAGACGGCCTCGGCGACTCACGACGATGGCCACCGGCTGGGGGGAGCGCCCCTGCCGAGCCCGCAGGTTGAGAAGATGCGGCCCACGGATCAGGCAGGTGGTGCCGTGGCGGCGAAGGGTCTCGGCACCGATCAGGCAGCCGTCGGCCCAGGCGAGGGCCTCCTCGAGCACCCGGCGGTCACCGACCCCCCCCAGCTGGGCGGCTCCCCCCTCGGGGGGAGCCAGCCGGCCATCGAGGCTGACCGCCAGGACGAGCCTCAGCCAGGGACTGCCCAGTGATTCCGGCACGAGGACGGCGTCAGACGCCGGTAAGAGCTTCGAGGGCAGCCGGCACCATCTCGAGCCTTGGCGTTTCGGCAAACACCTCGGCGGCGTTGTTGGGGCTCTCCTGCAGCCGCACCTTATGCAGACGGGCACCGGCGGCGGCGATCGGCTGGGCGAGCAGGTCGGCGATGTGCAGAGCGATGTTCTCCGCCGTGGGCACGCAGGTGGCGAAATGAGGAACGTCCTTGTTCAGGAAGGTGTGATCGAAGGGCTCCACCACAAGGTCGTCGACCAGTTTCTGCAGCTCGGCGAGGTCGCAGACCATGCCGGTGCGGCGATCGATGGGTCCCCTCACGGTGACATCGAGCAGGTAGTTATGCCCGTGGCCATGGGGGCGGGCGCACTTGCCGTAGATCGCCTCGTTCTCGGCCTGGCTCAGCTCGGGCCGGGCCAGACGGTGAGCGGCGGCGAAGTGGGTGCGGATCGAGAGGAAAGCTTCCATGGGCGGATGTGAGGAGCCGACGAGCACGTCGACCCAGAGGTTGGCTTGTTCGTAAAGGCGGATCCCCATCACCGGCAGATGGGGGAGCAGGCGGTCGCGGATGGCGAGGGCGAGGGCCTCGGTGGTGGGCAGGCGTCCGCTGGGGAGAGTGAGATCGAATTCCGGCCAGGCTTCGTTGAGGAAGCGGAAATCGAGCGGCTCGATCACCTCACGGCGGATGGCGTGCTTCACCTCCGAAAGGTTGAGCACCATGCCGTCGCCATCGAGGGGACCCCCCATCGCCACGATCAGCTCGTAGTTGTGACCGTGGCCGGGTGTCCGGCTGCAGGGCCCGAAGCGGGCCCGGTTCTGCTCCTCGCTCAGTTCCGGCAAGCGGTAGAGATGGCTGGCACTGAACGTGGCCCGGCGGGTGATCACGCAGGGGCGGCCCCGGCCGTGGGCGTGGAGGTTGGCGTCGGGAGGCGCGTCAGCAGGGCGGGCGCTCGGGAACGCCCCGGTGGCGGTCATGACGGGACGAACCTGGGAGCACCATCCTAGAAACAGGGGTTGATGGGCCGCCGACCGCGCCGATGCTCCCCACCGACCAGCCCAGTGAAGATCATTCCGATCCACGGGCCCTGGCCCGCCGACTGCAGGGACTGAATCTCTATCTGGTGGGAATGATGGGCGCGGGCAAGAGCGCTGTGGGCCGCCCGCTGGCCGACGCCCTGGGCTACACCTTCCTTGATGCCGACGACACCCTGGTGCGGGTCGCGGGGCGCTCGATTCCCGAGGTGTTCGCCGAGGAGGGCGAGGAGGGGTTCCGCCTGCTCGAGACCCAGGTGCTGAATCAGATCGCCTGCATCCAGCGGCTGGTGGTGGCCACCGGCGGCGGAGTGGTGACCCGGCCGCAGAACTGGGGGCACCTGCGCCAGGGCCTGGTGGTATGGCTGGACGCACCGGAGGATCTGCTTCTGGAGCGGCTGCGGAACGATCCCACCCCCCGCCCCCTGCTGAACGATCCCGATCCCGCCGCTCGCCTCCGCGACCTGCTCGGCATGCGCCGGCCCCTCTACGCCCAGGCCGATCTGACGATCCCTCAGGACGGCAGGGCACCGCAGGCTGTGGCCGCCCAGATTCTGGCCACGCTCCCCACGATCCTCAGGGAACTGCCTCCCCCGCCGCAGATGCCGGTGAGCCTGGTGGATGGGGATGGCCGCATCACACCGTCCCTGAACTGAAGCCTGGGCAGGCAGGAGCCTGGCCGCTCAGTGCGGAGGCTCCAGCCGTACGGCAAACCACTGGATCGCCAGACCGGGCCCCAGATCGAGTTCACAGGCCGTGTCCAGCAAGCGGGTGGCCTGGTCGCGGACATCGGCGAGGCCAGCGAGATCGCCAGGCACCTCGTCGAGGGCGCTCAGGTGGGCTTGCAGCCACTCCTGGGTCTCGGAGGCCGAGAGGATGCGTTCCTGGCCGCCGGGCTCCAGCACCACATAGTGATCGAGTTCCCGTAGGAGGGGATCGGACATGCCGCGCTCCGGAGAGCTCCCATCCTGGTGGCACCCCGGCGGATCAGTCGACACCGACCTCGAGCAGGATGCGATCGCGCCACTGGAACAGGGGGGCGAACTCGGGATGGTCGGTGATGCCCGGTACCCCGCGACCGGCCAGCGGAGCCCCGGCCGAGGCAGGGAAACGGAGCAGCGACAGCTGGGCCACCACCGCAAGGTCGGCCAGACTCAGGGAACCACCCTCGAGGTAGGGCTGACGGGCCACCAGGGAGGTGAGTTGCTCAAGGTTGCGGCGCAGCTGGCGAGCCTCGTTCTGACCCAGCACCTCGCCCACAGCCTCGCCCAGCGGAGCGAGGAACCCCGCCGGCAGCCCCCCGACCAGCCGCCGAAGGGGAGCGGGGGTGGCCTCAGGCAGCAGGGCGCCCCGCAGCACGGGATCGGCGGCGGCCGCCTGCAGCAGGGCAAGACGCGCTCCTGCCGCCAGAGCGGTGTCGGCCCAGTCCTCCAGGAGAAGCACGCGCGCCCGGGCGGCCGGGTCCACCGGCAGGAGGGTCGGCAGGGGATGGGCCTCCTCGAGGTGGAGGGCGATGGCGGTGGAATCGGCAATGACCGTGGCGCCATCGACCAGCACCGGCACCTGCCGCTGACCGGAGAGCCGGAACAGGTCCAGTTGGCCGATGCCGGGCACCACCTCCTTGAAGGTGGCCAGCAGACCCTTCACGCGCAGGATCAGGCGCACCTTTTCACAGAAGGCGGAGTGACGGAACTGGTACAGGTCCATGGGGAGGGGAGGAGCCGATCGGCGCCGCGGGGCCTTCGGGCGGCAGAGTAGCCAGCACCACGCCGACGGAACGGAGCCGAGATGAGGGACTTCTTCGTGAACGTGACGCGCTACCCGCGTTACCTGATCGCCTTCGGCTTGGGTGTGCTGAATTCGGTGGTGGAGCCCCTGGCCCAGCGGGGCCGCAACCCGGTCACCGCCGTGGCGATGGTGGGGGCCCTGGTGAGCGGCCTGCTGAGTGTGGTGCTGGTGCTGCGTGCCATGGTGAGCCCAGCTCCCGTTACATAGCTATGGCGCAGAGCCGTCGGGTCGAGCGGGTGGCGGCCCTGATCCGCCGGGAAGTGAGTGAGCTTCTTGTGAACGGCATCCGCGACGAGCGGGTCCATCAGGGCATGGTCAGCGTCACCCATGTGGAAGTGGCAGGGGATCTGCAGCACTGCCGCATCCGGGTGAGCGTGATGGGCAGCGAGGAGGAACGACAGCAGGTATTGGAGGGGCTGAAGGCCGCCAGCAGCTACGTGAAGGGCGAACTTGGTCGCCGCCTGAAGATGCGCCGGACGCCGGACGTGGTGTTCCAGATCGACCGGGGACTGGAACGCGGAACCGCGGTGCTGGGGCTGCTGAACCGGCTGGAAGAGGAACGACGTGAACGGGGCGAGATCCCCCTCAGCAGCGATCTCGCCGAGGATGTCGGCGAGGGCGACAACCTGAGCGACGACGACCTCGACGGGGACGCCGAAGACGATGACGCCCCTGCGGACGACAAGGCCTGACCCCGGCACTGCCGCCATGACACCCTTCCAACCCCTTCCCACCGATCTCTACCGCCGGGTGGCCGAGCTGCTTGTGGTGCGTGCCAGTGGCCACCTAACCGATGAGCAGCGCCGCTGGCCCCGCTGGGAACTGGACAACACCAACCTGCAGCGCCTGCTGGCGGAAGGGGTGGGGGGTGTGATCCTGCTGGGCGGCAGCGCCGCCGAGCTGCGGCTGCGCACAGGCCAGCTGCAGGCCTGGGCCGGGGACAGGTCGCTGTTGCTATGCGCCGACGTGGAGGAGGGCGTGGGCCAGCGCTTCGAAGGGGCCAGCTGGCTGGTGCCCCCCCTTGCGGTGGGGCGGCTTCATGCCCGGGACCCGCAGGCGGCTCTGGAAGCCGCAGAGCGCTACGGGCGCTGCACCGGGCGCGAGGCCCGGGCCGTGGGGCTGAACTGGGTGCTCGGGCCGGTCTGCGATGTCAACAACAACCCGGCCAACCCGGTGATCAACGTTCGGGCCTGGGGCGAGGATCCGGCCACCGCCGGTGCCCTGGCGGCCGCCTTCTGCCGCGGCCTGCAGGCGGAAGGCGTGCTGGGCTGCGCCAAGCACTTCCCCGGCCATGGCGACACCGACGCCGATTCCCACCTGGAGCTGCCGTTGCTGCCCCACGACCGGGAGCACCTGGAGACGATCGAACTGCCGCCGTTCCGCGCGGCGATCGAAGCGGGCGTGGCAGCGGTGATGACGGCCCATCTGCTGCTGCCGGCCCTCGATCCGGTGCGGCCCGCCACCCTCTCATCGGCGGTGCTCACGAATCTTCTGCGCGAGGAGCTGGGCTTCGGCGGCCTGGTGGTCACCGACGCCCTGGTGATGGAGGCGATCACCGGCCGCTGGGGCGCCGGTGAAGCTGCCGTGCTGGCACTGGAGGCCGGGGCTGATCTGGTGCTGATGCCCGCCGATGCCGACGAGGCTCTGGAGGCGATCGTGGCCGCCGTGGAGGCGGGGCGCCTGGGAATGGAGCGGATCGAGGCCGCACAGGAGCGGCGGCGGCGGGCACTGGCGACCGTGGCGCCGCCAGAGATCGCCAGCGTGTCAGCTCCCTTGGGCCCGCTCAGCTCCGGACCGGATCCTGCGGATCGCCAGCTCGGCCTCCAACTGGTGCGCACGGGGCTGGAGCGCCAGGGGGGACGAGTCGAGCTCCCGGCATCTGGGGGCGTGAACCTGGTGCGGGTGGACACCGCCCTGATCTGTCCCTTCCTCGGGGCCAGCGCCCCGGCCCTGACGCTGCCGGAGGCAGCGGGCTTCCGCGGCTGCCTGCTGGAGGGACGCAGCCCTTCCCCCTGGCGGGGGGCTGCGGAGGATCCTGCTGCCCCGCTCGCCCTTGAGCGTCTGGGGTGCGGACCGATTCTTCTGCAGCTGTTCGTGCGGGGCAACCCGTTCCGCGGCAGTGCCGGTGGCGGCCAGGAGCCCTGGGCGGCTGCCGTGACCCAGCTGCTGGCGACGGGCCGCCTGGCAGGGCTGGCGGTCTACGGCAGTCCCTACCTCTGGGAGGCGCTCCAGCCCCTCTTGCCCGCCGACCTGCCCGCCGGCTGGAGCCCGGGCCAGATGCCCCTGGCCCAGGCCGAGCTTCTCGGGATGCTGGGGCTGGGCGAAGGCTGCGGTGAGGGCGGGTTCACCGACTGAACCCCCCGGCCGGCCTGGACATCCGGCAGCGCGCCTAGGCTCGCGGCATCCAGGTCCTGGCCACCGCGGCGCGATGCTCAGTCTCTCGATGATCGTGCGCGACGAGCAGGAGAACCTCGAAGCCTGCCTGCGCTCGGCGGCCGATTTTGTTGACGAGATCGTCGTGGTGGATACCGGATCGAGCGACGGCACGGTGGCAGTGGCCGAACGCTGGGGCGCCCGGGTGCATCACCTGCCCTGGCCCGGTGACTTCGCCCCTGCGCGCAACCATGCCCTGGCCAAGACCAACGGCGACTGGGTGCTGGTGCTGGACGCCGACGAGCGCCTCCTGCCCGAGGCCCGCGAGCCCCTGCGCCAACTGATGGCAACACCGGACAGCCTGCTGATCACCCTGCTGCGGCGGGAAGAGGGGGCCCGGCAATCCCCCTACTCGGCGGTGAGCCGTCTGTTCCGCCGCCATCCGGGCCTCCGTTGGAGCCGGCCGTACCACGCGATGGTCGACGACAGCGTCAATGAGCTGCTGGCCCAGGAACCCCACTGGCGGATCCAGCACTGCCCGGTGCCGGCCCTGGCTCACGGGGGATACCAAGTGGAACGGCTGGCCAGCGGGGACAAGGCCCGTCGGCTGCGCGCGGCGATGGAAGCCGACCTGGCGGAACGGCCTGGCGATCCCTACATCTGCGCCAAGCTCGGAGGCCTTGAGGTGAGCGAGGGCGATCGCGGGCGCGGCATCGCCCTGCTGGAGGAGGGGCTGCGCCACTGCCCACCGGAGGCCCATCCGGAGCGTTACGAACTGCTGCTGCACCTGGCGATCGCCCAGGCCCCGCAGAAGCCGGCCACCGCCGCCGCGCTGTACCGCCAGGCTCTGACCCTGCCACTCGATCCCCGCCTCACCCTGGCGGCGTCGCTCAACCTGGCGGCCCTGCTGCTGCGCGACGGCGATCTGGAGGGTGCCGCCGCCGCCGCCGCCGCCGTCATCGAAGCCGGTCCCGAACTGAGCCTGGGCTGGTACAACCTCGGACTGATCGAACGCCAGCGAGGGCGCCTCGCGGCGGCGATCGCGGCCTACCACCGCGCAGCCCAGCTCGACCCCGATCACGCGGAGACCCACCAGAACCTTGCGGTCGCCCTGTTGCTGGGAGGCGATCTCCCCGGAGCCCGCAGCGGTTTCCGCACGGCGATCCGCCTGCTGGAGCAGCAGGGTCGCGGCGGTGAAGCCAGCGACCTGGCCCGGCGGGTGGGAGAACTCGTGCAGCTGGAGAGAGCGGAATGAGCATGCCGCCCCAGGGCACCCCGCCCCTTTCCGGCCGCACGATCGCCGTGACCCGCGCCGAGCAGCAGCTCGGGGAGGCACGCCGCCTGTTCACGGCCACGGGAGCCGCGGTGATCGACCTACCAGCCCTGGTGGTCACCCCTCCCGACGACTGGGGTCCCCTCGACGACGCCCTGGCCGAACTGGAGACCTTCCACTGGATCGTGTTCTCCAGCGCCAACGGGGTGGAGGCGGTGCAGCAACGGCTGGCACGCCGGGGCAGCAACCTGGCCCACCGGCCGGCCGGCCTGCGGCTGGCAGCCGTGGGCCGGAAAACCGCCCGCTGCCTGGAAGAGATCGGTGCACCGGCCGACTTCGTGCCGCCCGCCTACGTGGCCGACAGTCTGATCGAGCACTTCCCGGTGTCGGGCTGGGGACTACGGCTGCTGCTGCCCCGGGTGCAGAGCGGCGGCCGCACGGTGCTGGCCGAGGCCTTCGGCGAGGCAGGTGCCCGTGTCGTGGAGGTGCCGGCCTACGAAACCCGCTGTCCTGAGGGGCTTCCGAGCGACGCGCTGTTGGCCCTGAGCCAGGGGCACGTGGATGCCCTCACCTTCAGCAGCGCCAAAACCGTGAGTCACATCGTTCACCTGCTGGAGCAGGCCTTCGGCGACGACTGGCCGACCTGCCTGGCCCACACGCGGCTGGTGTCGATCGGCCCGCAGACGAGTGTCCGCTGTCGGGAGCTGCTCGGCCGCGTGGATGCCGAAGCCAGCCCGCACGACCTCGAAGGGCTGGTGGCGGCCTGCATGGCGGTGCTCAGAGCTCAGCCGTGACGCGCTGCGGACCGCGCTGGAGGGTGACACGTCCGCGGTTCACATCGACGGAGGCGACACTCCAGCCACGCGGCAGCAGATCGGTGGTGCGTCCGCCTCGATCACCTGGACGCAGGCTGCCGCTGAGGGGCCCGTACTCCACAATCGCCTCGTTGGTGCCTCCACTGCGGATCAGGCCGGTGACCCGGAAGCCGGGCGGCAGGGTGAGAGGCTGCGGAGGTTGGGGGCGTCCCGCGCGGGGGACGCCCCCAACCTCCGCAGCCACCGGGGCGCCGGCTGCAGGACGGGCCTCGCCGGTTGCTGTGGCGGCCCCTGCACCCTGAACAGCCTCCGTGGGCAGCGACCGCAAGGGCGGGAGTGGGGAGGCGAAGGGATCGCGGCGGCCGACGGGCAGGGAGGCGATCACCTGACGCGGCGTGGGCAGGGGCACCAGACCCGTGGGGGCTGCTGGCGGGGGTGCGGAGGCACCCGCCACAGCAGCCGCCGGCGCCGGTGGCGGAGGGGGGGAAACCTGGGCTCCCGGATCGGGGGGAGCAGACCCGGCGCAACCGCTGAGCAACCCAAGAGCAACCAGGGCGAAAACAGCCCGAGTGCGGATCTCAGCCACGCTCGACCAATTCCCGGAAACGATCAAGATTCGCCTGAAGTTCCCTGGTGACAATGCCGCCCATAATGGTTGGTTCCATGAGGGGCGCCAGAACGGCGGGCAACTCATAACTCACCGATAACTTCACCGCCGTTCGCTGCGGGCTCTGGGGATAGAACCGCACCGCCCCCTTCGTGGGCAGTCCTCCCACCGACTCCCAGTGGAGCTGCTGGGCCTCGACCCGCCGGGTGATGCGGGCCTTCCAGTGAAAACGAAACCCCTGGGCGGCGAGGGTCCAGTCGGTGAGATCGGGCTCCCCCTTCACCGCGATCACGGATTCGATCCAGCGCATCCAGCGCGGCATCGCTTCGAGATCGCTCCAGATCTCCCAGACCCGCTCCACCGGAGCCTCGATCTCGGTGGTGACGCTGTGCTCAAGCCAGCGGCCCATCTCAGGACACTCCTGCCGCTGCCACGGCCGGATGGGAGGCCAGCTCTGCCGGACGCTCGAGAATGGCGGCGGCGGCCAACCGGCCGCTCATGGTGGCCCCTTCCATCGAATCGATGTAGTCCTGGCGGGTGTAGCTGCCGGCCAGGAAGAAGTTGGCCACCGGGGTGCGTTGGCTGGGCCGGTAGGGCTCCATGCCAGGAGCCTCGCGGTAAAGCGACTGGGCCAGCTTCACGACGTTGCTCCACACCAGGGTGAGCGAGCGGGCCGAGGGGAACAGCTCCCGCACCTGGTGATCGGTGTGGGCCACGATCTCCTCGGTGCGGCGTGGGATCCAGGGATCTCCGGGGGTGAGCACGCACTGCAGCAGCGAGCCGAGGCCTTCGCGTCGGTAGTCCTCGGGACTGGCCAGGGCGAGGTCGGCGAAGCAGCTGAAATCGGCATCAGCTGTATACAGCAGGTTGTCGAGACCGGCGGGTTGGCTGAGATCGTTGCGGCGGGCAGCGGCCTGCGGCTCGTCCCCCAGTTCGGTCACCCAGCCGTTGTAGCGGAGCTGAACCGTGGCCACGGGCACGGCTTCGAGCCGGTAGAGATCGTTGAAGAGGGGATGGCGACGCCAGTCCGCCGGGATCAGCCGCTGGATGCCGGGCACGTCGCAGGCGGCCAGATAGGCGTCGGCCTCCACCTCGATCGAACCCTCGGGTGTGCCGAGCGTCAGGCCGGTGACGTGGGTCTGGGTGGGGCCGCCGGGCGTTGCGGTGTCTTCGTAGCGGACCTCGGTGACCCGGTGGCGCAGATGCAGGCGGCCGCCGCGGGCCTCGATGTAGGCCAGGATCGGACCTGTGAGCCAGCGGTGGGGCGATCCCTTGAGCAGGTTGAGCTTGGAGGCCTCGGTTTTCGAGGCGAACATCAGAAAGATCGTCAGCATGCAGCGGGCCGAGATGGCCTCGCAGTCGATGAAGCCCAGGGCATAGGCGATCGGGTTCCACATCCGCTCGATGCTGCGCAGGCTGCCGCCCTGGCCCAGGAACCACTGCTGGAAGCTGATCCGGTCGAGGTCGCGGATCACCCGCATGGCGCCCTCGTAATCCACCAGACCACGCACGATCGGGCTGGTTCCCAGGGCCAGGGCGTTGCGCAGCTTGTCGACCCAGTCGAGCTGGGGGGTGGTGAAGAAGGCCTTGAGGCCATTGAAGGGGGCCCCGACGGGGAAGCGGAAATCCAGTTCCCGCAGATCGCCGCCCTTGTTCACGAACAGGTGGGTGTGGTCCTTGGGCAGCAGGTTCTCGAAGGCACCCACCTTGCGCAGCAGGGCGAAGAGGTTGGCGTAGTTGAAAAAGAACACATGCAGCCCCATCTCGATGTGGTTGCCGTCCTCATCCACCCAGCTGCCCACCTTGCCGCCCATGAACGGACGCGCTTCGTAGAGATCCACCCGGTGGCCGGCGTCCACCAGATCCACCGCAGCCGCCAGACCGGCCAGACCCGCACCCACGATGGCGACACGCACCCTGCTGCTTCCAATCACGTGGGCATGACTCTATGGAGACGACCGCCCAGCCGGTGACGGCTTGCCCTCCATAGAGTGCGCGCAGGTGTTCCGAATCACGATCCTCCCCATGAGCAGCGACACCGCTGCGGCTCCCGCCGCTCCCTCCACCCTCGACGCACAAGCCCCCTCGGCGTCGGCTCCCGGTCCCGCCCACACCGGCGTGGATGGCAAGGGCATCCGCATCGGCGAAGCGGCCATGAAGCAACTGGGTGTGCTGCTGCAGCAGCAGGGTCCGGAGGCGGTGCTGCGGGTGGGGGTGCGCTCCGGAGGCTGCAGCGGCATGAGCTACACCATGGATTTCGTCTCTGCCGCCGACATCCGCGACGACGACGAGGTGTATGCGTACGAGCCGGCGAGCGGGCCCGCTTTCCGGGTGGTGTGTGATCCCAAGAGTCTTCTCTACATCTACGGCCTGCAGCTCGATTTCTCCACCGCCCTCATCGGAGGCGGCTTCAACTTCAGTAACCCCAACGCCACCCAGACCTGCGGCTGCGGCAGCTCCTTTGCTGTCTGAGCCCCCTACAGCCGGCGTGGGATTCTGAAGTTACCCCTGCCTGCCCACCGCCGCCATGACGGACGCCACCACCGACGTCGCGCCTGACGACGCCCAGGACGCACCCGTTTCCCTGTTCGATCAGGCGATCGCCCGCTATCAGCAGGGAGCAGCTCCCGAGGAGCTGATTGACGACTTCCTCACGATCACGGCCCAGTCGCCGCGGCAGTCGGCAGGCTGGACATGCCTGGCCTGGCTGCAGCTGCTGCTCGACCAGCCCCGCAACGCCCTGACGTCGGCCCGCAATGCCGTGCGGCTCAATCCCCAGGATCCCCAGGCCCGCATCAACCTCAGCGTCGCCATGCTCGAGACCGGAGCCAAGGGGGTGCGCGAGCACATCGAGATGGTGCAGCGCGTGGTCCAGATCGCGCCGGAGTTGGCGACCGAACTCAACGACTCGATCGCCGACGGCCTGCGGCGCCGACCCGGCTGGCAGGCCCTGGAGAAGGTGAAGGCCTGGCTGGAGGCTTGAGCCGCGTTCTGCTGCTGAGCAACGGCCACGGGGAGGACCTCAGCGGCGCCCTGGTGGCCCGCCTGCTTCTGGAGAGGGGCGTGGCCGTGGCTGCCCTTCCCCTCGTGGGTCATGGCCGTGCCTATCGGCAGGCTGGTGTGCCGCTGCTGGGCAACACGCGCGAGTTCAGCACCGGCGGTCTGGGCTACACGAGCCTGAGGGGAAGGCTGACGGAGCTGCTCCAGGGACAAGTGCTCTACATGCTGGGGAAGGCCTGGCAGTTGTGGCGGCACCGGCGTCGCTTCGATCTGGTGTTGGCGGTGGGCGATGTCGTGCCCCTGGTGGGGGCCTGGCTCACTGGCCGGCCTGCTGCGGTGTATCTGGTGGCCTACTCAAGCCATTACGAGGGCCGGCTGCGACTGCCCTGGCCGGCGGGCCCCCTGCTGCGGCAACGCCGCTGCCTGGCGGTGTGGAGCCGCGATGCGCTCACGGCCGTGGATCTGAGCCAGCAACTGGGCCGGCCCGTGACCTTCCTGGGCAACCCCTTCCTCGATCCCGTTGCCCTCGAAACCCAGGCCCACCCGGAAGCCTCGCTGGCAGTGGCGGCTGAGGGGCTCCCCAGCCTGGGTCTGCTGCCCGGCAGCCGCCTTCCGGAAGCGGCGGCCAACCTGGAGCTGATGCTGGCGGTGCTGACCCGTTTGCCGGTGGGACTGCAGCAATCGGGAGCCTTGCGGATCAAGGCCGCCCTGGTGGGCGACCTGAGCTCCGAGCGGGTGGGGGCGCTGGCGGAAGAGCATCACTGGCACCTCGAGACAGTCGCGGACCAGGCCGGCGGCAGGAGCACGCTGCTTCGACGGGGGGGCCTGGTGCTGGAGCTGGTTTGGGACGGCTTCGCCGCCATCCTGGCGGGCAGCGACCTGCTGCTGTCGATGGCCGGGACCGCCGCCGAGCAGGCGGTGGGGCTGGGGCGGCCGGTGCTGCAGCTGGTGGGCCGCGGCCCGCAGTTCACGGAAGGTTTCGCTGAAGCCCAGCGCCGGCTGCTGGGGCCGGGGGTGATCTGTGTGGAAGGCACACCGGCGAGCGAGGCGGTGCTGGCCGCCACCGCCGCCCAGGTGGCCTCCCTGCTGGCGGAGCTGCAGGACGGCGAGAGGGGAACGCGCTGGCGCCGTCAGCTCGCCCAGCTCGGCCACGATCGCATTGGCCGCCCCGGCGGCAGCGGGAGGATGGCGGCAGCGATCATGGAGCTCCTTCCGCCCGCCGACCCGGCACGCCATGGCTGAATCGAACTCCACCGGGCCCGCCACTACCCCCCTGGTCCGCCTGCGGGAGCTGCTGGATCGGCTGCTGGTGGCCAATGTCTTCCTGGTGGTGGCCGGCGCCGTGTGGTTCGGCCTGGCGGTGCTGCTGCACGGTCGCGGCATCGATGCGCCCCTCAACAGCTTCCAGCGGCTCTGGGAGCCCCTGTTCACCCCCGCCATCGGCCTGTTGATGGCCGCAGCCTTGATCAGCGGGGGCCTGGGCTGGTGGCAGCGGCGAGGGCAGCGCTGAGTTCGGGGTACTGGAAGCGGAAACCCTGGGCCTCCAGGCGCCGCGGCAGCACCTGCTGGCCCTCCAGCACCACCTTGGCTCCGTCACCGAGCAGCAGCTGCAGGATCGGCCCCGGAACCGGCAGCAGACTGGGTCGACCGAGGGTCCGCCCCAGGGTGGCGGCGAAGGTGGCCATGCGAGCCGGGGCCGGTGACACGGCGTTGTAGACGCCGCGGTAGGAGGTGTCCTCAAGAGCGGTGGCGATCAGCCGGCAGAGGTCGTGGCGGTGGATCCAGCTCATCCACTGGCGGCCGGAGCCCAGCGGCCCGCCGAAGCCGCTGCGGAAGACCGGCAGCATCTTCCCGAGGGCCCCGCCATCCGGACCGAGCACGATGCCGATCCTCAGCTTCACTACCCGACAAGGTGCGGGAGCCGCATCGGCGGCGTCCTCCCAGGCGCGGCAGAGGCGGCCCAGCACGTCATAGGCCCCCGCACTGTCCTCCGTGAAGCGGTCCTCCAGATCGGTGCCGTAGAAGCCCACCGCCGAGCCGTTTACAAGCACACCGGGTGGTTGCCGCAGGGAGGCCATCGACCTGACCAGACAGCGGGTGGTTGTCACACGGCTGTCCTGGAGCAGCTGGAGATGCTGCGGCGTCCAGCGCTTCTCTGCGATTGGCTCGCCGGCCAGATTCACCACGCCCTCCGCCTCCGCCAGCACACGCCGCAGATCGTCCCGCTCCCAGGCGGTGGGTTCGGAGGGATCGAGCCGCAGGGCCACCAGGCGGTCGCCCATCAGGGAGGGGAAGGGACGCTCCGTGCGGCTGATCAGGGTGAGGGAGTGCCCCAGTTCCAGCAGGAACGGGACCAGTTCCCGGCCGACGAAACCCGAACAGCCCAGCAACAGCAGACGCATGCCGTTCCCCACCGATCAATCGGCCGAGGCTAGGCCGGGGCGCCGCAGAGGTAGCGCAGGAGGATGGAACGCACCGGCAGGCGGCGCCAGGCGGTCCTAGCCTGCCGCCAGCTTGTGCCTCCGTCATGGCCGAACCCCCCGCTGCTGCGCAGACCGCCAAGCCTGCAGCCAAGGCCGCGGACCAACCCATGGCACTGAAGAAGGGAGCTCTGGTGCGGGTTAATCGAGAGGTCTATGGCGGCAGCCTGGAGGCCGCCGCCAGCGATCCTGCCCCTCCGGCTTACCTGTTCGAAGGCCCCGGAGAGATCCTGGCGGTGAAAGGCGAGCACGCCCAGCTGCGCTGGCGTCGGCCCGTACCCGACGTCTGGCTGCGGCTGGACCAGCTCGAGCCCTGGAGCGCCGCCTGAGTCAGAGGTCGAGTCGGCGACGTTCCTCCTTCAGTCGGCTGCGCCGCTGGCGGGCCTCCCGGAGCATCTCCCGGCCATCGCGGAGGTAACCATCCACATACCCCATCGTGTAGCGCTCCAGTTCGGTGAGGGCATCCTTCACCTGACTGAGGCAGTGGTAGAGGCTGATCCCGAAGCCCTTGGCGGAGGCCGGACAGGCCCGGGAGCGGTAGAGCGTCTCCACCTTCTCCAGACGGGCCTGACTCTGCTGGAGGAACCGACAGAACGCCTCCATCAGCTCATCGTCGTAGGGGTCGGCGGAAAGCGCTCGCAGGGCGGCGGGGAAGGGGTTGATCACCTGGCCCAGCAGGCGATCCACCGGCACGTACACCTGCTGCAGCCAGGCGGCCAGGTCCTGATCGTGGTGGGTGGAGCGCCGGAGGCCTCCTCCCCGCGCAGCAGTGGATGTGGCGGCCGGTGTCGCAGGGCTTGGTGAGGCCGTGCTGGTGATTCCGTCGTAACGGCGGCGGCGTTCGCCATCGCGAAGCACCTCCCAGGCCGCGTTGAGGGCCAGGATCCGACGCTCGTCGCCGCCGGCATCGGGATGGTGCCGCTTCACCAGGGAGCGGTACGCGGCCTTAATCTCCGCAGCCGTGGCCTGCCGGGTGAGCCCGAGCACGGCGTAGTGATCGGGCTCGGACGACGGCAAGGCAGGCGCTGCGGACTCCCCCATCATCGGCGCTGCTCAGCGCCATGAAAAAGGCCCTCCTTGTGGGGAGGGCACGAGCCGTGGGGGACCGCAGCTGGATCAGAAGCGGAAGGTGGTCTGAATCAGGCCGCCGAAGGTACCCAGGGTGTCGCCGTTGCTGATACCGGGATCGTCAAGGGCGGAAGACGCACTGGCACCGGCGTTGGTGAGGGCACCGCGGGCGCGTGAGAGCCAGAACAGCGCCGGGGTGACGGCGATGTTGTCGGTGACCTGGAACCGGTAATAGAGCTCGAAGGCGTAGTTGCCGTCGTAGGTGTCGATGTCATCGCCATCCTCACCGGTGAGGCCGGTGATGAAGGTGGGCTGACCCACAGCGAAGCCGAGGGTGTTGCCCCTGATGAAGGCGTTCTGCCAGTTCAGGCCCACATACCAGGATTGGCTGGTGGCCGAATCAAGGGACAGGAAGCTGTCGACGGTGCCGTTGTAGGTGGTGGTGTTGTAGCCCCAGCCCGCGCTGATCGAGGGAATCAAGCCGCTGTCGCTGGGCTGCCAGTAGCCGGAGACGCCCCAGGAGCTCACCTGGCCGGATCCGGCGGCGCCATAGATGTTCGGCCGCAGATCGCGGAAGAGGGGGGTGCCGGCAATGCTCACACCACCGGAGTTGTAGGTGTAGGCACCGGTGAGGTTCCAGTTCTTGCCGGTGTAGGCCAGCTGGAGAGTGCCGCTCTGGGCCGAGGCGCTGTTGCCGATACCGCCGCAGGCGCCGTTGTAGCCAGTGCAGTCATCGCCATTGGGGGAGGCGGCGTCACCGTTGGCCGACACATAAACGGCGGAGGCACTGAAGCCAGTCTTACCGGGCTGCTTCCACCAGAGGGCACCACCGGCACCCAGCACCTGGCTGTAGGCACCCGGAGCACCGTTGAAGTCCCAGTACTTGAGGATCTTGTCAGCGCCGTAGACGCTGGGCCGCACGGCCAGACCATCATCCTGCCGGAAGCGGGGACCGACCACAGCGGTGAAGCTGCTGCTGATCGGGAAGCGGTAGTAAAGGCGGTTGATCGCCACCACGTCACCGCAGTCGGTTCCGGTGCCGCAATCCTCCTGGAACGCCGCATCCAGGTTGGCCAACGGGGTGATCGTGTTGGAGCTGGAGAAGCCGCTGTCGGCGAAGTTGCCGGCCCGCAGGGTGGTGCGCAGCAGGTCCTTGCCGGTGAAGCTGGTGTCGAAGTTCAGCCGCACGTCATAGTTGAACGTGAGCGCTTCGGGAAGCTGGGTGATGCGGCCTCGGCTGTTGGGACCGTAGGTCTGATCGTCGTTGACCTGGTTGCCGGAGTAGTTCAGAGCACCGAGCACCCAGCGGGTGTCAGCACGCAGCTTGGTGGTGGTGGAGAACTGGGTGGCTTCGAGCTCACCCACCTTCGCCTCAAGGCCATCCACACGGCCGCGCAGCACCGCGAGTTCCTTCTCGAACTCCTTCATCAGGCGCTTGAGCTCGTCGGTCACCTCGGTGATCCGGTCGAGGCAGGCGTTCAGCAGGGCGGCCGCTTCATAGCGGGTCATCGCCTGGCCGCCCTTGTAGGTGCCGTTGGGGTAGCCGGCCACGCAGCCGTAGCGCTCGATCAGGTTGGAGAGCGCCTGGTAGGCCCAGTCGGTGGGCTTGACGTCGGAAAACTGGCTGATGCTGGTGACC
>JBKDPV010000086.1:0-5925 GCA_046342315.1 Cyanobacteriota bacterium
CAGCGGATGGCTGGCCGGGATCCGCTCCTCGATCGAGACGTAGGAGAACAGGGAGCCGCTGTGCTCACGCTGACCTCGCATCTCAGATGGGCGGTTGCACCATTTTCGCAGAGGTGGCCGGGTTTTTCAGCAAACTCCTAAAGACCTGAACTGCCTGCCGCACTGCGTCCAATGGGCTGATTCCCCCTCTGCCAGCGTTCGAAGGATGTGTTCTTCTTGATGGGAGCCAGCAAGGCCGCGCTGCATGGCCGTAGCCAGTAGGCTACAGTTGTTGTATGGTTGAAGTCCGCCAGACAGAGCGGTTCGTCCGATGGCTTGAGGGTCTCCGTGATCTGAAAGCCCGAGCGAAGGTTCAGGCCAGGATCGAGCGCCTCATCGGCGGCAATCCTGGTGACGTCAAGCCTGTTGGGGCCGGCGTGTCGGAGTTGCGGATCAACTACGGCCCTGGATACCGTGTCTACTACCTGCAGAGGGGAACCGCCTTGATCATCCTTCTGGCTGGCGGAGACAAGAGCTCACAAGCAAAGGACATTGATGAGGCCCTTCTGCTGGCAGACAACCTGACGGAGGAGACCTGATGAAAACCACGACCACCCCCTACGACGTCGCCGAGTATCTACGAACACCGCAGGAGATGGCGGCTTACCTGGAAGCCTGCATCGAGGAGGCGGATGGTGATGCGGCCTTCATTGCCAAGGCCCTGGGCGACATTGCACGGGCCCAGGGGATGACCCAGGTGGCCAGAGACTCAGGACTTTCTAGGGAGAGTCTCTACAAGGCCTTGTCTGGAGAGCGCAGTCCGAGCTTTGAAACCATCCTGAAAGTGGTCACGGCCCTGGGTCTGAAGTTGAGCGCGAGCGTGAGAAGCGAAGCGGAGGTGACTTGAGCTCTGCAGACGAGGCGTAGGTCAGTAAGCGCTGCCTGTGGAGATGCGACACCTACGAACAAGCCCCTTGAGTGGACAGGCCTCCACGAGTTCACTTCTGCCACCAGATACTCTTTGCCTGCCACTCAGGGGCAGCGTTCACGTATTGCTAAGTCCGATCAGAAATGCCTCGCAGTGGAGTCTTTTGCTGTTGGCGGATGCAGACTGTGCAGCCCAGCTATCTGCCAAGCCCGTCGGAACACTGCCTGCATCTTCTTCGCTAACCACGCGCCTGAGGCCACCGCCATCGCGGGGGCAGCGTTTCCTCGCTTCTTGTCTTTCAAACCGAGCCTGTTGCGAGGATATCTGGCGAGTGGGTTTGCGCCGCCGGTTGTCGATCCACAAAAAAGCCCCCGCCTGCGGCAGGGGCCTGAGGTGCGGCAGGCCCCCCGGGCGCTGGCGCGAAACCGGTGGAGCAGGCTCAGACCTTGCGGCTGTAGAACTCGACCACCAGCAGTTCGTTGATCTCAAGAGCTACCCATTCGCGCTCGCATTTACCCACCACCTTGGCGGTGAGCTTGGCCTTGTCGAGTTCGAGGTGGGGGGGGATGTTGGCCAGGCCGGGGAACTCCAGGTTGCCTTCGGCCAGCTTCTTGCTGCACTTGCGCTCGCGCACGGCGACCACATCGCCGGCCCGGCACTGGTAGCTGGGGATGTCGACCACCCGGCCATTCACCGTGACGTGCCCGTGGTTCACGAACTGACGGGCGCCGGGGACCGTGGGTCCGAAGCCGAGGCGGAAACAGACGTTGTCGAGACGGTTCTCGAGCAGTTTGAGCAGGTTGGTTCCGGTGGAACCCTCCTGGGCTCGGGCCTTCTTCACGTAGCGGACGAGCTGACGTTCGGAAATGCCGTAGTTGAAGCGAAGCTTCTGCTTCTCTTCGAGACGGATCGCGTATTCGGAGCGCTTGCGACGGGCTTGGCCGTGCTGACCGGGGGGATAAGCCCGCTTGGCGGACTTACGGGTGAGACCGGGAAGGTCCCCCAAGCGCCGCGTGATCCTCAGGCGAGGGCCGCGGTAGCGAGACATAAGGGATGGGCAGGGTGGAAGGGCGCCGATCAGGCGGGGCGGGCGTCATGCTGGGATGCAACCCGCTGGCCTGAACCTTGCAGCGCCGATTGGCGATCCTAAACCGAGGCCTGGCCGCCATCCTCCTGGCCCTGATCGGGGCCTATCGCCGCTGGCTCTCGCCTCTGCTCGGCCCCCACTGCCGGTTCGTGCCCAGTTGCAGTGCCTATGGATTGGAGGCGATCGAGCGCCACGGACCCTGGCGCGGCGGCTGGCTCACCGTTCGCCGGCTGTGCCGTTGCCATCCGTTCACGCCTTGCGGCTGCGATCCCGTCCCCGACTGACGACTGCCATGGCGAGCGCACCCTCCCTGCTGCTGTTCAGTCGCCAGGGCTGCTGCCTGTGCGAGGGGCTGGAGGAGCGCCTGCGCTCCCTGCCCGAACCCGTGCTCCTGCGGGTGGTGGATGTCGATCTGGATCCGGCGCTGCGCGCCCGCTACGACCTGACGGTTCCCGTGCTCGCCCTCGAGGCGGGGGAGGGCGCCGGCTGGCAGGACCTGCCTCGGGTGCCGCCGCGGCTGGACGGCGAACGGCTGGCCCACTGGCTAAGGCGTCAGGGGGCTCTGGCGCCTCAGGCCGGTGAGGGAGCCGTCGGCTGAGCGAGCCGGCACAGCACCGGCGGGCAGCCTGGCCATTCGCTCTAGAAAGGGGACGCTTACGGCTCACCGCCCGTCCATGACCCAGCTGCTCCATCCGCTGCTCCACCAGGTGGGTCTGCCGCTGTCCGCCGCACTGCCCAACGCGGAGCTGCAGAGCATCAGCTGCGATTCCCGGCGGGTCGGGCCCGGCACCCTGTTCATCGGCCTGCCGGGCAGCCAGGTGGATGGCGGCAGCTTCTGGCGCCAGGTGCTGGCCGCCGGAGCGCCCGCGGCCGTGATCAGTAACGCCGCGGCGGCCGCCGACCCCCCCTCCCCGGAGGACCCGGTGCTGGTGGCCCCTGATCCGGTGGCCTTCTGGGCCGGGGAGCTGGCGTCGGCCTTCTGGCAGCAACCCAGCCAACGGTTCCAGCTCATCGGGGTGACCGGCACCAACGGCAAGACCACCACCACGTACCTGATCGAGCATCTGGCTGCCCGCACCGGCCATCCGGCGGCCCTGTTCGGCACCCTGGTGAACCGCTGGCCGGGCCACAGCGTGACGGCCCAGCACACCACGGCCTTCGCCGACACCCTGCAGACCCAGTTGGCCCAGGCGGTAGAGGCTGGTGCCCGGATCGGCGCGATGGAGGTGAGCTCCCATGCCCTTGACCAGCAGCGGGTGGCCGGCTGCCGTTACGCCGGGGTGGTGTTCACCAACCTCACCCAGGACCACCTCGACTACCACCCCACGATGGACGACTATTTCGCCGCCAAGGCGAAGCTGTTCTCCCCGCCCCTGTTCAGCGGTGGGGCGGTGGTGAACGTTGACGACCCCTGGGGGCGCCGGCTGGCGGAACAGCTGCAGCAGGAGAACCGCCTCTGCTGGACCAGTTCGCTGGAGGATCCCGCCGCCGACCTGCGGATCGTGGATCTGGAGATGGCGGCCGATGGGGTGGCGGGCACCCTGGTGAGCCCGGTGGGGCAGGGGACTTTCCGCTCGCCGCTGGTGGGGCGCTTCAACCTGATGAATCTGCTGCAGGCCGTGGGTGTGCTCGCCCAACTGGACATTCCCCTGGCCGGGTTGCTGGAGTCGCTGGAGAGCTTCCGCGGGGTTCCGGGCCGGATGGAGCGGGTGGCGGGGCCTGGCGGCCGGCACGCCCCCTCCGTTCTGGTGGATTACGCCCACACCCCTGATGGCCTGGAAAACGCCCTTTCGGCCTGTCGGCCCTTCACCCGTGGGCGTCTGATCTGCGTGTTCGGCTGCGGCGGTGACCGCGATCGCAGCAAGCGGCCCCAGCTGGGGGCGATTGCGGCCCGGCTGGCCGATGCGGTGGTGGTGACCTCCGACAACCCCCGCACGGAGGAACCCCGCCGGATCCTCGAGGACGTGGTGGCCGGCATTCCGGATGGCACGGACCTGCAGGTGGAGACGGATCGGGCGGCGGCGATCGAAGCGGCGATCGCCGCCGCCGGCCCCGACGATCTGGTGCTGATCGCCGGCAAGGGCCATGAGGATTACCAGATCCTCGGCACCACCAAGATCCACTTCGACGACCGGGAGGAAGCCGAGCGGGCCCTGCGGGCCCGCTGCCATTGATCCCCTGCCCGCCGGACGGCAGGTCTTCAGCGGAACACCACGCTGGCTCGGTCGTAGCGCACCTCGAGCTCGCGCACCCAGCCACCCTGGCTCACCTCCAGCCAGTCGCCGCGCCGCAGGCCGGTGAGGCTCACACTGTCGCCGTTGCGCACCCGGTGCAGCACCGCTGAGGAACCGTCGGCGTGCTCCCGCACCTCCAGCAGGCCGTCACGGGCGGCCGCCTCCGCCAGCCACTGACCACCCCCCACGCCCCGCAGGGCACCCACACCGGCACCAGAAGCGGTTGAGGCCAACGCGGCACCACCATCCCGGGCGCGCAGGGCGGCCCAGGACAGCAGGCCGAGGCCGATCGGCAGCAGCAGCCACCAGGCTCTGGTGCGGTCGACCGGAACGCTGAGATCCGGCGCAGTGATCGGTTCCAGCACGCCGGCGGCGGCTTCGCCGAGGGTGCCCATCACCCCCTTGCTGATGCTGTACGGGCAGGTGAGACGGGCCTTGGTGCTGCCGTCGCGGGTGAGGTTGAAGATCACCTCGACCCGGTCGGAGTCCAGGGTGCGGGCAGAGATCACCTCAGCAACCTCGGTCTGCCAGCCGTTCTTGCCGGCGCTCTCCAGGCAGGCGATTTTGGCCGTTTCGATCATCTCCTGGGATTCAAGGGCACGGGCCGGAACGGCCAGTCCTGCCACGCTCACAAGCACGGCGCTGCCGAGCACCAAGGGATGCAGAGGGGATCGGGAAGGGGACATGGCGGTGACCCTCCGGAGCGGAGGGTGGCGTGGGGAAACGCACGCAAGCTATTCACGCCCGCGGCATTAGCCAACTGGCGAATCATCAAGAAAAAGCACTGCTTGACCAGTCCAGATTTTCGTAAATCTTTGCAGATTCTCGTGAGGAGAGCCGCACACCTGTGGCTGGAGCGCAGCTGTGGACCGAGCAGGGCCCCTGGCCCGTCTTGGGCTTTTCCTTGCAGAAGGTTGTCAGATTCATGTGGTATGTCATCATTGGCACTGTTATTTCCTCTGCTTCTGTTACCGCATGGCAGCTGTTCCCCTGTCCAGAAAGTTCCTGGCCGAATTGATCGGCACTTTCTGGCTTGTCCTCGGTGGCTGCGGCAGCGCCGTGCTCGCCGCAGTGTTCCCGTACAACAGCCCCGCCACGGAGAACCCGCTTGGGCTGGGCTTCCTCGGGGTTGCTCTTGCCTTCGGCCTCACTCTGCTCACGATGGTCTATGCCATCGGGCACATCTCCGGCTGTCACATCAATCCGGCGGTCAGCTTCGGCCTGTGGGCCGGCGGCAAGTTCCCCGGCTCCCAGATGTTCACCTACATCGTGGCCCAGGTGCTGGGGGCGATCATCGCCGGTGGCGTGATCTATCTGGTGGCCAGCGGCCGTGAGGGCTTCTCTCTGTCCGGCAGCAATCCTCTTGCCACCAATGGCTTCGCCGCTCACTCGCCGGGCGGCTATGGCTTCTGGTCGGCTCTGATCATCGAGGTGCTGCTCACCTTCATCTTCCTGATCGTGATCCTGGGGGCCACCGATCGCCTGGCGCCCACCGGCTTCGCCGGTGTGCCGATCGGACTGGCACTCACCCTGATCCACCTGATCAGCATTCCCGTCACCAACACCTCCGTGAACCCCGCCCGCAGCACCGGTGTGGCGGTCTGGGCCGGCGCGGAGGCCATGGGTCAGCTGTGGCTCTTCTGGTTCGCCCCGATCCTGGGGGCCCTGCTCGCAGGTTGGGTGTATCGCAACTTCCT
>JBKDPV010000087.1:0-14937 GCA_046342315.1 Cyanobacteriota bacterium
CCATCGTGCTGCGTAGACCGAGCCGCTGGCGCAGCTCCGGACCACTGAGCTCGAGAGCGCCGGACGGGCCGATGATCCGGGCCCGGCGGATACGGCCGGTGCTGGATTTGGCTAGCACCTCGATCCCCCGCACGCCACCGGTCTCGGGAAAGGCCTGGCGCAGCTGCTCGGGCTCGTAGCGCTGCTCCCACTGCCGAACCGGGCTGCGGTGGTCGAAATCGGGCACGCTCACCAGGTAGGGAAGCTGCCGGGTCCACATCTCGCCGCTGTTCTCGGTGGCGCCGCCACTGCTGCTGTGGAACACGGCGTTGATCAGGACATCGCCGTAGGTGAGCACCTCGCCGCGGGTCCGGGCCACCGCCTCGCGGGTGGAGGCGGTTTCGGCGCTGACGCCGCGGTAGACCTGGCTCGCCACCGTGGCCTTGAGGTCGAAGGGGGCCGAGGGGCGGCGCTGGCCGAGGGCATAGGTGCGAGCCGCCACCGCCTGGGCCATCAGCGCCGGCAGGGGCCAGGTGGCAGGCATCTCGCTGCCCACCACGCTGGGGAGGTAGCTCTCCACACCGATCACATTGATGGCCTGGAGGCGCTCCCCGTCGGGGCGAAGGTACAGACGACCGCGGTAGCGCTGCTCACCCAGGGCGACCATCGCTTCCGAGGTGCGGTTCCCTTGGGTGAGGGGTTCCAGCCACAGGGGGGCCAGCGGCAGGAGCCGCGGTGGCTCAGCCCCCTGCGCTCCCTCCACCACCGCCTCCAGGGCGGCGGGGCGCAGCGCCAGCCGGAGCCGCCGCCAGGCGGGAATGTCCAGAATCGGCCGGCCGCGGCCGTCGCTCAGGCGCAGGGCACCGCTGGCGGCGGTGATCTCCAGGGTGTCGTCCTGCCGCAACAGCACCCGCACGGGGGGGCCATCGGCGGCGAGAGCCATGGCGGCAGCCACGGGTGCCCCCCGCTGCGGCGGCCGGGCGTCGGCGGCCAGCTCCACCAGCGCCGGCAGCAGCGCACCGGCCATCAGCACCACCGGCAACCCGGTGCGCCATCCGGGGGCGGAGAACCACACGGGGCAGAAGCGAAAAACGCACCCATCATGACCAGTGCCATCCCCTCACGCCATCCCGGCACCGGCGCCTGCGTGGCAGCATGCGCCGGAGGCGTCCCCCCGGCGTGCAGGTCACCTTTCTGGGCACCAGTTCGGGCGTTCCCACCCGGTCACGCAATGTCTCGGCCGTGGCCCTGCGGCTGCCGCAGCGGGCCGAGCTGTGGCTGTTCGACTGCGGCGAGGGCACCCAGCACCAGTTCCTGCGCAGCGACCTGCGGGTTTCCCAGCTGCGGCGCGTGTTCGTCACCCATATGCACGGCGACCATGTGTTCGGCCTGCCGGGCCTGCTGGCGAGCCTGGGGCTGGCGGGCAGCTGCGGCGAGGGGCTGGATCTCTACGGTCCCGACCGGCTGCGGGACTACCTCGAGGGGGCTCTGCACGGCTCCTCCACCAGGATCGGCTACCCGCTGCGGATCCACCGGGTGAAGGAGGCGGCCCAGCGCGGCACCGTGCTGGTCGACGACGACGACATCACGGTGCTCTGCGCCCCGCTCACCCACCGGGTGCCGGCCTACGGCTATCGGGTGGAGCGCAAACCCCGGCCGGGCCGCTTCGATGTGGAAAAGGCCCGGGCGCTGGGCATCCCCCCCGGCCCGGTCTACGCCGAGCTGAAGGCCGGCCGCACCGTGACCCTCGATGACGGCCGCATCATCCGCGGCAAGGCCCTGTGCGGGCCGCCCCGGCCCGGTTGCAGCGTGGTGTACTGCACCGACACAGTGTTCTGTGAAGCCGCGGTGGAGCTGGCCTGGGGGGCCGACCTGCTGATCCACGAATCCACCTTCTCCCACGCGGAGGCGCAGATGGCGATCCAGCGCCAGCACTCCACCAGCACGATGGCGGCGCAGACGGCGCTGGAGGCGGGGGTGAAGCAGCTGGTGCTCACCCATCTGAGCCCCCGGTATCTGCCCGGCAACCCGATGACGCCCGACGACCTGGTGGCTGAAGCACGGGCGATCTTCCCCGCCACGATCGTGGCCCGCGATTTCCTCAGTCTCGACGTCGTCCCGCCGGAACCGGCGGCCGCGGTGGAACCAACCGTCTGAGCCTGCAACAGTTCACGTGATTCCGCTCCGGAGGCCCTCTCCCCCGTGATACAAGGTCTCAGTCGCGGTCTCACCGCCTTTCCGCCGGCTTCCTCCATGGCCCCCATCCTTTCCTCAGCCGTTCGTGCCGTCACCCGGCTCCTGCTGGTGCTGCCTCTGGCGCTGCTGGTCTGTTTCGCCGGTCCGGCCTCGGCCGCCCGCTGGGACGCCGCCACCCTCACCGTGCCCGCCGGGCAGGCAGGGACCTCCGTGACCTTCAGCGAGAAGGAGGTCAAGACGGGGCGCAAGCTTTTCAATGAGAGCTGCGGCAGCTGCCACGCCGGTGGCATCACCAAGACCAACCAGAACGTGGGCCTCGACCCCGAAACCCTCGCCCTGGCCACCCCGCCCCGCGACACCGTCGACGCCCTCGTCGACTTCATGAAGGATCCCACCTCCTACGACGGCGAATACTCGATCGCCGACGTCCACCCCAGCCTGCGCAGCAGCGACGTGTTCGTGAAGATGCGCGATCTCGACGACGAGGACCTGCGGCTGATCGCCGGCTACATCCTGGTGGCCCCCAAGGTGCAGGGGATCCAGTGGGGCGGCGGCAAGATCTACTTCTGATCCACACATCAGCCGGGCTTCCCCCGGCCTTTTCGCTCGGCCGGTGTCCCCTTCAGGGGCACCGGCTTTTTGATGGGGAGATCACCCTCAGGGCCTTGGGCCCGCGAAGGGGGCGTCGACGGCCTTGCCAGGGGACAGGGGCGCCGCGGGAGGCAGGCGATTGTCCGGGTCCAACGATGCCGGCTGGCGGCTGTACCACCATTCCTGCAGCTCCGGCCCCATGCGCTGGGGGAACAGGGTGATCACGGTGCGGGTGGGCCGGGCGCCCGGCTGAAGCAACTCCACCGCGTAGGAGGGGCAGCGGCGGGAGGCCAGATCGGCCACGAAGCGGCGGCCGACCCTCCGCCAGCTCGGCTCCTTGCTGCGCCACGCCAGGCGGCAGCAGGGCCAGGGCAGCTCCTCCCGATCAAACAGGCGGCAGCAGGGGCCGAGCACGCGGTAGCTGTACTGGCCACCCAGGCTGGGGTGTTCGCTGCCCGGATCCAGAACGGAGTGCACCTGCACGAGGGAGATCTGCGACGACGTGAGGATGGGCTGCCGGCGACAAGCACCAGGCACAGACCATGAAAAAGCCACCCCGAAGGGTGGCCGAAAACGATGGTGAAGGGAAGACGGCGGAGCGGAATCCCCCGGCCGGAGCTCAGTAGAGCTCCTCTTCGGCGTGGGTCTTGATGGTGCAGTCGCTGGTGGGGTAAGCCACGCAGGTGAGCACGAAACCGGCTTCGATCTGGTCGTCGTCAAGGAAGCTCTGATCCGACTGATCCACGGTGCCGGTGGTGAGCTTGCCGGCGCAGGTGGAGCAGGCACCGGCACGGCAGGAGTAGGGGAGGTCGATGCCCTGCTCTTCAGCGGCGTCGAGGATGTACTGATCGTCGGGAACCTCGATGGTCTTGTTGAGGCCCTCTGCCTCGCTGATGAGGGTGACCTTGTAGGAAGCCATGGAAGGGATTGGGGCTCACAGGCTCCCGAATGCAGGGCCTGTAGGACCCGCCCTTCATACATCCGACCGGGGGGGTTCCCGGCGATCCTGGGCCCGCTGGCCGGGAAGCCCAATCAAAACGAAGGTACAGATCAGCGTGCCTTATGCGACATCCGCCGCCGGCCGGATGGTCATCAATCCCCAGCGCTCCTCACGGGCCGCCAGGGTGGCCGTCCAGCCGGCTGCGGCCAGGGCACCCTCCAGGCGGGGAGCTTGGGCCACCAGCAGGCCGCTCAGGAGCCCCTCGGCGCCAGGCGCCAGCACCCGGGCGAAGCCGTGGGCGAGGGCCTCGATCACCGGCGCCAGGATGTTGCACAGCAGCAGATCGGCGGGGCGGCCCCCCAGCAGCGCTTCCAGAGCTTCCAGAGATCCCAGGGCCACGCTCAGACGGCCGTGCAGCCCATTGAGGCGTGCATTGTCGGCAGTTGCCCGCACCGCCACCCCGTCGGTATCCACCGCCGCCACCGAGTCCGCCCCCAGCCTCAGGGCCGCCAGCCCCAGAACCCCGGTGCCGCAGCCCAGATCCGCCACCCGCAGGCCCGCCAGGCTGCCGCCGCGACCGGCGGCGAGCGCTTCAAGGGCTTCCAGGCACAGGCGGGTGGTGGGGTGGCTGCCGGTGCCGAAGGCGCTGCCCGGGTCCATGCGGATCACCAGGCGAGCGGCATGCTCGGCGGGAGGCTCCAGCCAGGCCGGCAGCACCAACAGCCGCTTCCCCACAGGATCGGCCTGCCAATGCTGCTTCCAGCTCAGGTTCCAGTCCTCCTCCTGCTGGTGTTGCCACTCGAGCTCGGGGAAGGGGAGGCCGAAGGGCTCCGCCAGCGGGGCCAGGCTGGCCGCCAGCTCGGCGCGCTGGGCCTCGGGCCAGTCGGAGGCCGGCAGCCAGGCCAGCAGCCGTCGCTGGTCCGGGGCCTCAGGCCGGTGCTGCAGGGCCACTCGGCGGATGCCCAGCAGCGGCAGCTTCCACACCAACGACTCCTCCAGCTCCGGAGGACACACCAGCTCCAGACGCCACCAGCTGGGTGGACCGCCGGGGGGCGTCATCAGAGGGTGACCGGGTGGGCTTCCTGAATGCCGTTGATGGAGTGGATCGTGGCCAGCAGGCTCGGAGGGATCGGATCGTCGAGGCTGAGCACCATCACGGCATCGCCGCGCACGATCCGCCGGCCCACCTGCATCGAGGCGATGTTCACGTTGTGCTCGCCGAGCAGGGAGCCGAGCTGGCCGATGATCCCCGGCATGTCGCGGTGGCGGGTGAACAGCATGTGGCGGCTGGGGGACACGTTCACCGGAAACTCGTCGATGGTGGTGATGCGCAGGTCACCATCGGCGAACACCGCGCCGGTGACGCTGTGGGTGCCGCGGCCGCCGCGGGAGATCAGCTGGAGGGAACCGCCGGCGAAGTCGCGGCTGGCGTCGTCCTTCACCTCCAGCACGTGGATGCCGCGCTCCTTGGCCTCGAGGCCGGCATTCACATAGTTGATGCTGTCGCCCAGGGCGGTGGAGAGCACCCCCTTGAGGGCGGCGATCACCAGGGGCTGGGACGGGTGGGTGGCGAAGTCGCCCTGGAAGCGCACTTCCAGCTCGGAGATCTGGCCGCCCGCCAGCTGGCTGAGCAGCTGGCCCAGGGTCTCGGCCAGCTGCAGATGGGGCTTGAGCTGCTCCATCACCTCGGCGTTGAGGCCGGGGATGTTCACGGCGCTGCGGGCCGGCAGCCCCAGCAGCACGTCGCGGATCTGCTCGGCCACATCGATCGCCACGTTCTCCTGCGCCTCCTCCGTGGAGGCCCCGAGATGGGGGGTGAGGATCAGCCGTTCCTTCACGCTGCGCAGGGGCGAATCGGCGGCCAGGGGCTCCTTGGCGAACACGTCGAGGGCGGCACCGGCAATCACCCCCTGCTCCACCGCCTCGGCCAGGGCGGCCTCGTCGACGATGCCGCCGCGGGCGCAGTTCACCAGCCGGGCGGTGGGCTTCATGGTGCGCAGCAATTCGGCGTTCACCAGGTTCTCGGTGTCCGGCGTGCGCGGCAGGTGCAGGGTGATGTAATCGGCTTCAGCGAACAGCTGGGGCAGGGGCAGCAGCCGCACCTGCATCTGCTGGGCCCGCTCGGGGCAGACGAACGGGTCGTAGGCGGCCACGTCCATGCCCATGGCGCGGGCGACACGGGCCACGTGGGAGCCGATCTTGCCGAGGCCCACCACGCCGAGGGTCTTCTTGTAGAGCTCGTTGCCGACGTAGGTCTTGCGATCCCAGCCGCCGGCCATGGTGCTGGCGTGGGCATGGGGCACGTGGCGTGAGAGGGAGAGCATCAGCGCCAAGGCCTGCTCAGCGGCCGCGATCGTGTTCCCCTCCGGGGAGTTCACCACCACCACGCCGCGGCGGGTGGCCGCCTTCACGTCGACGTTATCGACCCCCACACCGGCGCGACCGATGATGCGCAGCCGGTCGGCAGCATCGATCACATCGGCGGTCACCTGGGTGCCGGAGCGGATCATCAGGGCGTCGTACTCGCCGATGATCGCCTTCAGTTCCTCGGGGGGCAGACCGGTGCGCACATCCACCTGGGCCACCTGCGAGAGGATGTCGATCCCGGTCTGATCGATGGGATCGGAGACAAGAACCTTCGTCATGGCCGGCGTGGGTGAGGAAAACCCCGCAAGGGGGTGGAGAGGGTGCGGGGATGCGCCTCCCGGGGAGGCGGGCCGGCGGTGCAGTGTCGAGAGCGGGGCGAATCGGCCCCGTCGTCGTGCCGCCCAAAGCGGCTGGGAGCAGCAGCGTGAGTCTGAGCGTGGTGGTGGTGCTGAACGATCGCGGCCGGTTGCACCGGCTGCGGGACACCCTGGGGGCCCTGCAGCCGCCGCCGTCCCAGCTGGTGGCGATCGGTGACGGGGAAACGCCGCTGGCCGAGGTGGTGCGCCTCGATCCGGCCGCGGCCCGTCGGGCCCGGCAGAAAGGCATGGCCCGCTGGCTGATGCCTTTCGGCCTGCTGGCCGGCTTCACCTTCACCCAGATCACCGACCTGCACACCTTCGATGCCCTGGGCCCCTGGGGCCAGCCCGTGGTCGGGGCCCTGCTGGGGATGGTGTCCGGCTGGATGGGCAGCTTCGCCGCCGCCGCCAGCGTGGCCTCCGAGGAGGACGACAGGATCCGCGGTCTGCGCAACCGACTGGAGGAAGGCAGCTGGCTGCTGCTGGTGGAGCCTGCCGCCGGCACCGAGATGCCCTGGACCCTGCTGCAGCAGTCCCGGCCCCAGGCCGTGGTGCGGCTGGCTGAGAACTGAGGCGCCCGCCGATGTTGCCGCGCCGGCCGCTGCTGCAGGGAAGCCGTGATCCCTCTGCTCTGGAGCCGCTGATCGCGGCCGCCGAGGAGGCGCTGCGCACCTGGGAACCTGTTTGGACCGCCTTCCTCGCGCCCGAGCTGCGCGAGGAGGCGGAGGCCCGGCTCGGCGGCCTCAGCGAACTGTCCCTGGCCTCGCTGGGTGGCGTGGCGGGGGCCGAGCGCCGGCGGCTGCTGCTCCAGCGCGTGGAGGTGGCCCAGGAACCCGGCAGCCTGAGCGCCCCGCTCACGGGTCTGGAGATCAGCGGCAACTTCCTGTTCGATCCGGCCGAACCGGCCGATGTGCGCGCCGGCCTGCTGGCCGCCGGGGCGGAAGAGGGCGAGATCGGCGATGTGTGGCTGCGCGGCGAGCGCGGCGGCCAGGCGGTGGTGGATCCGGCCCTCGCCGCCCGGCTTGATGGCACCGCGGCCCGGGTGCGCACGGTGGAGGTGCGTCTGGAGGCCCGGCCTCTGGAGGAGCTGCAGCCGCCGCCGGCCCGGGTGGCCCGCCGCATCAGCACCGTGGAGGCCTCGCTGCGTCTGGATGCGGTGGCATCCGCCGGCTTCGGCGTCTCCCGCAGCCGGATGGCCGAACGCATCCGGGAGGGCGGCGTGCGGGTGAACTGGCAGCCGGTCCACAACCCCAGCCGCGAGCTGTCCGTGGGGGAACGGGTGCGGCTGGAGGGGCGAGGCGAACTGCGGATCGAGGAGGTGAACGAAACGAAGCGCGGCCGCTGGCGGATCGTGATGGAGCGAACCTGACAGCCGGCCGGGCTTGGGGAGCTGGGCCGGCTGCTACCGTACGCGCTTCGGAGCTGACCGGCCGCACCGGTTGCAGTGACGAAAAGGGGCGATTAGCTCAGAGGTAGAGCACTACCTTGACACGGTAGGAGTCACTGGTTCGATTCCAGTATCGCCCATTTTCTCTATCTTTCTTCCAGCAATGACCTCCGCGGCCGATCAGCTCACGGTGGTCATCGGCATGGGGCGTTCGGGCATCGGGGCCGCCCGACTGCTGCGCAAGGAAGGCCGACAGGTTGTGATCCTGGAGAGCCGCAACGATGCGTCCGCCGAGGTGCTGGCCGCAGATCTTCAGGCGGAGGGCATCGACGTGCGCCTCGCCACTGCCCTGAGCCTGGAGAGCTTCGAAGCCCTTGGCACCCCGCCCGATCTGGTGGTGGTGAGTCCCGGCGTCCGCTGGGATCATCCGGTGCTCGTGAGCCTGAGGCAGCAGGGCGTGGCGGTGCAGGGCGAGATGGCACCCGCCTGGCGGGCCACCGCCGGCATCCCCTGGATCGGCATCACCGGCACCAACGGCAAGACCACCGTCACCCATCTGGTTCACCACCTGCTCACCAGCGCCGGCCTCGACGCGCCCCTCTGCGGCAACGTGGGTTTCTCGGCCGCCGAGCTGGCCCTCGAGCGCAGCCAAGCGGAAGCGACCCGCCCGGACTGGCTGGTGGTGGAACTCAGCAGCTACCAGATCGAGGCGGCACCAGAGCTGGCACCCCGCATCGGCCTGTGGACCACCCTCACCCCGGACCACCTGGAGCGCCACGGCACCCTCGACAACTACCGGGCGATCAAGCGCCGCCTGCTGGAGAACGCCGAGGTGCGCATCCTCAACGCCGATGACGCCGACCTGCGGGCGCGCTCCGCCAGTTGGGACGCAGCCCTCTGGGTGAGCGCCGGTCCACGGGCGGGCCTGCCGGCCGGCATGGCGCCGGAGGTATGGATCGAGAGGGGGATCGTGCAGGGCCGGCAGGGCCCCCTGTTCGCCTCCGACTGCCTGGCCATGCCCGGCGCCCACAACCTCCAGAATCTCGCCATGGCCACGGCGGTGGGCCTGCAGCTGGGGCTGTCGCCGGCGGTGATGGCGGCCGCCTTCCGCTCCTTCCCCGGCGTGCCGCACCGGCTGGAACGCATCCGCGAGCAGGCCGATGGCCTGCTGTGGTTCAACGACAGCAAAGCCACCAACTACGACGCCGCCGAGGTGGCCCTGCGCGCCCTCGACGGACCCCTGGTGGTGCTGGCCGGCGGCCAGTCGAAGCAGGGCGATGCCACGGCCTGGCTGAGGGAACTGCAGCGCCAGGCCGCGGCCGTGGTGGTCTACGGGGCGGCGCGGGAGGAATTCCAGGGTCTGCTCGAGGCCAGCGGCTACGGCGGAGCGATCCATCGGGTGGACGGCTTGGAGGAGGCCGTGCCGCTGGCGGCCCGTCTCGCGCGGGAGAGCGGCAGCCGGGCGGTGCTGCTCTCACCGGCGTGCGCCAGTTTCGATCAGTACAGCGACTTCGAGGCCCGCGGCGACCACTTCCGCCGGCTGGTGCTGGCGCTCTGATCCAGAGCCCCTCCTACACTCCGCCCAAGGCGGCGGAAGGGATTGCCCGATGGCCCACTGGCTGATGAAGAGCGAGCCGGAGGTCTACGGCATCGATCATCTGGAGGCCGAAGGAACCACGCTGTGGGATGGCATCCGTAACTACCAGGCCCGCAACTTCATGCGCGCCATGCAGGTGGGTGACCGGGCGTTTTTCTATCACTCCAACGCCCAGCCTCCCGGCATCGTGGGCTTGATGGAGGTGATCGAAACCGGCCTCACGGATCCGAGCCAGTTCGATCCGGCCTCCAAGTACCACGACCCGGCCTCCCAACCTGATGCTCCCCGCTGGGACTGCGTGCGGCTGAGGTTTGTGCGGCGTTTTCCCCGGCTGCTGAGCCTGGAGGAGCTCCGCAACGGGTTCACCCCTGAGCAGCTCGGTGTGGTGAAGCGGGGCAACCGCCTCTCGATCCTGCCGGTGAGCGAGCAGAGTGCCGCTCGACTGCTGGAGCTGCTCCAGGGCAGCCCCTGAAGCCTTCAGGCCACCTCCGGCAGAGAGCCGCCGCAGGGGATCACCGTGAAGCGCGAACGGCCGGGAAACAGGTTGGCCAGATAGCAGCGGGTGACCTCCCGGTCGCGGACACCGTTCTGCACAAGGAAGCCGGCCAGAGCGGCCTGGAACAGCCGGTACTGATCCCAGTTCGGATGCTGTTCGATGAAAGCCTGCATGGCCGCCAGCAGGGGTTCAGGCACCTCAGCCTGCAGGCTCACCGTGCCCGCGCCCGATCCCATCCGGCCCCTTTCCCCTGGCTCCATTGCGGCTCTCCCCGTGGCTGTGCCATCAGTTCTCCACATCCCGCACGGCTCGTCAACGCGGCTTCACAACGGGCAAGCGACCGGGTTCCCAGCCTGAGATCGACCGCGGCCAGAGGGTTGTTGGCAGGAATGGGCAGAAAGCGAGGCCCCTGGATCAGACGACCGCGCATCGTCAAGGCGCGGGACAGCAGGACACGGGTTTTCCACAGAATCGGGCTGCCAGCTCGTGCCTGAAGCCACGACCTGGGGAAAACCGGGGCAAAACGGCTGACCGGCCGGGGAGAGCCTCGGGGAAGCCGGAACGATCAGCAATCCTGATCAGCAGCGATCATTCTTCGAGTCTCACCGTGGGGCACTCTCCGGCACGAGCCCCTCGACCTGGAGGATCGCCGCCACAAAGGCTGCCGTGGCGGCAGCCGACCAGCCACCCTCCAACGCGCGTCGGCCCGGGGAGGGGTCGAGAACGAAGCGCAGCGCGTACTGCCGCGGCCCCCCTTCGAGTTCCAGCCACAGACAACCCTCCGGCTGGAGGACGGTCTCGAACTCAAGGGTGATCTCCTCCTCGTCCAGGAGCACATCCGCCAGAGAGCTGAGCTGCTCATGCAGGCGCAGGATTCCGGCGCGCAGGGCGCCTGCCTCCTCCAGGGCCAGCTCGGCCGCCCACTGCATGCCCCCGATCAGGACGGGGAAGGGGCGGGACGGATCCACCACCAGCCGCCATCCCTCGCCCTCCTGCACAAGCACCGACCGGACGGGCTCAGCCGGGGAGCAGGTCGGGCTGGTCCTGTTCGTCGCTGAGTTCGATGATGGCCCGCTGGACAGGCTTGATCATCGAATCGTCGAGCAGGCCGTCGAAGTCGTCGAAACGGCGCTGCTTGGCGCGAAAGGCAATACGCACCGTGGTGAGGTAGCGGTTGCTGGAGTGGCGGATCAGGCTCTCCGCCCGCTGGGCCAGTTCCTTGGGATGGACTTCAGGGCTGTTGGGCATCCGGCTCCTCTTCTCAGCTCACACGGGAGGAACCAACCTAGGCCAGCACCCCCCTGCCCCACCCGGCGATGCAGACCGGCGGTTAGAAGGGTGCCCCTGGCCCTGACACCCGCCCATGCCGGGCACCCTCGCCATCGATCTGGGCAGCACCACCACGGTGGTGGCCTGGCAGGCGCGAGACGAAGCGCCGCGATTGCTCCCTCTTCCCCCCTACAGCCTGGAGGAGCCCTGCGTGGTGCCGAGCCTGCTGTGGCTGGCCACCCCGGAGCAGCCCCGGCCCCTGATCGGCCGGCAGGTGCTGGAGGCCGGCCTGGCGGATCGGCCGGGGCCGGAGCTGAGCCGTGACTTCAAACGCGCCATCGGTGCCGTCCACCAGGAGGCGCGAACCGGTTGGCTGACACCGGAGCAGGCGGGCAGCCTGCTGCTGCGGCGGCTATGGCAGGCGCTGCCGGAGGGGATCGTGCCCGAGCGGCTGGTGCTCACCGCCCCGATCGAGACCTACCGCGGGTACCGCAACTGGCTGCAGGAGATGAGCCGAGCCCTGCCGGTGCCCGAGCTTGCCCTGGTGGACGAACCCACCGCTGCCGCGATCGGCGCCGGGCTGCCAAGCGGCAGCAAGGTGCTGGTGGTCGACCTGGGGGGGGGCACCATCGACCTGTCGCGGGTGGCTCTGGAGGGGGGAGAGGGGAAGGCGGCACCGATGGCCCAGCTGCTGCGCTTCGCCGGCCGCAATCTTGAGCGCAGCGGCCAGACCCTGCGCACGGCCCGGGTGATCGGTAAGGCAGGGTTGCCCTTCGGCGGCCGCGACATCGACCGCTGGATCGCCGGCGCACTGGTGCCCGGCGTGAACCCGGATGGTGAGCTCTTGCGGGCCGCCGAGCGGCTGAAGTGCCGGCTGAGCGAGAGCGAGCAGGCCCGTGAACTCTGGAGTCCGGAGGGGGAGGACGTACGGGAACTGCAGCTCGATCGCCCGGCCTTCGAAGCCCTGCTTCAGGAGCAGGGATTCCTGGAGCGCCTCGACACCCTGCTGGAGAGCGTGTTCGCCGCCGCCCGCCGGGCCGGCATCGACCCCGGCGCGATCGATGCCGTGCTGCCGGTGGGAGGCAGCAGCCGCATCCCTCTGATCCGCCGCTGGCTGGCGCAGCGCTGCCCGCAGATTCCCCTGCGGGGAGAGCGGCCGGTGGAGGCCGTCGCCCTCGGGGCCCTCGCCCTCACGCCCGGGGTGCAGGTGCGCGACGTGCTGGCACGCGGTGTGTCGCTGCGCTGCTGGGATCGGCGCAGCAACCGTCATGAATGGCATCCCCTGTTCGTGGAGGGACAGAGCTGGCCCACTGAAGCCCCCCTGGAGCTACGGCTGGCCTGCAGTCGCGATGGCCAGGAGGCGATCGAACTGGTGCTCGGGGAACCTCTGCCCCAGGAGCGGGGCGAGGTGGTGTTCGTGGACGGGGTACCGGTGCTGCGGGCGCGCCCGGCTGGGAATCCGCGGGTGGAACCGTGGGCCCCCTGCCCCGAGCCGCTGCCGCTCAAGCCGCCCGGGCGCCTCGGCATCGACAGGCTGAGGCTGCGCTTCGCCATCGATGCCGACGGCCGATTGACCGTGGAGGTGGAGGATCTGGAGCATCCGGCAGGAGCCGCCGTCAGCCGCCGCATCCTGGGTCCGGTGCGCTGAGCGGCCACAGCCCCTCGCTGCCGCCCCTGTGCGTGCATACAACGGAGCCAACGACCGCTTCCTCTGCCTTGGCTCTGCGCCGGCACCGGCTCCCCCGCTTCTGGCTGGCGCTGACGCTCGGATCCGTGTTGGCTGCAATCGGGCTGGTGTACTGGTGGGAGCGCCAGCTTCCCGCCCGCATCCAGGGCGCCGCTGCCGCCGGCCGCCTGGACGAGTGCCTGCGACTGAGTGAACAGCTCGCCGCCCTCAGCTGGCTGCCCGGACGCTCGTCCAACGAAGAGGCCCAGTGTCGGCGGGAGCGGGCGGCCCAGCTGTGGCAGCAGGGGGATTGGCGGGCGAGCCTGAACCTGCAGCGCCGACTGGCGAACTCCCCGGCGGCCCGTGCCGACGACCGCCAGCGCCTCCGCAGCTGGGAGCGGCGGTTGCGGACCACGGCCCTGCAGCGGTTCCAGGCCGGCGACCTCAGCGGAGCCCTCAAGGCCCTGGAACCCCTGGCGGATGATCCGCGGGGTGAAAACCGGCTGATGGCGGAAGAGCTGAAGCAGAACTGGGAACGGAACCGGCAGCAGCTCGAGCGGGCGCGCCAGCTGGCCCGCCGCGCCCGCTGGTGGGAAGCACTCGATGCCCTCAACCGCCTCGACCATCCCTGGTGGCAACGACAGGCGACCGCGGATCGGCAACGCGTGCAGGAGGGCCTTGCCCGGCTGACGGCCCCGGACGAGGCGCACGACAGCCATGGCGCCCTGCCCCACGAGGTGCCAGGGGCCCAGCTGGAAGCGGCGGTGCAGAAGCACCTGGCCCGTGGGCTCGACGAATGGCAAGCCTTCGAGAAGGGCTGCCGGGAACTCGGCGGCCGGGTGGTGGAGGCGGGCCCGGAGAGCGCCTGCCGGCGCTGACCCTCCAGCGACCAGGGCCCATGACAGGATGAGACGCTGAGTAAGCGGCGCGGTGATGCAGCCAGGTGATCGGGTGAAGGTGTGCCGGAGCGTGGTGGTCTTCAACCACCCCCAGCACCGCAACGCCAACTTCGACCTGGAAGGTCAGGAAGGAGAGGTACTGAACGTGCTCACCGACTGGAAGGGCCGTCCGATCAGCCCCACACTGCCCGTGGTGGTGGCCTTCGGAAAATATCGCGCCCATTTCCGCGCCGACGAACTCGAAGCGGTCTGAATCCTCAGGCCGGGCGGAGGAGGTACACCCCTTCCTCGCCATCCACATCCCGCAGGCAGAGCTGGATCGTCTCCTGCCGGGAGGTGGGCACCACACGGCCGCAGAAATCGGGCTGGATGGGTAGTTCCCGATGCCCCCTGTCCACCATCGCCAGGAGCAGCACCCGCCTTGGCCGGCCCCAGGCCTGCAGGGCCTCGAGAGCGGCCCTCACGGTGCGGCCGGTGAAAATCACATCATCCACCAGTACCACAGGCCGGTCGTCAAGACTCACCGGCAGGTCGGTGGCCTCCACCAGCCGGGTTCCCACCCGCTCGAGATCGTCGCGGTGGAAGGTGGGATCGAGACTGCCATGGGCGATCGGATGGCCGGCGATCGCCTGCAGCCGCTGGGCCAGCACGCGGGCCAGCGCCACACCTCGGGTGGGGATCCCGAGCAGCAGCAGTTCTTTGCTGTCGGGCACGGTCTCAAGCACCTGGGAGGCGAGCCGGTCGAGGGTGCGGCTCAGCTCGGAGGCCGACAGAAGCTCCAGACGTCCGTCAGGAGCCGGGAGGCTGGCCGATCCGTTCATGCCAGGGCGGCGGGCACTTGATGCTATGGGGAGGGCGAAGGTGGCCGGATGTGACCAAAGCCTGACGCGATGGGACTCGGGGCTGGCGAATCCGGGGCCGGATGTAGGTTGTCCTCGGAACGATGGCGTGACGAGATATGGCCTTCAGGGTGATAGCATCTCCCTCCCCCCAGCCAACCGCCCGATCCGGAGAGAGCAACGGCTCCCGGACCGGCAACGACGGCATCGATCGCACCGCCGGCCGCTCCGACTCCCCTTCATTTTCTGACGCGCCACCGGTGCCCCCTGTGGTCCTGACCATTCTTGATGGATGGGGCTATCGCCACGACGACGCCCATAACGCCATCCGCCAGGCCGACACGCCGGTGATGGA
>JBKDPV010000088.1:0-5091 GCA_046342315.1 Cyanobacteriota bacterium
GCATTCAGCGATCATGGTTCATAGTGAATCAATGGAGCTGAGCGATCAGCTTTCAGGCAGTCATTCCCTGACTGCCCCTGTTCACCCTCCGGAGAGGGACACAGGACCTCCTGAGTTACACCACTTGAAGGGGCGCTACCGGCGCAACGGTTTCACAAGTTTCCAGATCGTTTCCACCCGCCGCCGTGCGTGAGAACGCCTGCACTGGAGAGGGTTTCAAAGTTTCCGAAGTTTCCAGCCCTCTTATGCGCCTGCGGAATAGGGCGCCAGCGCAGCTGAGGGGCAGGCAGGACCCCAAAGAATCCCAAGTTTCCAGGTTGTTTCCAGCGGCTATGAAGCGCCAGAACGCCTGCCCTGGAAGGGCTCCACAAGAATCTGAAGTTTCCATCCCTAAAGTTCGAACTCACGTGCCAGCCATTCCGCACCGGCTGCGCTGAGGCCATAGCGCAGGTAGTAGCTCTGAGAGCCGGTTGAGACTCGGGTGGTTGTCACCAGGCCGTCGAGCTTCCCGAGAAACCGTCCGAGGGTCTTGTAGGCGCTCAGGGCCTCGGCCTCGAGATCTCTCATCAGCCGTGCTTCCGCCGGCGCCAGGTCAATGGCCTGCAGCAGCTCCAGCAGGCCCACCCCGGCCAGACCGTTGGTGTGCAGCGCCTGGAGATACCGCAGAGCCTCCTTCTGCTTCTCGCTGGCCTTGCGCACCCGCTGGGCGGCGCGATCGAGATCGCTCTCCTGCTCCTGCTGCTCCTGCAGGTCGTCGTAGGTGCCCAGCCGGGCAAAGGCGCCGCTGTTGCCGTCGATCGCCACCACCAGATCGGCGGGTGGGCCGGAGCGGGCCTCGCGCACCAGTCGGCGCTGGGGTGAATCCTTGATCAGCCGGTTGCCCTTGGCCAGGTAGTGGAGGGTGAGGATCGTGTTGGCCGCCCCGGCAATGGCGTTGTGGCCCGAGAGGGCCTCAGTGCCGGTGGTGTCGTTGGCCTTGTTGCAGTGGTGGATCAGCAGCAACGTGCCGCCGGCATCGGTGATCTGGTGCTTGAGGTCGTAGATCAGCGACCCCATCTCCGGGTCGTTCTCGCCAAAGCAGCAGCTGCGGGTGATCGAGCGCAGCGAATCGAGGATCACCACCGCGCCGGGGTGTGCGGCCAGGCAGGCCAGCAGGGCATCGAGGTTGGCCTCGGTGGCCCGGAAGCGGCGCGACCAGAGCAGCAACGGGTGATCCCAGATCCCCAGTTGCTGCAGCATCTGGGCGGTGTCGCCGTCGCCCTGGTCATCCGTCACCAGGATCACCGGCCGCGGTTCCTCCGGCGCACCGAATCCCAGGAAGTCCTCGGCGCAGAGCAGGCAGCGGGCGAGCGCATGCACCAGCCGCGTCTTGCCCACCTTGGCCCGGCCGCCCACGATCGAGAGGTCGCGGCGTGGGATGCAGCCAGGGATCTCCCAGGCCACCACCGGTTGCGGCATTGCCAGGCGCTCGGCCTGATCGAGGCCGCGGAAGCGATTGCCGTTGCGTAGGTCGTGGGCCTCGAGGATCAGCTGGCCGATCTCCTGCAGCCGCAGGGCGGTCTTGAGTTGCAGGGCAGCATGGGCCTCGCGCACGCGGGCCGAGCGGCGCAGGCTGTTGCGCTCGCGGCCCACCAGGGAACGGATGCAGTGCTCCAAGGCGTTCAGGCGGCGGTTGATCGGCAGGTGCACCTTTCCCCAGCGCACCCGAGTGTCGGGCCGTGGCAAGAAGCGCTGCGGGCCAGGCCCGGAACCCTTGGTGCCCCTGGCATTGCTGGTGCGGTCGCTGCTCTTGCCACCCGGATGGCGCCCGTCGGTCTCGCCCTGGCTTCGGCGGCTGCCTGTGGTCTGCGCCCCAGGTGGCCTGGGGGTGTGAGGCGGCTCCGGTGGCAACCAGCCGTGCTGACGCGCATGGAACCAGAAGGTGGCGGCACTGATCTGCTCACCGCCGGAGCTGGCCACCTGGCGGATGTCCCAGCCGCAGCTGGCCGAGGGGCTGTGGGCCTCCATCAAGGCGATCGCCAGCTCGCGGTCGTGGCCGGCCTGCTCGCAGGCCTGAATCAACCCCCAGAGGAGGTTGCGGTAATCGGCGTAGGTGTTGCTGCCGGCCACGCGGCGGGGGATGGCGTCCAGGGCGCTGCGGATCTGCTCCAGCGGCCGGGGCGGCCCGAAGTCCTCGTCATCGAGGTTCGGCAGAGGGATGCCGCTGGATGAACCCTCGCTGGGCTGGCCAAGGGGAATCTCTGGTTGCGGTGCGGTGCCTGCGACGGGTTCGGCGAACTCATCGGGCAGCAGCGCCAGGGCGATGTCCTCCGGCGTGTAGCGCTGGCTGCTCACATGCACCAGCTCCACCAGAGCGGTGGGCTGCCCGCCGGCATCCACATACCAGCAGCCGGGCAGTCGCATCACCCGCGAGGCGTCCTTGCAGGGGGGGTCACCGCCGGCGTCGGCGATCAGCTCCGCCTGCAGCGGCGCCCACTCCTGCGGCGGGATGGGCTGCTCCAGCAGCCAGTAGCAGTGGGCCGACTTGCCGCCGCTGAGCACGATCAGCGAGGGCTCCGGCAGCCCCAGCTCGCGCCAGGCGTTCAGCTGCCAGGCGATCGACCGGTCGTCCCATTCCACAAAGAACGCCCGGCAGGCCGTGATTTCGCTTTTGCGGTCGCCGCCGTCGTTGATCACCAGGTAGATGCCCCGGCCTTCCCGCTGCCACTGCTCCGCCACTGCCAGATCGAAAGGACCCTTGCGGGCGCCGATTGCTCCCTTGGCGGGGTTGGCGCGGTGGGGGAAGGCACGCAGCCGGGCGCTGGCAGGCTCCTTGCCCAGCAGGGAGAGGAACTGCTCGGCTGCGCCGCGGTCGATGCAGGGCTGAGCCGGGGCAGCGGCCGCTTCAGCGCTGGCCATCGAGCCCCTGGCGCTGGCGGGGCTTGCTGGCGAGCTGCTCGCGTTCCATCGCCTCGGCCACGATCAGCCGGATCACCGAGGAACGCGAGAGCACACCGCCGCGGGTGCGCGCATCCAGCCAGTCCCGCTGCTCAAGCGTGAACTGCACGGAGAGCGGGGTCATCATCGAGGGCATGGAAACCTCGGCATATCGAATCAGCTTATTCATGCTGGCACAGGCTCGCTAAGCTGATCCGATTGGCGAATGGGGCATGGCCGACAGCGCAGCGGCGGATCGGGCTGCGGAGAAGGTCCGCAAGCTGGTGGCGATGACCGCCTCACCCCACCTGGAGGAGGCGCGCACCAGCGCCTATCGGGCCTGCCGGCTGATCCGTGAACACGGCCTGCAGGTCAGCGGGCACCCTCCCTCCGCAGCATCCGCGCCCGGGTTTCCCACGGCAGGAGTGCCCCACAGGCAGCCCACAGCCGACCCCCATGGCTTTCGCCGCATCCGCGTCCGCCATCCCGGCCATTGCCGCTGTTGCGGCAAGCCGATCGCCCTCGGGGAGTGGGCGTTGTGGTGCCGTGGCAATGGCTTGCGTCACCCGCTCTGCACCCCCTGAGCCGTTGCTGCGCCGCCGAGATCCTGCAGGCTTTACGAGCGCTGCTGGCCGGAGAGGCCTTCCTGGCGGACAGGCCCTGGAGTGAGATCTGGTGGGGCCGGATGCGGCTCGATCTGGCCAGCGGCTGGCAGCTGGAGATCGCGATCGAGCGCGACCAGCTTGGGGCGCTGCTCTTGGCGCAGGCGCCAGGCGGCCGTGATTGGGTCTACGGCTGCCAACGCGACGACTGGACCCTTGGCCCGGACAGCCGCATCGTCGAGCCCGTGGCGTTGCTGGAGCCGGGGCAACGCCAGCAGCTGGAGCGACTGCTGCGCAAGGCCATCTGCTGGCCTGCGCCGGTGGTCACCTGCGGTTGGGTGGTGCCGATGGGCAAGGTGAAACCGTCGCCATACGCCCGGCGAAGAGGACGGTGCTCCGTCCATCGCCCCGTCACCAGTGCTAGTCGGGGCAGGCCAGGGCAACCGTCCAAGACAGGGTCGCCAGCGCCCACACCGCTCTGAAACAGGCACGTCACCGGTTCATGGTCATGATTGGGATGCCTTAGCCTTTCGCTAATGGCCAGATGGCAGTCCTGATGAGCTCTGAGTACCGGTACATCGAGGCCAAGCAGCTCGAAGCCGGTCAGGAGTTCGGGCGCATGCTCAGGCGCTGGCGGGAGCTCAACAACTGGACCCAGTACACGGCCTACAAGTGGGCCAAGGAGGCCGGCTTTGAGGTGATGGCGCCGAGCACCTTGAGCGTGTTCGAGAACGGCAAGGCGCCCAAGCCGCGGCCGGAAAGCTTCTTTGCCCTGGCGGAGGTGAACCGCCGGCTAGCCGCCAAAGACTTCAGTGGCGTGCGCACCCGCGCCCTCAAGGATCTGATCAGCCAGGCCAAGCCCCTGGTGGATGACGAGGAGCGGGTGTGGGGGCCAGCGGAGTTCTGGAGCTGTCACCTGGGGCTGTTGCCGGTGCCGAGCGCCTACCAGGCGCCTGCCGTGCCGGCCCAGCCCGAGGTCGATGCCGCAGAAGCGGCGAAGCTGAGCGAGCAGTGGCGCGGCCAGCTGGCGCAGACCGCCAAGCAGCACGGCATCGGCGTGATGGAGGCCCTGAGTTCCGCCTCCAAGGCAGCGCCAGTCAAGCAGCGGCAGGCTTTTCAGGCGATGCTGGCCGGCTTTGAGCCGTACTCCGCCGAGCAGCTGCAGGGCATGTGGGACGGAGAGGCGTGGCTGCCGCAGCGCTGGCTGGAGGAATGGTCCACCAAGTCGGGCGCCAGCTGAGGCAGACACGAACACCTCCCGGGCAGGTTCGGAGTACGCCATGTCATGCGTTGCACAGGATACAGATTCGGGTTAGCGAGCCGCTAATATCTTGGGCAAGCGGGCGCCGGTCCCGCAGTGCCTTCGATGACCACCACCCCTTGCGGGCGGATGGAGCCGACGCCAGGTCCCACCGCCGCCTTTGATCTCAACCAAGCCCTGTTGCAGAGCCGCGAGCAGGCCCGCGCCCAGTGGGCCGAGGGCCTGGCCCAGTTCCAGTCCCAGATGGCTGCCATCGCCGACACCTCCATGCAGGAGGTGGTTCAGGCGGCGTCGCCGGCCTTTGCCCTGGGC
>JBKDPV010000089.1:0-53197 GCA_046342315.1 Cyanobacteriota bacterium
GATCGGCGGCGTCGTCACCGCCGTCGCCGGTGACAAGGCACCGGCCCTCAACGACTTCCTGCGCAGCCAGGGCGGCGTCAGCGGCCTGGCCCAGAAGTTCCAGAACGGCGGCGCCGGCGAGGTGTTCACCAGCTGGGTGAGCACCGGACAGAACCAGGCGATCACCGCCGACACGATCAACCAGGTGCTCGGCAGCAGCCAGGTGCAGCAGTTCGCGCAACAGCTGGGGATCGACCCGAAGCAGGCGGCGGACTTCATCGCCAGCAACCTGCCCAAGGTGATCGATCAGCTCACACCCGACGGTCAGGTGCCGGCGGCGCCCCAGGCCTGAGGCGGAAGTCCGCGGGCTGGGGGGACAGAGCTGGGAGCTAGGTCGGCGGGCCGGCGATCTGATCGATCCGGCCGTCGCGGCGCAGCCGCCCCTGGACCCGCAGCCAGCCCCAGCCCACCGGCAGCCCCAGCAGCAGGGGCACAACGGTGTACACCGGCCGTGGACCTGCGGCAAGGAGGGCCGCGGCCACCCCCAGGGCTCCCAGCAGGAACGACTGCCCCGCACTCTGCTGGGCCAGGGCGAGGCGGCGCAGCAGCCGGTCGGTTTCGCCGGCACGGATCTGAACCTGCAGATCCCCCTGTTCGATGCGCGAGAGGCTCTCATCGAGGCGACGGGGAATCCCCAGCGCGCGGCTGCCCACATCCGCCGCCTGGCGGGTCAGTTCGTTGAAGAGGTCGTTGGGCCCAGTTCCACCGGCAGTCATCAGGGGCAGCAGGTAGGGACGGGCAATCGCCACCAGGCTAAAGGCCGGATCGAGGCTGCGGCCCACCCCCTCGAAGGTGGAAAGGGCCCGCATCACGAAGATCAGTTCCGGTGGCAGGCGAAACGGCTGGCCGTAGACCAGGTCGTAGAGGTCGCCGGACAGGCGATCGAGCACGCTGGTATCGAACGGCGGCGTGAGCGCTTCGGTGAGCATCAGCCGCACCAGCCGCCGCACCGGCCCCGGATCGATGCCGGTGGCGATCACCCCCGCCTGCTGCAGTTCCTCCACCAGGGCCGACGCATCTCTGGAAGCCGCCGCGCGCACCATGCGCCCCAGACGGCTGCGCAGGCGCTCGGAGATCTGCCCCATCATGCCGAAGTCGTAGTAGATGAGGGCGCCGTCGGCGGCCACCGCCAGGTTGCCGGGGTGGGGGTCGGCGTGGAAGAAGCCGAAGCGAACCAGCTGCTGCAGGTAGCTGGCCGCCCCCTTCTCCGCCACCGCCGAGGGGTTCACCCCCGCCGCCAGCAGGGCGGGGCGGTCGGTGATCTTGATGCCGGGCACGTAATCGAGGCAGAGCACGCGGCGGGAGCTCAGCTCCCACCCCACCGCCGGGATGCGGATGAGCGGATCATCGAGAAACTGCTGGCGGAAGCGGGCGGCATGCTCGGCCTCGAGGCGGAAGTCGAGTTCACGCAGCAGCACCCGCCGGCATTCCTTGGCGATGCCCACCCAGTCGCGGCCTCGGCCCCAGACCGGATGGCGCTGCACCGCGGCCGCCACCTGCTGCAGCACCTCCAGATCGAGGCGGAAGAGGCGCTCCAGCCCCGGCCGCTGAACCTTGAACACCACCTGCCGGCCGCTGCGCAGGCTGGCGCGGTGCACCTGGGCGAGGCTGGCCGAGCCCAGGGGGTCGACTTCGATGTCGATGATCTCGGCCCGACGCTCCCCCAGCTCCTGCTCGAGGATCGACTCCACGACAGCGAAGGGGAAGGCCGGCACCCTGTCCTGCAGGTGGGCCAGCTCCTCCACCACGTCGGCGGGCAGCACGTCGGGGCGGGCGGAGAGCAGCTGGCCCACCTTGATGAAGGCCGAGCCCAGCTCCAGGAACTGAGCGGTGAGCCAGCGGGCGCGACGACGCTGTCGGGAGGCGGCCCGTTCGGCCGTCCAGCCACCCCGATAGGTCCAGCGGCGGCTGTCCCACCACAGGCCCAGCAGCAGCTGCAGGGCCAGACGCCAGATCCGCAGCGGCCGACCCAGGCGGGCCAGCCCCCCCCCGGGGAGGGTGAAGGCAGCCATCAACCCGGACCCCGGGGCTCACGCTCAAGGCGGCGGGCAACTTCGGACACTCGGGCCCGCAGCGCATCGATCTGCTCCTGGGGATCGTCGGTGGGCGCGGGCGGGGATGGGAAGGGGGCATCGCCACGCTCCAGCCGCTCGGCTTCGCGCTGCACCTCCTCCCAGAACAGGCCCAGTTCCTCCTGCAGTCGGGTGGGAGCCTCCTGGGCGATCACCGCCAGCCCGGCTGCGGTATCCGCGAGTCCACTGCCCACCCGGGCGATGACGCGGTTCAGGGCGGCCTGAAGCAGAGATTGCGGCGCGCTCATGTCCGAGGCTTTGGATGTCCGAACTGTGGCAGATCAGGGCTGAACCGTGGGATCCCCCACGGTGCCCTGGCCGCTCGAGGGAGGCGGTGGCAGGGTCTCGAGCGGCTCGGGCGGCGGTACGGCGTCGAGGGTGGGATCGGGAGCCGGTTCCGGCGGGCTCTGGATTTCCTCCAGCCGCAGGCGCTCGTTCTCGCGTTCGCGGCGTTCGAGCTCCTCCTGATCGCGGCGTTCGATCTCAGCCTGACGACGTTCGAGTTCCTGGCTTTCCTTCTGTTTGAGGCGCTCCTGTTCCAGGGCGTCGAGGTCGGCACGCAGGCTGCGGCTGTCGGCCCGGTGACTCCGGCGCAGACCCTCGAGGCCCGTTCCCGGGAACGCCTTGACGCCGAAGGGCTGCTGCCCGCCCAGACCTTCGCCCGGTCGCAGCTCGATCAGCCGCTGGGTGAGGCCGTAGCCGATGCCGAAGCAGAAGCCCAGCATCAGCCATACCGGCAAGTTCCAGGACGACGTTCCAGCCCGTTGGCCACCGCGACGGAGGCGGGGGCTCACCGCACCGGAGGGCGGGGGCGGAGGGGCCGGAACCATGGGCGGCAGCCGATGTGGAGCCATCTTGCCGGGCCGTCGCCCGCGGAGCTCTGGGTCCGGGCTGGCGGGGCGTACGATCCCGCGACCTGCCGGTCCTCCCATGACCGACCGCTCCGCAGCCGTCGGGGAGCGCGACCGACCGGAAACTGCGAACTACCGCCCGGAGATCGACGGTCTGCGGGCCGTTGCGGTGCTCGCGGTGATCCTCAATCACATCGATGGCCGCTGGCTGCCGGGGGGCTGGCTGGGGGTCGATGTCTTCTTCGTGATCTCGGGCTACGTCATCACCCGTTCCCTGGCGGCGCGGCCCAACCCCGATGCCCTCGGCCAGGCCCTCGACTTCTGGCGGCGACGCATCCAGCGGCTGCTGCCGGCCCTGTTGGTGTGCGTGCTGGTGACAGGACTCTGGCTGCGGCTGGTGGATCCCAATCCGGGCCAGCGGCTGGGGGTGGGCTGGCGGGCCCTGTTCGGCTTTTCCAACTTCCCCCTGCTCCGTCAGGCCACCGACTACTTCGGCAGTCCAGCGGCTCTCGAGCCCTTCCTGCACACCTGGTCGCTGGGTGTGGAGGAGCAGTTCTATCTGCTGTTCCCCCTGCTGGTGGGGGCCAGTGGCTTCGGACGCGGCAGTGCCGAGGGGCGTCGGCGTCTGGCGCGATGGCTGACGGTGCTGGCGGTGGGATCGCTCGGACTGTTCCTCTGGTGGAGCCGGCACCATCCCGCCGCGGCCTGGTTCCTGACGCCGGCCCGGTTCTGGGAGCTGGGGTCGGGCTGCCTGCTGGCCCTCGCCAGCCGCCGCCGCCCGCGCATCCCACCGCCGGCGCCCGTGTTTGCTGCGCTGCTCGCCTGCCTGTGGCTCCCCGCCTCGCTGGCGGCCGTGGCGATTCCCGTCACGGTGGTGCTCACCGCCCTCCTGATCGCTGGTCTCGCCCCCGGAGGCAGAGTGCACAGCCTTCTGAGCCAGGGGCCTGTGGTGCTCATCGGCCGGATGTCGTATTCGCTCTACCTCTGGCACTGGAGTGTGCTGACCCTGGGCCGCTGGACCGTGGGCAGCGGTCGCATGGCCCTGGCCATCCAGGTGCTGGCCATCGGCGCCCTCGGGGCCGCCTCCTGGCACTGGATCGAGGAACCCCTGCGGCGTCGGCGCTGGACGGTGAAGCCGCTGGCAACGATCGGGCTGGGCCTCGGGATGGCCGGCGCCGGCACCCTGGCGATGTTGGGTCTGGCCCGGGCGGGCGAAGGTCTGTACCTGGGCCAGCGCCCGGCCGCACGACCGATGCCGGCGACCCTGCGGCGCTGCGACGGAGCGAAGGATTTCCGCCTCTACGTGGTGGGCGACAGTCACGCCAACCACTTCCGCCAGGCGATGGGGGTCCTCTGTCGTGAGCAGGGGGTGCGCGTTGACGTCTCCAGCACGGCGGGCATGCCCTTTCCCGTGTTGAACTACATCAACCCGGGAATCGGCCAGGACCGCCTGAGCAACCTCTCAGCCCGCCTGGCGATGGAGCAGCGATGGCGCGAATTCCCCCTACCGGCGAGCGGCCAGGGGGCTGTGGTGCTGGCCCTGCGCAGTTCGCTCTATTTCGATGTGCCGGCCCGCTTCGCCCCGCCGGCGGGCCAGGCCCTTCACCGCGATCCGCTCAGCGACGAAGCGATCACCCGCCAGGCCGCACTCACCCGTTGGTTCGGCGATCTGGAGCAACTGGTGGCCACCCATCCCCGCAGCCTGTTCGTGCTGATGCTGCCGACCCCGGAGTTCCCCGATCTGGCCCCGATCGACGCCTGCACGCCCCAATGGTTCCGACCTCGGGCTCAGGCCCCCTGCCTCGATGCAACCGACGGGACAGAACGGCGGCAGACAGGAGCGGCGCTGCGCAAGGGAGGCGATGCCCTGGCACGCCGCCTCCCCAACCTCATCGTGTTTGATGCCTTCGCTTCCCTCTGCCCCCCCTCCGGGGGGGGTTGCCCGCGGCTGCTCCGTGGCCAGGCCCTCTATGACGACGACAACCATCTCAGTGACGCCGGGGCCGTGCTCGTGATGGAGGATCTGCTGCGTTTCCTGCGGAAGCGGGGCCTGGCTCCTGCCCTGCAGGGGGGCTGATGCATCCCGGCGGGATGAAACGAATGTGCGTTCCTAACCTCAAGTGAGCCCCTCAGCCCTCTTGTGGTCGAACTTGATGTTCTCCAGGCACTCGACGGTCTTCAGTGGCTGGGGTTAGGCGAAGAGGTGGCGAAGCGCCTGGGGATCAGTCAATCCACTGTCAGTCGATACTCCGCAAAGGCACTCAGAGTTTTCGATCTGACCCTGGAGCGAGTCAATGGCGAGTGGCAGCTGTGCGGCGATGCAAGCTGTCTTCAGCTCGAGCGATACGTCCACCAGCTGGCCCGCAGGCGCGGACGCCGCCCACTGCGCCTCGAAGCCACCTACTGGAGTGCGCCTGTTGCCAAAGCGTACCTCCCGGGGGACTGGATCCTGGGCCGGTCGGACATCGTCGGCGTCCAGCGCAATCTTCAACTCATTCAGGATCGGGTGGTCGATGGCTGGATCGCGGGCCTTCCCGATCTACCGACTTCAGCACAACCCGATCTGGCCACAATCGTACTGACGCGCATGCCCGTGTTCTTCACCTGCGCCCCTGGCCATCCCCTGCTGGAGCGCAAGTCCCTCACCTACGCGGACATCGCCGAGTATCCAACCCTGTCCCTGCCCACCGGCTCCTATCCCCTGGTGGAAGCTGCGCTGAAGGGCATGGGCCTGTGGAACAACGAGGTGAGGATGAGGCGCTACCGCAGGGACAGATGGGAAGGGAAAACCGAGTCCGAACTCGTGATCGGCTACGGCACGCCTCTGAGCATGCACATCAGCGGCGGCAAGCTGTGCCGGCTCCCCCTCCATCTGCCCTTCGCGTCCGGAGATGCCCTGGTGGTGCACAGGGACTTTCTGGGTCATCACCGGCTGGAGGAGCTTCTCAGCCGACTGGAACGCTGCTTCAGCGACGTAACCCGCCAATGCCCGGAAATCGAGATCTGCGTGGGCTGCGCACACGACAACAACTGATGCTATACGCATTGCGCATAGCGCATCGAACCGACTTGACCACGGGCGGCATCACGGTAAGCATGAGCTGTCCAGTTAACCCAACGACTTGGTTGAGCTTGGCTGCCTGGCTGCATTCGACTACCTGCATTGGCTGAGAACGGGAGCACGCGCCGCTGACCTCCTGAACTGCCACCAGTCAACGATCAGCCGCGATGCCAAAAAGTGTCAGCGTATCTTTGGAGTCTCGCTCACCAAGAAATCGGCAGAGTGGCGGGTCAGCGGTGATATCACCCTGCTGAATGCTGAACGGCACGTTCATCAGAAGTATCGCTGGGATCACGATCTTCCCCTGCGCCTGGATGGGCAGCACTGGATGCGTGATTCCTATTCAGCCCTGGCCTTGCAAGGGTGGATCAAGGGCAACCTGAACTACCTGGAGTACGAGCAACCCCGCTCACTCCTCAAGCAACACGTCATCGACGGCTGGCTGTGTTCCGCCCCCGACCATCCCGATGATCCGGAACTCACGCCCATCAGGCTCTGCTCGATGCCCTGTCAGCTCACGGTGAAGAACTGCCATCCCCTGGCGGAAATGGGCCCATCCCTGACCCTGGACCACGTGCGCGCCTATCCGCTGCTGCCCCTGCCCGTTCAGTCCTTCCCGGTGTTCGCCTCCCTGATCAAGTCCCTCGGCCTCGACGGCCAAGGCCGTGGGGACGCCCGGCATTCCTCGCTGCCGGTGGAAGACCTGCTCATCGGGATCGCCTCGCCGCTGACGCTCCCCAGCTATGGCCCCGACCACGTGGTGCTGCCCATCGAGCTCCCCATCGTCTTCGGCGACGTTCTGGTGGTGCCCGCCGAGTTTGCCGAGCACCCGCGCACCCGCGCCCTGGTGCAGGAGCTGGTGGAGCATCTGCGCGTCATCACCGCTGGGATGGCCGACATCGTCATCCGTGAGGGAGTCGGCACAGGCACGAGCACGGGCATTGCCGTGGGCACACCCGCGCGCCCTAGGTCGTGTAATCGGCGTTGATGCGCACGTACTGATCCGAGAGGTCGCAGCCCCAGGCGGTTCCCCGGCCGGGGCCTTCCCCCAGCCGCAGACGGATCACCACCGTGTCGTCGGCCAGGTAGGCGCCGGCGGCCCGCGCGCGCAGGTAGGCGCTGGCGGCGGGGCGATCGAACGGCAGGGGCTGGCCGCCGGCCATCAGCTGGTGGTCGCCCAGCCACAGAGCCACGGCGTCGGGGTCGAAAGCCACTCCGGCCCGGCCGGCGGCCGCCACGATCCGGCCCCAGTTGGGATCGCGGCCGTGCACGGCGCACTTCACCAGCGACGAGCCGCAGACCGTGCGGGCCACGGTGATGGCGGCGGCATCGTCGGGGGCACCCTCCACCCGCACCTCGATCAGGCAGGTGGCCCCCTCGCCGTCGCGGGCGATCGCCCGGGCCAGGTGCTGCGACACCGCCGTCAGGCCGGCCTCCAGCGCCTGCCAGTGCTCGGGGCCCAGGGGCTCGCCGGCGGCAAACGCCAGGAAGGTGTCGTTGGTGCTGGTGTCGCCGTCCACCGTGATCGCATTGAAAGAGCGCTCCACCGCCCGCCGCACCATCGCCTGCCACGCCTCGGCCGGCACGCCCGCGTCGCAGCTCAGGTAACCCAGCATCGTGGCCATGGCGGGGTGGATCATCCCCGAGCCCTTGGCCATGCCGCCGATGCGTACCCGGCGCCCGCCCAGGTCGGCCTCCAGGGCGATCTCCTTGGCCACCAGGTCGGTGGTGAGGATCGCCTGGGCGGCCGCGGCCCCGCCCTCGCTCGAGAGGGCCGCCACCAGCGGATCCAGCCCCGCCGTGAGCGTATTCATCGGAATCGGCACGCCGATCACGCCGGTGGAGCAGATCAGCACCTCCGCCTCGTCGAGCCCCAGCCGCTCGGCCAGGGCGGCGGTGGCGGCGAGGCTGTCGCTGCGGCCGCGCTCACCGGTGCAGGCGTCGGCCTGGCCCGAGTTGGTGAGCACCGCCCGGGCATGGCCGCCGGAGGCCGCCAGCCGCTCGGCGCAGAGATCGACGCAGGCCGCCCGCACCCGGCTGACGGTGAAGGTGCCGGCGCACACAGCCCCCTCGGGTGCCAGCAGCAGCGAGAGGTCGGGATTGCCCGAGGGCTTCAGGCCGGCGGTGATGCCGGCGGCCAGGAAAGCGGCCGGGGCGGTGATGCCCCCGGCAATGGGCTGCCAGGCGGAGGCGGACGACAACGCAGCGTTCACGGGGCGGCAGAACGGATGCGCTCATCTTCCCGTCCCGCCCGATCGGCTCGGCCGGGAGCCGGCGGTCTCCCCGTTCCCTAGCCTGAACCGGTGATCCGCCGTCCCGGAGCGACCGCCCATGGACCGGCTCTGGCAGAAGGTGCGGGACACGTTCATCGACGTGATCGAGTGGACGGACGAGGAACCGCTGGCCGCGGGCGGCGGCCGCGACACCCTGGTGTGGCGCTTCGATCGCCACGGCGGCGCCATCCGCATGGGCGCCCAGCTGATCGTGCGCGAGGGGCAGTGGGCGGTGTTCGTGAACGAGGGGCGGATCGCCGATGGCTTCGGCCCGGGTCGCCACCGGCTCAGCACCCGCAACCTGCCGCTGCTCACCAGCCTCCTCTGCCTGCCCTATGGCTTCGAGAGCCCGTTCAAGGCGGAGGTGATCTTTGTGGCCACGCGCCTGTTCACCGATCTGCGCTGGGGCACCCGCCATCCGCTGATCGTGCGCGACCCCGAGCTCGGGCCGGTGCGGCTGCGGGGCTTCGGCACCTACACCCTGCGGGTCAACGATCCGGGTTGGCTGGTGCGGGAGATCACCGGCAGCCAGTCCCGTTTCGGGCTGGACGCCATCACCGAGCAGCTGCGCAACCTGATCGTGAGCCGCCTGGCCGATCTGCTGGGGAAGGCGGAGCACCCGATCACGAGCCTGGCCGGCCATTACGACGAACTGGCCCGTGATCTGCGGCTGCGGCTGGCGGAGGAGGTGCAGGAGTACGGCCTGGAGATGCCCACCCTGCTGATCGAAAACCTCACCCTGCCGCCGGAGGTGGAGGCGGCCCTCGACCGGCGCAGCAGCCGCGTCCTCGGCGGCGAGTCTCTCCCGGGGCGTGGGGCGGGCAAACCGCCTCTGCCGCCACCCCTCTCGGCACCGCCTCTGTCTCCTCCCTCGCAGGAGACGGCATGAACTGCCCCTGCTGCTCCGCTCCGCTGACGGAGGGGGATCTGCACTGCTCCTACTGCGGCAGCCGGCTGGACGTGGATCTGCAGGGCTGGGCCCGCGCGGCCAGCGACGGCTTCCGGCCCGATCTCAGCTGCCCGGAGGGCCACGGCCCCCTGGAGACGATCCGGATCGGGGCCGCCGCCGACCTGCCCCTCGATCGCTGTCCCGTCTGCCTGGGGATGTTCCTGGAGCGCGGCGCCCTCGACGCCTTGCTCCGCCAGGCGGTGGGACCGGTGTGGGAGGTCGACACACCCCTGCTGAACCGGCTGGCGGAAAACCCCCGCAGCGGCCCGGGCCGCCTGCGCTACCTGCCGTGTCCGACCTGCGGCACGATGATGAATCGCAGCTTGTTCGGCAGGCGCAGCGGCGTGATCGTGGATCGCTGCCGCAGCCACGGCACCTGGCTCGAGGCGGGCGAACTGCGGCAGCTGCTGGAGTGGACCCGGGCCGGTGGCGCCCTGCGTCATCAGGAACAGGAAGCCGAGGCCAGACAGGCAGAGGAGCGGCAGCGCAAACAGGAGGCGGCGGAGGCCCTCTGGCATTCGGACCTGGAGGACGAAGACGACCTGCTGGCCCTGCTGGGGCGGCTGCTGTGGAGGAACGGCCGATGATCCAGCCACCGCAGCGCCGCATCGGCCTCACCGGTGGGATCGCCACCGGCAAGAGCACGGTGGGGGCGCTGCTGGCGGCGCGGGGCCTGCCGGTGCTGGATGCGGATCAGTTCGCCCGCGAAGCCCTGGCACCGGGCAGCGCTGGCGCCCAGGAGGCCCTGGCCCACTTCGGCGAGCGGGTGCAGGCCCGCAGTGCCGGGGAACTCCCGCAGCCGGCGATCGACCGGGCCGCCCTCGGCCGCATCGTGTTCACTGACGCCGCCGAGCGTGCCTGGCTGGAGCGGCTGGTGCATCCGCTGGTGCGGGCACGGTTCACCGCAGAACTCGAACGCCTGCGGCAGGAACCCGTGGTGGTGCTGATGATCCCGCTGCTGTTCGAGGCGGGGCTGGAGGGGCTCTGCAGCGAGGTGTGGCTGGTGGACTGCGGCGAGGAGCAGCAACTCCAGCGGCTGATGGGGCGCGAAGGGCTCGACGAGGCCGAGGCCCGCCGGAGGATCGCCGCTCAGTGGCCGCTGGCGCGCAAACGAGCCCTGGCGGATGTGGTGATCGACAACCGGACGAACCGCGCCCAGCTGGGGGCGGGGGTGGAGCGCGCCCTCGGCCTGCCGCCCGGCCGGATCATCCCTTCAGCTTCTGGCTGAGGATCTGGTTCGCCAGCTTCGGATCGGCCCGGCCGCCGGTGCGCTTCATCAGCTGCCCCACAAAGAAGCCCTGGAGCTTGTTCTTGCCGCCGCGGAAGGCCTCCACCTCCTCGGGATGGGCCGCCAGCAGCTCCTCCACCACGGCGGTGATCGCAGCGGGATCGCTGATCATGCCCAGCCCCTTCGCCTCCACGATCCCTTTGGGAGACCCGCCCTTCTCCAGCAGTTCGGGCAGGATCTCCTTGGCGATCTTGCCGCTGATGGTGCCGTTCTCGATCAGCTGCACCATCTCGGCCAGCTGGGTCGGCTGCAGGGGCAGCTCGGCGATCGGCAGACGGTTGGCATTCACGTGGGCGGCGATGTCGCCGGTGACCCAGTTGGCCACCGCCTTGGGATCGCCCCCGGCCGCCACCGCCGCCTCGAAATACTCCGCCATGGAGCGCTCATCCGTGAGCACGCGGGCGTCGTAGATCGAGAGGCCCAGCTCCTCGGCGTAGCGATGGCGCTTGGCGGCGGGCAGCTCGGGCAGTTCAGCGCGCCAGGCCTCACGCTGCTCGTCGCTCACCTCGATCGGGCCGAGATCGGGTTCAGGGAAATAGCGGTAGTCGCTGCTGCCCTCCTTGGAGCGCATGCTCTTGGTGAGCTGCTTGCCCTCATCCCAGAGGCGGGTTTCCTGCACCACCGGCTCGCCGGCCTCGTAGGCCTTGATCTGGCGCTGGATCTCATACTCGCAGGCCTTCTGGATGGCGGAGAAGGAGTTCATGTTCTTGATCTCCACCTTCGTGCCGAAGGGCGCATCGGGCCCCCGCCGCACCGAGATGTTCACGTCGCAGCGCAGCGAGCCCTCCTGCATGTTGCCGTCGGAGACCCCGAGATAGCGCATGATGCGGCGGATCTCGGAGGCATACTCCGCCGCCTCCCGGCCCGTGCGCAGATCCGGCTTGCTGACGATCTCGGCCAGGGCCACGCCCGCCCGGTTGTAATCCACCAGCGAGTGGGTGGAGCCGGCCAGACGGTCGCTGCCGGCGTGCACCAGCTTGCCGGCGTCCTCCTCCATGTGCAGCCGCTCGATGCCCACCCGCTTCAGGTAGGTCTCCTTGCCCTTCTCGGCCACCTCCACCTCGATCCAGCCGTCCTCAGCGATCGGCTCGTCGTACTGGGAGATCTGGTAGTTCTTGGGCAGATCGGGATAGAAATACTGCTTGCGGTCGAACTTGCTGTGCTCGGCCACCTTCAGGTTCAGGGCCAGGGCCGCCTTCACCGCAAACTCCAGCACCTTGCGGTTGAGCACCGGCAGGGTGCCCGGCAGCCCGCACACCACCGGATCGATGTGGGTGTTGGGGTCGTCGCCGAAGGCGGTGGAGGCTGCCGTGAAAATCTTGCTGGCGGTGCCCAGCTGCACGTGGGTCTCCAGACCGATCACGGCTTCCCAGGCCCCATCGCCCGCCGGAGCGGCGTTGGCAGACCCCTTCTGTGCCATGGACGGTGCCGATCAGCTCGAAGGCCGATCCTATGGGAGCGGGGCGGCGGGGGCTGGGCCACCGAGAGCGTCGCCGCTGAGGCCGAGGCTGCGACACACCCAGGGGAGGCTGAGGCCCTGCAGCAGCAGGTTGATCACCACCACGGTGAACACGATCCCTTCGACCTTGCCGGCCAGGGTTTCGGCCACGCCTGGGCCGAGGCCGATCACCGAGGGGATCTGGTGCAGCATCTCCAGGGCGAGGGCCAGGGGCACGGCGCCGCGCAGACCGCACCAGGCCACCAGCAGGGACTCCCGCAGGCTGAAGGGCGAGAGGGGCTGGAAGGCGAGCACGCTCAGCGGCCGGGCCACCAGCATCATCGCCAGGGCCACCAGCACACCGATCGGAATCACCGGCAGCAGCTGCGTGAGGCTGGTGGCGAGCCCGAACACCAAAAAGATCAGCACTTCCATCAGGGTGTTGAAGGGCGCCAGCACATCGCGCAGGGCGACGGGACTGATCTCCGGGTTGGCGTAGGTGTGGTTGGCGAGGAACAGCCCGGTGACATAGGCGGAGAGGAAGCCGGAGCCACCGAGGATCGTGGAGGCGCCGTAGGCGATGGCGGCGAAGGCGAGCGAGAAGAGCAGCAGCTGCTCGCGCAGCTGCACCAGGCGGTTGAGGCAGAAGCGGCACACATAGCCCAGCACGACACCGATCAGCACACCGGAGCCGATGTTCTGGATGAACAGGCGGGCCTCTTCGAGCAGCACTCGGTCCGGGGCGAGGCCGGTCTTGCTGACCAGGCCCAGCACCACGCCGAGAAACAGAATCGCCGTGGGGTCGTTGAGCGACGACTCGAACTCCAGCAGGTGGCGCAGCCTGGAGGGCATGCGGTCGCGCACCTGCTCCAGCACGCTCAGGGTGGCGCCGGCATCGGTGGAGCCCAGGCAGGCGGCGATCAGCATGGCCACAGCCAGTGGGATGGGCCCGTCACCAACCTGGATGCCGGAAGAGGTGAACGTGAGCGCAGCCCAGATCATCAGGCCCAGCAACAGGGAGGAGAGCACCACCCCACCGATCGCCAGCACCAGCCCGTATTCCAGGAAGCCGCGGATCGTGCGCAGCCTGGTCTGCAGCCCGGCATAGAACAGGAGCATCGACAGCCCCACGGTGTGCATGTTGGCGATCGTGGTGGGATGGAACAGGGCATAGCGCTCGGGCACCAGCAGCCCGAACAGCAGCACGCCGAGGATCGCCGGGGTGCCGAGCCGCACCGAGAAGCGGCGGATCGCCAGGGTGGCCACCAGCAGGAGGCCGATCACTACCAGCACCACCGGCAGCGGCTGGCCATGGACCAGCAGGGTGGGAGCGCCGTCCTCCGCCGACGCTGTAGCCAGAAGGAGCGGCAGCGCACCCGACATCGGCCTTGGTCGACATTGGGGGCGATCCTATGGGGACCCGCCGGTCGGAAGCGGAGCGATGCGCCAGGCTGAGCCGTTGCTGATTCTCGGTGGGGGCCTGATCGGCCTGACGCTGGCCCACGGGCTGGCGCGCCGTGGCCTGGCGGTGCGGGTGCTGAGCCGTCGGCGCGGCGAGGCGGCCGGCTTCGTGGCGGCAGGGATGCTGGCGCCCCATGCCGAGGGCCTGAGCGGGGATCTGCTGGTCCTTGGCCAGCGATCGCTGGCGCTGGTGCCGGCCTGGGTGGCCGCGATCGAAGCCGACAGCGGCCTCGGCTGCGGCCTGCGCCCCTGCGGCATCGTGGTGCCCTTCGCCTCCACGGTTGAGCGCGACGCCTACCCCACCGCCGCCTGGGGCGAGGCCCTCGACCGCGCTGGCTTGGAGGAGGAGGTGCCGGGCATCGGGGCCGCCTGGCAGGCGGGCCTGCTCTTCCGCCAGGACGGCCAGATCGACAACCGCCGCCAGCTGATGCGCGCCCTGGAACGGGCCTGCGTGCAGCGGGGGGTGGCGTTCGAGGAAGGCGCGGAGGTGGTGGAGCTGCTGACCGCCGACGGAAATGGCGTCCCCCCGCGGTTGGTGGGGGTGCGGCTGCGGCGGGCCGACGGCAGCGACCATCTTCTGGCGGCCACGCAGGCGGTGCTCACCTGTGGCGCCTGGAGCGCCCGGCTGCTGCCGGGGCTGCCGGTGTTTCCGGTGAAGGGGCAGATGCTGTCGCTGCAAGCCCCCCGCGAGGCCCTGAAGCGGGTGGTGTTCGGTCCCGGCACCTACCTGGTGCCCCGCGAGGATGGGCTGGTCGTGGTGGGGGCCACCAGCGAACCCGAGGCGGGCTTCCGCGAAGGGCTCACCCCCGACGGTCAGCGCACCCTGCAGGACGGCATCGCATCGCTGCTGCCGGAGGCCACGGGCTGGCCGCCGATGGAGCGCTGGTGGGGCTTCCGTCCCTGCACCCCCGACGAGGGACCCCTGCTTGGTCCTGGCCCGCTGAAGGGGCTCACGCTGGCCTGCGGCCACCACCGCAACGGTGTGCTGCTGGCCGCGATCACCGCGGAGCTGATCGGCAGCGCCCTGGCTCCCCGCCCCGGGGAGGAGGCATCACCGGAAGCGGAACGGCTGCGGCGTGCCTTCCGTTGGGACCGCTTCTCGCCCAGCGCGTGAAGAATGCAGCTGGCGGAGTCATCATGCAGGGCCTTCCGTCCCTGCCACCGGTGGCCGAGCCCGCGTTCAACGCCTACGCCGCCATGGGCGAGCACCTGCGCCTTTGGTTGCGGAACCATGCCCAGTTGCGGCAGGTCCCCGCGGGAAGCGAGCTGGTGCGGGAAGGAGTCCAGGACAGCGTGCTGTTCCTGGTGGAGAAAGGAAGCGTGCAGGTGCGCACCAGTAGCCCCGGCGAGTCCGCGACCCTGGCGGAGCTGGGCAGCGGGGCCCTGTTCGGAGAGATGGCCTTCCTGGAAGGCAGGCTGCCGGTGGCCACCGTAGTGGCCGGTCCCGGCTGCGAGCTGCGGGAGGTGGATGAGGATCAGCTGGCGGCGGCGATGAACGCCGATCCCCTGCTCGAGCGCGATGTCTACCAACTGCTGGCCCGCAAGCTGGCCAGCCAGCTGCGGCACCAGAACACGATCGTGCACCGCTGGCCCGGGGTGAACGCCGCCCCAGCAGACCAGGCGCTGCTGCTGTTCGCCTACCTCAGCGAGGGCGACATCGATTGGCTGGCGGCGACCGGACGCCAAAGCCTGCTTCCCGCCGGCGAACTGCTGCTGGAGCAGGGGGAACCGGTGCCTGATCTGCTGATCCTGCTGCACGGCACCGCCCGTGTGATCCTGCGGCAGGACGATCGCACCACCACCGTGGGCCAGGTTCACGGCGGCGAGATGTTGGGCGAGATGTCGTTGCTGGGGGGCAGCGACGAAGCCTCTGCCAGCGTGCAGGCGGAGGGCAACCTCACGCTGCTGCGGGTGCCCAAGGATCGGCTGCGCAGCCGGCTGGCGGCCGATGCCCTGGTGGGCGCCCGGTTCTTCCGGGCGATGGCGATCGTGCTGTCGCGCTGGAGCCGCAACCAGCTGTTGAACCATGGCCTGGCCGAGGGGGCCCGCCTGGCGGAAGGGGATGGCGCGGAGGTGAAGGCGGAGCTCCGGCACACCGCGGAGCAGCGGTTCGCCCGGCTCCGGCGGGCGGTGCTGGAACGGGCCCAGGAGGGCTGAGACCGGCCTGGGCCCTGGTGCCTCACGGCTCGACGCGCCAGACCTGATCGGCCGGGGTCCAGTCGCTCAGTTCGGCCGGGGTGAACCACAGCCCGATCTCGAAGGCTGCGGTCTCGGCGGCATCGGAACCGTGGATCACGTTGCGGCCGATATTCACCGCAAGGTCGCCGCGGATGGTGCCGGGCTCGGCCTCCAGCGGCTTGGTGGCGCCGATGAGCTTGCGGGCGCTGGCGATCACGCCATCACCCTCCCACACCATCGCCACCACCGGGCCGCTGGTGATGAAGTCCACCAGGCCGGCGAAGAAGGGACGCTCGCGATGCACGCCGTAGTGGGCCTCGGCGAGCTCGCGGCTGGGGGTGAGCTGCTTGAGCCCCACGAGCTTGAAACCCTTGCGCTCGAAACGGCCGATGATCTCGCCCACCAGACCCCGCTGCACCCCGTCGGGCTTGATGGCAATGAAGCTGCGTTCGGCGGCCATGGAAAAGAAGACGATCGGGTTCCGGGCCATCGTCCGCGCCGGCCCTGCCCGTTGGCAAGCGGGGGGAGCACGCTTGGGGAGCAGACGGCCAGCTCGGCCGATCACCACGCTCATCGCGGAACGCCCAGGCCCAATCACCCCATCCGCCGCGCTCACCATGGACGTGCAGACATTTGCTTTTCCGGTTGTCAGTGGAGGATGCGGTGGGTCATCGGCAGAGAGAAATGGTGAGGCCCATCGGGCAATAGGCCGTACAATAGATCGCACAATTGGGATACAGCCGCCAAGCCCATTGATGTGACCTCAATGCATGTAGGCATCATCGGGGCTGGACCGGCGGGCCTGACTGCCGCCTACCTCCTCAGTCAGGCAGGCATCGCCGTCGATGCCTGGGAAACAGATCCTCACTACGTCGGCGGCATTTCCCGCACGGAGGTTTACAAGGGTTTCCGCTTCGACATCGGCGGCCACCGCTTCTTTTCGAAATCCAAGGAGGTGGAGTCGCTGTGGAGCGAGATCCTCCCTCACGACATGCTGACCCGCAATAGATTATCTCGCATCTACTATCGAGGAAAGTTCTACAACTACCCGCTTGATGCCTCGGAGGTGATCAGCAATCTTGGCAAGCGACTCTCCTTCCTTTCGGTGGCCTCCTATGCCAAGGCCAGGCTCACGGCTCACTCCACCCCGCGCAATCTTGAGGAATGGGTGACCCGCAAGTTCGGCGGCCGGCTCTATCAGATGTTCTTCAAGAGCTACACCGAAAAGGTGTGGGGCATGCCCTGCACAGAGATCTCCGCCGACTGGGCAGCCCAGCGCATCAAGGGCCTGTCGCTCTCCAAGGCCGCCCGTCACGCCCTTCTGCCAAGGCGGCTATCCCCGAAAGCACAGGATCAGCCACGCGCCGAAGTGATCAAGACCCTGATCACCTCGTTTCGCTATCCCCGCCTCGGTCCCGGCATGCTCTGGGAAGCAGCCGGCGCCCGGGTCCAGGAGCAGGGAGGCCTGGTGCACATGGGCGCACGGGTGGAGGCCATCGAACGCACCCCAGGTCAACGCTGGCGCTTGAGGATCCGAGACTCCGAGGGGACGCTCCACTGCCAGGAGGTGGATCAGCTGATCAGTTCGGCACCTCTCGGTTGGTTGGTGCGGACGGTCCGGCCGCCGTTGCCCGCCGCAGCGCAAAAGGCCGCATCAGCCCTGCGCTATCGCGACTTCCTCACCGTTGCCCTGATCCTGAGGCCCAGTATCCATTTCCCAGACAACTGGCTCTACATCCATGATCCCGAGTTTCACGTTGGACGCATCCAGAACTTCGCCAACTGGTCGCCCGAGATGGTGCCTGATCCCACTCTGGCCTGCTACGGCCTTGAGTACTTCTGCAACAGTGACGACGGGATCTGGACCCGCAACAACAGCGATCTGATCACCCTTGCCACGCAAGAGCTGGAAGCACTGCATCTGGTAAGACCCGGGGATGTGATCGATGGGGCTGTGGTACGCCAACCCAGGGCCTATCCCGTCTACGACGACACCTACAGCGAGCGCCGAGCGGTGATCCGTTCAGCCCTGAAGCAGCATTGCCCGGGCCTGCATGTGGTGGGTCGCAACGGCATGCACCAGTACAACAACCAAGATCACTCGATGATGACGGCGATGCTCACCGTGCGCAATATCATCGCAGGGGAACTACTCTTCGACCCTTGGAATGTGAATCAAGACGCTGAATTCATCGAGGAGACTGGATCTGCCCAATCATCACGATTAACTCGCGATTAGAAAGTGAATCCATTGATCCGCACAAGTTCCAGCCCGTTCCACCGGTGAGGGCAGACCTGTGAAACGCCTGGCAAGGAAGCTTCTGGCGTGGCGCCCGGGTTCAGCCGCCACCCGCCTGATTCTGCGCACGGCCAGCCGGGAGTGGCCCTTGCTGGCTCTCCAGGCCATCTCGGCCCTGGTGCTGGCCCTGGGCGAAGGGAGCACCTTCCTGGTGTTGTTCCAGGCGGTACGTCTGCTGACGGGGCCGGAAATCAACGGAGCTTCAGCCCTGGGGCCTTGGCTGAAAGCCCTATCGGGGCGGGCTGATCTCACCCGGGCCCAGGTGTTGCTTCTGCTGCTGGCCTTCGCCCTCGGCCTTCAGCTCCTGGTCAGCGTGGCGCGCTACGTCAACAGCGTGGCGGTGGCCACCTTCGCGTCCCACTGTCAGCTGCGCATTGCACCCACCGTTCACCGCTGGGTGCTGGGGCTGAGTTACGCGTGCGCCAGCAGCTACCGGGTGGGCGACCTGGTGCATCGAGCAAGCTTTTCTCCAACTGCGGTGCAGGTGCAGTTGCAGCAGATGGGCGACATCCTGGTGAATCTGCTGCTGATTGCGGTGTATCTGGGGGTGCTGCTGCGGCTGGCCCCCTTGCTCTCCCTGGTGGCCCTGCTGATGGGGTTGGGGATCGCCCTGCTGCAGCATGTTCTGCGTCCAGCGATTCGCCGGGCTTCCCACCAGTTGGCCCTGGTTCGGCAGGAAATCGCCGGCGGCATCACCGAAGACATCCAGTTGCTGCGTCTGCTCCACAGCACCGGCTCGATCGATGGGGCCATGACAAGGCTGGAGGAGCGGCTGGGACGGCTGGCCCGCCGGATGCGCCGGCTCAACCGGCTGATTCCGGTGATGGAGCCTGTGATCGATCTGTTGCCGGTGGTGGCAGCAGTGGTCCTGGCCGTGGCGGCATGGCAGTTGTACGGAGGCGAGGCAAACCGGCTGCTGCCGAACCTGATCACCTTCGTGCTGGCGATCCAGCGGCTGAACCTTCGCCTGGGGCGCCTGTCAGGAGCCTTCAGCCGACTCGACGAAAACAGCGGCCCGATGCAGCAACTGGAGGAACTCCTCGATCCCACCGACAAGCAGTTCCGCCGCCATGGCGGTATCCCCTTCGCCGGGCTGCATCACGCAATCCGCTTCGAGGGGGTCACCCTGCGCTACTTGGACCGTCCGCGGGCCGCTCTGCAATCGATTGACTTCGAGATCCATGCCGGGCACACCCTCGCGCTGGTAGGGGAATCGGGGGCCGGCAAATCCTCGATCGTGGATCTGCTGATGGGCCTGCAGACCCCGTCCCAGGGGTGCATCACCGTCGACGGGGTGGATCTGCGCAGCCTGGATCTCAACCAGTGGCAACGGCGGCTGGGGGTCGTGAGCCAGGACGTGCTGCTGATCAACGGCACGATCCGTGACAACATCGCCTTCTGCCTGCCAGAGGCAACCCAGGAGCAGATTGCGGCCGCCGCTGAAGCCGCCGCTGCTGCCTGTTTCATCGAGGCTCTGCCAGCCGGCTATGACACCGTGGTGGGCGAGAGGGGGTTCAGGCTGAGCGGCGGTCAGCGCCAGCGGCTCTCCCTGGCCCGCGCCCTGCTGAGGGATCCGGATCTGCTGATCCTCGACGAGGCCACCAGCGCCCTGGACAGCCCCACCGAAGCCCGCATTCTCGAGGCACTGGATCGCTTCACCAAAAATCGCAGCGTGCTCACCGTGGCCCACCGGCTCAGTTCCGTGATCCATGCGGATCAGATCCTGGTGTTGGCCCGAGGGCGGATCGTGGAGCGAGGGCGCCACGACGAACTGCTCAGCCTGCAGGGGACCTACGCGGCATTGTGGAGACAGCAGGCCAGCCCCTCATGCCCTTGGCCGAAACCGTGAGGGAACCGTCCCCCATCACCGCAAAGATCCGCCTCCTGGCTGGCACCGATGCGCTTCTAGGGCTGGGGGGACCACGGCAAAAGCCAGATCGACTGCGGCGCAACTGGTTTCAGCGATCGAGGCCCGGCAGACTGGCTACGCAAGGGGCAATCGAGGATTGCGGCAACAGTTGAACGCTGCAGATGTACCGGAAACACCATGACGGGAAGCTCTCGATCGAAGAGTTCCCTGTGCCTTTTGGCGGGACGTTGGACCCAAAGAACCGTTGGGGGCTCTTCTCCACTCTGATGCCATGGGAAGAGCTGGAAGAAGCCTGTGCCCCACAGTTCAGTCCCACGACTGGTGCTCCGCCGTCATGCCGCTGTCACTACCCACCTTCATCGTTGCCCCTATCGGGTAAGCGACCAGGGAGGCCGACGAAGACTTCAGAGCTCAACGCTGCACACAAGCATCAGCTCAGCGCTGACCAGCGGAGACGAAACGAGGTCGAGGGAGTCTTTGGTTCAGGAAAGCGGAAATAGTCACTTCGACCCATCATGGCTCGACTGACCAAATGCGCAGGCATGCATCCTGCGACAGCTCTACGTTCAGGCTTCAACCCAGAAAGTGAGTGACCTGACGCCGAGTGAACGCCGAGTCCCACCCCTCCCTCACCCTGGTGATGCCCACCATCGGCTGGGAGGAACCTTTTGGTAGCTGCATCCGCGCCGCGCTGGCCGGCCTGTCCCCCGACGATGAGGCGATGGTGGTGTTGGATGGCCCGCCACCGCCACCGCCTGACTGGCTGCTCCACAGCTCTGCCAGCCTGCTGAGCACCTGCAGGCGTTCGGGCCCCGCCGCCGCCCGCAACCTGGCGGCACGCCAGGCCCGCGGCGACATCCTGCTGTTCGTGGATGCGGATGTGGAGCTCCACCCCGACGCCGTGGAACGGATCCGGGCCCGTTTCGTCGCCGATCCGGAGCTGGCGTCAGTGTTTGGCAGCTACGACGACAACCCCGCCGCTCCCGGCCTGGTGAGCTGCTTCCGCAACCTGCTGCATCACCACACCCACACCCTTCATCCGGGCCCGGCCGCCACTTTCTGGGCCGGACTCGGAGCCGTGCGGCGCGATCGCTTCCTGGCCCTGGGTGGCTTCGATGCCGCGGCCTACCGCCAGCCCTGCATCGAAGACATCGAATTCGCTCTGCGCCTCCACGACGCGGGCGGGCGGATCCTGCTCGACCCAGCCATCCAGGGCAGGCATCACAAGCGCTGGACCCTCGGGCTGATGGTGCGCACCGACATCCAGCAACGGGCCCTCCCCTGGAGCCGTCTCCTGCTGCACCGCCGCCGTCTGCCAGCCACGCTCAATCTCTCCACCTCAGCCCGACTGAGCGCCGCCGCCAGCCTGCTGATCCCGGTTGCTCTCCTGGCATGCGCCATCACTCCCTGGCGCACAGGGGCATCCCTGATGCTGGCCGGTTGCCTGGCCCTGATCCTGTTGGTCAACCGCCCGTTCCTGGGTCTGCTCTGGCGCCAGGGGGGGATCCGGCTGGCCACCGGGGGGCTTGGCCTGCTCATCCTGTACTTGATCTATTCCAGTCTGAGCTTCGCCGGCGTTGCCCTGACGCAGAGGGCAACGGCCCCGGTCCGCGCGCCGGACTGGCTCCGGGCACGACCCGTTCTGCAGCGCAGGCTTGCCTGGACAGGGCTCACCCTGCTGGCCCTGGTCGCGGCGGCAGCCATCGTGAGAGGCCTCGTGCTCCTTGGCCTGGCCGAGCCGGGGAATGACATTCATCAGCGGTTTAATGAATGGCGACTGTTTCGCGATCAGATTTACCCCTCGGCCCAGCTTGCCGACGCTGAAGCACGGGCTCTGCGCCATTTCAGATCAACGGTCTATCTGCCATGGGCCCTGCCGCTGTTCGGCGTTCTGTTCGCCGGTGGAGGGATCGTGCAGGGCAACCTGCTGCTCGGCGCCCTCAGCCTGGCTTCCCTGGCCCTGATCGCCGCCATCGGCAGGGCCACCTTGAAGCCGCTCGGCCGCAGAGCCGGGTGGCTGGGGTTCCTGGCCCCCCTGGCAATGGCGGGCATCAGCAACGGCCTGGCCCTGGGTCAGTTTTCGATCCTCTGCATGGGCCTGATCAGCCTGCAATGGACCCTGCTGGCACGCCGACGCCCTTTGTCTGCAGGTCTGAGCTGGGCACTGGCGATGCTGAAACCTCAGATCGCCCTGCCCTTCATCATCCCCCTGCTGAGACGACGCAACTGGATCGGCCTGGGTGCAGGGACAGGCCTTCTGCTGGTGCTGGCCGGCATCGCCCTCTTCCACACCGGAACATCTGCTGATGAACTGATCGTCAGCTGGTTTCGCATTTTGCCCTCCTTCATCGGCATCAACGGTCCCAATGCGCTGGAGACCCTGCTCGTGCTGAAGGGGAACGCTTGGGGTTCCAACCCAGGAACTCTCGTCCTGGTGGGGATTGCCATCGCCGCCGCGCTGGCATGGCTCGGGCGCCGGTTGGTTGTGAGCTCCCTCACCATCCGGAGCTGGCGGAGACTGAACGCCCATCCCCTCGATCTGGGAGCGCTCTGCGGCCTCGTGGGCCTGGTGAGCTTCTACCACGGCAATTACGACAACATCATGCAGTTCCCGGCCCTGTTGGCAGCCTGGAGGGCCCAGCTTGTGCAACCGCGCTGGGACAACCTGTTGATCACCCTGTCGCTGGTCTTTTCCAGCTGGACGCCCCTTCGCCTGCAGGAAGTCATCCCGGGCATCCGCGAACTCCATCTGCTGATCTGGAGCCTGGGCGCCATCTGGCTGCTGTGGCGCCTTCTTGCCAGCTCCACGGCATCGACAGAAGGCCTGCCGGCGCTCAATCGGAGCGGCTCAGCCACTCCTGGAGCAGCGCCAGCCAGCGAGCCTTGAGGATGCCGACCACCTCGAGAGAGAGCTGAGAAGACAGGGCCCTGCCGACACGCACCCGCAAACGGTGCACAATCAGAGCCGATGCCTCAAGGACAAGCCTGTGGTGACCGCCCCATCCGCCCCCACCGGCACCCAGGCCCCCCTTGCCGCCCCCGCCAGCGCCTGGACCGCCGCCGACGGCGCCGCCCTCTACGGCCTCGACCGCTGGGGTGAGCCCTATTTCAGCGTGGGCGCGCGCGGGCAGGTGATGGTGCAGCCCCGGGGCGAGCGGGGGGGCGCCCTCGATCTGGTGGAGCTGGTGCGGGGCCTGCAGGGGCGGGATCTCTCGCTGCCTCTGCTGATCCGCTTCGACGACATCCTCGAGGACCGGCTGGAGCGTCTGCACGCCGCCTTCGAGCGGGCGATCGCCCAGTACGGCTACGGCGGCCGCTATCAGGGCGTGTTCCCGGTGAAGTGCAACCAGCAGCGCCACGTGGTGGAGCAGCTGGTGGAATCGGGCCGGCGCTGGCATTTCGGCCTCGAGGCCGGCAGCAAGGCGGAGCTGCTGATCGCCCTCTCCCTGCTCGACGATCCGGAGGCTCTGCTGATCTGCAACGGCTACAAGGACCGCCGCTACATCGAAACGGCGATCCTGGCCCGTCGCCTCGGCCGGCGGCCGGTGGTGGTGATCGAGCAGGCCGACGAGGTGGAGCGGATCATCGCCGCCAGCCGCGCCCTGGGAGCCGCCCCCTACATCGGCATCCGCGCCAAGCTCTCCACCCGCAGCACCGGCCGCTGGGGCAGCTCGGTGGGGGAGCGGGCGAAGTTCGGCCTCTCGATCCCCGACCTGCTCGCCACCGTGGAGGCCCTGCGCACCGCCGGGCTGCTCGATGACCTGCGTCTGCTGCACTTCCACGTGGGCAGCCAGATCAACGACATCGCCGTGCTGAAGGACGCCCTTCAGGAGGCCGGCCAGATCTACGTGGAGCTCACCCGCCTGGGGGCGCCGATGGGCTACCTCGACGTGGGCGGCGGCCTGGGGATCGATTACGACGGCAGCCGCACCGCCAGCGCCGCCTCCACCAACTACTCCCTGCAGAACTACGCCAACGACGTGGTCGCCACGGTGCGGGAATGCTGCGAACCCGGCGGCGTGCCCGTGCCCACGCTGGTGAGCGAGAGCGGCCGGGCCATCGCCAGCCACTTCTCGGTGCTGGTGTTCGATGTGCTCGGCGCGGGAGCCCTCCCCGGCGCGGTGCCCGCGCCGGGCGACGCCGAGGCCCTGATCCTGCGCAACCTGCGCGACACCCTGGGCGGCATCCGCGCCCTGCCAGCGGGGAGCGAGGGGGGAACAGGCGGCGACGAGGCCGACGAGGGCCGGATCCCGGAGCGCCTGCAGGAGGCCTGGAACGACGCGCTCAAGTTCAAGGACGATGCGCTGGCGGCCTTCCGCCTCGGCTACCTGACACTGCCGGAGCGGGCCAAGGCCGAACAGCTCACCTGGGCCTGCTGCCAGGCGATCGCCGAGCAACTCGAGGGAATGCCGGTGGGAACGCCGATCCCGGAGGAGCTGCGCGCCCTGCCGGCGGCCCTGGCCGGCACCTACTACGCCAATCTCTCGGTGTTCCGCTCCGCGCCAGACACCTGGGCGATCGACCAGCTGTTCCCCGTACTGCCGATCCACCGGCTTGATGAACGCCCCACCCGGCTGGGCAGCTTCGCCGATCTCACCTGCGATTCCGATGGCAAGATCGCCCGCTTCATCGACCGCGGCCAGCCCAAGCCCCTGCTCGAACTCCACCCCCTGCGCGAGGGCGAGCCCTACTGGATCGGCCTCTTCCTCGGCGGCGCCTATCAGGAGGTGATGGGCAACCTGCACAACCTGTTCGGCAGCACCAACGCGGCCCACATCCGTCTGGCCGACGGCGGCGGTTACCGGGTGGAGCACGTGGGGCGGGGCGACACCAACGCTGAAGTGCTGAAGGCGATGGAGCACGATCCCGCCCTGCTGCAGGAGCGGCTGCGGATGGCCAGTGAGGCGGCGATCGCCCGGGGCGATCTGGCGATCGCCGACGCCCGGCGGCTGATGGCCCACCTGCGGGCGAGCCTGGAGCAGACCACCTACCTGCAGGGCTGAGATCCGCCGTCAGACCTCAACTGCGTAACGGTCGCTACGGTTGCGCGGATTGTGCGGGGAATCAGTCTCGCCGGCGGCACAGCGTCCCCCCCCGGTGGAGGGGTTCCTCCCCCAGGATCAGCGCCTTCGATCGTATGGGGCATGGTGCTGTTGCTGGCCCAGCTGGTGGCACCACCGGTCCAGCAAGGTCCCGTGCGCCTGCCGGGACCGGATGCAGGTGAGCAGCGGCCGGCACCGAATCGCCCCCCGGCGCCCGTCGAGCTGACCCCGGAGAACGGTCCTGCTCCCATCCCGGGCCCCGGCCCCGCCCAGCCGATCCCTCCTCCTGACGGCACCGCCTTGCCCGGTGCCGGCGCGGTGATTCCTCCGATCCGGGGAACCAGCCCCTACGACGCCCGCGAACTGCGTCGGATCCTCGGCCCCTGCAGCGCCATCGCCGAGCCGGCCCAACGGCTGCGCACCTGCGCGGCCACCCTCACCGCCCGGCTGGTGGCCGATGGGTTCCTCAACAGCCGGGTCTACGTCGTCGAAACCCCGGCGCCCGGAGCCCTTGAGGTGGTCGAGGGGCGTCTGGTGGAACTGCGGGTGAACGGCAGCGATGAACGGCTGAACCGCCGCATCAAACGGCTTACCGACCCCCTCATGGGCCAGGTGCTGCATGTGCCCAGCATCGAGCGCCAGCTGCTGCTGCTGCGCCGCCAGCCCGGGGTGGCGATGCTGCGGGGCAACCTCTCCCGCCTGGGCAGCGACCCTTCCCAGGCCGTGCTGAGCATCACGGTCGATCCTGGCGGTCAGCCCTGGCAGGGCGACTTCTCCCTGCGCAACGACGGCACCAACGGCTCCGGCGAAGCGCGAGCCGTGGCCACGCTGGTGAAACCCTCCCTCGGCATCCCTGGCGACACGCTTCTGCTCTACGGCGAGCTCAACGCGAGCGATGCGCCGGAACTGGGGGCCGTGATCAGCTCGGTGAGCTACACCCTCCCCCTCGGCGAGGCCTGGAACCTCACCGGCGCCTTCGGCTACAGCCGCCGCAACCTTGTGGAGCTCCCGGAGCCCGTGGACGGTTTCTCCACCAGCCAGTACCAGGGGCTGGGGCAGCTGGAATGGGTGTTCCGCGACAGCATCAGCCAGCGCTGGAGCCTGTTCGCTGGCTACAGCGTCAGCCGCAGCAACACCTACCTCGACGATGCCGCCCTGCCGGAGATCCTGCCCGAGGTCTTGCGCAGCCCCCGCAGCGGCTATCTGCGGCTCGGGGTGGGTGGCAGCGGCCTGGGCAACGACTACGGCTGGAGCGGCAATGCCTACCTGCTCCAGGGGATCGGCTCCGCCACACCGGGCCAGCAGCGACGGGAGCTGGAGGCGGCGGGCATCGTGCCGGGGGAAGCCACAGCCCTTGGGGCCCTGGTGTCCGGGGCCTGGGCCTTCCGGCCCGGCTGGCAGCTGAATCTGCGGCTCGGGGGCCAGGTGGCCCTGCGGCCGCTCACCTCGCCGATGCAGTTCACCCTCGGCTCCGATGTGGGCCTGCGGGGCCTGCCCGGCCAGCTGATCAGCGGCGACAGCGGCTGGCTGAGCACCGGGGAGGTGGCCTGGACCCTCTGGCAGAAGGGCGGCCAGGGCGTGCAGCTGGTGCCCTTCCTCGGAGCCGGTGGCGTCCGCACCAACCTGAACGGCATCACCTTGAGCGACACGGTGGGATCCGGCGGCCTGCTGGCCCGCTGGAGCAACGATGCCGGCTGGCTGGTGGAGCTGGGCTGGGTGGAGCAGTTCTCCACCGGTGACAACCCCGGCGTCTGGACCGACTGGGCCCTCGGCGACGGTCTGTACGCCAGGGTGCAGTACCGCTTCTAAGAGGTTCTAGGAGGGTTCCAGAGCGGCGCTTGCCGCTGTCACGGCGACAGCGGAGAACACCTCGACCTGGCCGATCCCCTTCACCTCCTGGGGCCCCAGATCCACCACCTCCAGTCCTGGGGCAGCAGCCACCAGTTCAGCGGTGCGGGCATCGAACACCACGTCGGGCTCCACCCGACGGGTGAGGGCCTCGAGCCGGGCGGCCAGATTCACCGTGTCGCCGATCACGGTGAATTCCATCCGCCGCGGACTGCCGATCTGGCCCACCATCACCTGGCCGCTGGCCAGACCCACCCCGCTGTCGAGGGTGGCGATGCCGCGGGAGCTCCAGTCAGCGTTGCATGCCGCCAGGGCCCGGCGCATCGCCAGGGCGCAGGCCACGGCCGCCCTCGCCTCGGCGGCGGTCCCCCGGCTCACGGGCGAGCCGAACACGGCCATCACCGCATCGCCGATGAACTTGTCGATCGTGCCGCCGTGGGCCACCACCACCTCCACCATCGCCCCCAGGTATTCATTCAGCTGCTTCACATGCAGTTCGCTCTGCCCGGCTTCGCTGCGCTGGGCGGTGAGGGTGGTGAAGGCCTTGATGTCGCTCATCAGTACGGTCACCTCCAGCAGCCGACCCCGCAAGATGCCGTCGGCCGCCGCCGGGTCGGAGAGGATCTCCGCCACCACCCCCGGGGCCACGTAGCGCTCAAAGGTGCGGCGCAGGCGACGCCGTTCCCCCTGCTCCCGCAGGTAGGCGTCACTGCCGGCCACCACGCCAAGCAGCACCAGCCCGGTGATCGGCGGCAGCAGCGGTAGCCAGCGATGCCCCTGGCGGAGGGTGAACACCCCGGCGCCGACCATGCCCGCCAGCATCAGGGTGAGCACACCAAGCCGCCAGGCGATCGGATGGCGCAGCCGCCCGAGGGCCAGTGCCGCCAGCAGAGGTGCGATCGCCAGCAGGGCCCGGGGCCAGGGATCGACCGGCCAGGGCTGCAGACCGTCGCCTTGCAGCGAATTGGCGGTGGCGGTGGCCAGCAGCTCCAGACCGGAGAGGGGACCGAAGGGCGTGGGGTAGCCATCGTCCCCCTGGGCCACCACCGGACCCAGCAGCACCAGGGCCCCGGCGACGGAGGCCCGGCGTGGATGGGCGCGCCAGCGGTCGGGATCCAGCACCTCCCAGGCCGACAGCCGGGGGAAGGTGCCCTCGGGTCCGTAGACGTTGAGGGCGGAGCGGCTGTCGTCCTGACGGCTCTGGCGCCCGGCCAGGCGCAACAGGGTGGTGGAGAGGGAGGGGAGGGAGCTGGCCTCCTGCTCGCCCAGGAGCCCGCGCGCATAGGCCTCGGGATGGAAGCTCGGCTCGCCCGGCCGATGGGCCAGGATGTTGGTGAGGCCGAGGGCACCGGCACCGCCGAGGGCCGGCAGGAACGGCTCCGGCCGCACCAGGGTGAGGCTGCCGGCGCCCCGGCTGTCCTCGGATTCGAGCATCTCGGCGGCCAGGGCGATGCGGCCGGGATGGCGGCGCAGCAGGACCGCGAAGGCCTGATCGTCGGCCGGGCCCCGGGAACTGGGTCCCTCGAACACCACGTTGATCGCCACCGCAGCAGCCCCGGCCCTCAGCAACCGGTCGGCGGTTTCGCCATAGGCGGCCCGCGGCCAGGGAAGGGAGCCAACCCCCCGCGCCCAGACGGGGATGCGCCGGTTCTGCTCGAACCAGTCGCCCACCTGCAGGGTGGCGTCGTCGACCGTCACCAGCAGCACGCCGGGGGGCGGACGGCGGACTCCGACGAGCAGTTGGAGCTGGTCCTCCAGACCCCTCTCCCACAGCCGCCAACGGGGGCCCGGCCAGCCTGCCGTCCAACCCACCCAGAGGACCACCGCCACGCCGAGCAGCAGCGGTACCCGTGGGCCGCGGCTCAGCATCGGGCCCTCTCCCGGCCGCCCACCACCGCGCTCAACCGCGTCCGCATCAGCTGAACGGGCACAGACAGGACGTCACCTCAGAAGAAGCGGGGCAGAGAGAAGCGGGGCGCCGTGGGCGTGGGCACCGCCGGCAGCGAGGGCAGGGTCACCCCCGGCACCTTGGCGCGGATGTAGCTCTCGAGGGCGCCGTAGTGGGGTAGCGGCAGACGGAAACCCTCGAACAGCGGGCCCTGCAGGATGTCGGTGTAATCACCGCTGGTGAGACCCAGCAGGGCCAGGATCACCCCGTCGGGGGAGAGGCGCAGCCGCTGGCCCGCCTGCACGGTGGTGGGGGGGGTGCCGGTGGGTTCGCCGTCCTTGAGGGGTTCCACCGCCACCTCCCCTTCGAGCACCGAGAGCTGCGACTCACCGTTGTCGTCAACCTCGAGCACGTAGTTGGTGCCCCGCACGCTCAGGCGGGCCGAGCGGGTGCAACCGCTCTGCTTACCCGAGACCAGCAGCTGGCCCTTGTCGAGCAGGAAGCAGCCCTGGCCCAGCCGCATGCGCGAGAAGCGGTTGATCCGGCCCACCGCTCCACCGGCGAAGCCCAGCTGACCGCGGGTGTTCTGGGTGCTCACCTGCTGGGGGGCGGTGGCCTTCTGCTTCACCTTCGCCTGCCGGCTGTCCACGTAAAGCTGATCGCCGTCGAGGATCTCCTGAATCACGGCGCTCTCGGCCGCCCCGGCAGCAGGGGCGATCCCAGCAGGGGCCAGCAGCAGCAGGCCGAGCAAGAGGTGACGCAGGGAACGGCGGGCCATGGGCCGGGATCCCGGAGCCGGAACAACTGCCATTGTGGCCCGGATCAGCGGGCGCAGAACCGCACCAGCAGCGAGAGGCGGCTCAGGGGCTGCTCCAGTTCCGCCGGATCGAACGGGGGAACCGCAGCATCGGCCGGTGCCGCCGCCGCCCGCAGGGCGATCGGGGGACTCCCCCCCTCCAGCTGCACCTCCAGGGGAGAGAGCTGCGGGCGGCCGATCACAGCCGCCACCTCTCCCGCCTGGGCGAGGGCATCCCGGTAAGCCGCCCGCAGCAGATCGCGGCGCAGGGCCTCGGCCTCGGCCCGATCGGCCTCCGCCGTCACCGGGGCCAGGCGCACACCGGCGAGGCTGCCCACGCCGCGCACCAGCTCCTGGAACCGTGGCGGCGCCATCCGGCCGCTCACCTGCACCACCGCCTGCACCCGGCTCGGCCGCCGACCTTCCCCAGGCCGCTGCCAGGTCTGGGGCGAACTCACCCGCAGCTCCTCCACACCCAGGGCCTGCAGGCCGCTGCGCACCGCCGCGAGCCGGCTCTGAAGGCTGGCCAGCGCCGCATCGGCCGTGGCCCCATCGGCCTCGATCCCCAGGGAAAACCGCAGCCAGCGGGTCGCCTGCCGCCGTTCTGCCGCACCGCGGGCCTCGAGCAGGGTGCCCTCACAGCGGAGCTGCACCTGGCCCAGGGCCGGCCCCGCGAGCCCTGCCGTCACCGCCAGCAGGGGGAGGAGGAGCGGCAGCCTCAGGGTGCGACGCATGGGGAGAGGGGCAAGGATCTCCAGCCTGGCCCGGCCCGGGTGGGTCGTCCCGTCTTCGGCAGCCCGGCGGCAGGATGGGAGGGCCGTCCTCCCTCCTGCCGATGGGTCCGCTCGGACAGGTGCCGACCTGGATTTCGGCCGTCGTGGGGGCCGCGCTGCTGCTGCTGCTGGCCCGCAGCTGCCGGCGCCGGGGCCTGCCGGCGGTGCCGTTGCGCCTGCCGCTGCTGGCCCTGCTGGCCTTGGTGGTGGTGCCGGCGATTCCCCTCCAGGGGATTCCCGTCGGCTCCAGGCTCTGGTTCGGAGCCATCGACGACCTGCTGCTGGTGTACGCGGGCATCCGCCTGGCGATCTGGCTGATGCTGGAACTTCCCGGCGGCCTGGGCTGGTGGCGGCGTCCGCCCGACCTGCTGCTGCAGCTGCGGATGGTGGGCGGCTGCGCCCTGGGCACCGCGGTGGTGGCGCGGCACACGGCTCGCATCGATCTGGTGGGGCTGGTGACCACCTCGGCCGTGCTGACGGCCGTGATCGGCCTGGCGGCCCAGGAACCTCTCAAGGACCTGCTGGCGGGGCTGGAACTGCAGCTCAGCGAGGATTTCAACCCCGGCGATCTGCTTGACATCGATGGTGGGGCCCGGGGTGTGGTCCATTCGGTGAGCTGGCGCGACACCAGCCTGCGCAACATGGAAGGGGCCCTGGTGGTGGTCCCCAACACCAGGCTCACCGAAGGGGTGATGCGCAACCTCAGCGCCTTCGGCCCGGTGTCGAACCGCTTCGAGGTGGGCCTGGCCTACGACTTCGCCCCCGGCCAGGCCCGGGGCCTGCTGCTGCGGGTGCTCAGCCAGCATCCCCTGGTGCTGGACGATCCGGCACCGGTGGTGCGGCTGAAGGAGTTCTCCGAAAGCGCCATCACCTACGACCTGCAGGTGTGGCAGCAGGAGGCCTCCGACCGGGCGATCGCCGACCTGCGCAGCGAACTGCTCGAGCAGATCTGGTACGCCCTCAGCCGCGCAGGGCAGAGCATCCCCTACCCGGTGCGGGAAGTTCAGCCGCACCGGCCAAGCGTGGGCACCGCGGGACACAGGGGGCCCAGCCCTCAGGAATGCCGGGAGGCGCTGGCCGCCAACGACCTGTTCCAGGGCCTGTCGCCCGCGGCCCTCGAGCGGGTGCTCGCCTCCAGTCAGACGGTGTCCTACGCCGCCGGCGAGGCGATCGTGCAGGAGGGCGCTGAGGGCGAGGCGCTCTACCAACTGCTGCGGGGCCGCGTCACCGTGCTCAAGCAGGTCCAGCCGGGTCAGACGGTGCCGGTGGCCGAACTCGGCCCGGGGGAGGTCTTCGGCGAGATGACCCTGTTCCAGGGGGCTCCCCGCAGCGCCACGGTCCGCGCCCTGGAGGAGTGCCATCTGTTGCGGGTGGGCCGGGCCGGATTCCGGGATCTGATGGAACGGGATCCGGCCCTGATCGAGCGCTTCGCCGTCCTGATGAGCGAGCGGCGAGCGAAGCTGGAGAGCCTGAGCCGCGATCAGCGCCAGCAGCAGACCAACGCCCTGATCGACACGATGAAGCGTCTTTTCTTCGTGTTCACCGGCGGCTGAGCGCCGGCTGCCGCCAGGATCGGTGCTGCCCTCGCCTCCGTCGCCATGGACGCCGGCTCGATCCCTGGACCCTGGCCGGCGCGACTCCGCAGGGCGATCGATCAGGGGCGGCGGGTGGTGCGGCGCAGCGCTCCCTATGCGGTGGCGGGCCTGATGCTGATGGGCCTGCAACGGCTGCCGCTGACGGAGACCCTCGATCTGCTGTGGTACGACCTGATCACCACCCTCAGGCCCGCTCCCGCTGGCAGGGAGCATCCGATCGCGCTGGTGGGGATCGACGAGGGTGACATCGACGCCTTCGGCTGGCCGATCGACGACGCGATCATCTGCCAGGCCATCGACCGCATCACGGCGGCCGGCGCCACCGCGGTGGGCCTCGATATCTACCGCGATCGGGGGGTCGGTCCGAACCAGGACTGCCTGCGCCAGCGCTTCCGGGACGACCCGCGGCTGATCTCGATCAACAATGTTGCGGATGGCATCGGTCCGGTGCCCGGCACGCCCCCTCAGCGCCAGGGGTTCAACGACCTGGTGGTGGACCCCGACGGGGTGGTACGGCGCGATCTGGTGCATGTGAGCGGTCAGGATGCCGCCACGGTCTCTTTCCCCCTGAGGGTTCTGGAGGTGGGGAAGGGTGCCCTGTGGATGCGACAGCAGCTGGAGAAGGGCACGGCCCCCGGCCCTTGGCTCGAGCCCAGCTCCGGGGGCTATCAGCGGCTCGATGCAGCCGGTTACCAGCAGATGCTGGTGTTCGATCCGCCCGGCAGCTTCCCGCTCTGGAACCTGCGCCAGGTGCTGGCCCAGCAGCCTCTCCCCGAGCGTGCCTTCCGTGGCCGCATGGTGCTGATCGGCAGCACGGCACCTTCGCTGCGTGATCTGTTCCCGGTCCCGAAGACCCGCTTCGCCACCGACAGCAGCCTGATGCGCATCCCGGGGGTGGAGGTTCACGCCCAGCGGCTGGCGGCGCTGCTGGATCGATACAACGGCGACCACACCCGTCGCATCCGCACCCTGCCGGGCTGGAGCGATGCGGTGCTGGAACTGCTGGCGGCGGTCCTGGGGCTGGGGCTGGGCGAGGCCTTCCGCCAGCTGCGCCGCAGCGTCCTCGCGGTGGGCCTGGTGGCCGTTCTGCTGGTGGGTGGCAGCGTGGTCCTGCTGCTGGCGAACGTCTGGATCAGTCTGGCGATGCCCCTGGCGGCCCTGGTGATGATGGCGGGGGCCGCCTGGCTGCGGCGCGGTGCCGCCAGCCAGGAGCAGCAACAGCAGATCGAGCGGCTGCTGGGCCAGACCACCTCACCGGCGGTGGCCCGAGCCCTGTGGAACCAACGGGAGCAGTTGTTGAGCGATGGCCGCTTCGAAGGCCGGCAGCTCAACGTGACCGTGCTGATGTCGGACACCTGCAACTTCACCACAGTGTCCGAGCGGCTGGATCCGCGCTCCCTGCTGGCCTGGCTGAATCAGGGCATGTCCCGGTTCGTGCCGGCGATCACCACCCGAGGCGGGATGGTGAATAAGTTCACCGGCGATGGGCTGCTGGCCGTGTTCGGAGCACCGCTGAGTGACGGGCCCGAGGCCGATGCCCTGTCGGCGGTGGAAGCCGCCCTGGCGATCCAGTCGGTGGTGGAGGAGCTCAATGAAGGCCTGGCGGAGCGGGGCGAACCGGCCATGCACCTGCGGATCGGGGTCCACTCCGGGGAGGTCTTGGCCGGTTCGATCGGCAGCAGCGAACGGCTCGAATACGCCGTGATCGGCGACGCGGTGAACTGCGCCTCCCGGCTGGAGAGCGTGGAAAAAGAACGGCAGCGCAACCGTTGCCGCGTGCTGGTCTCCGCCGAAACCCGCAGCCTGCTGCCCGACGATCTCGCTCTCCGCTGGGAGGGCTGGGGCCTGGTGCCCCTCAAGGGGCGTCAGGAGCCACTCGAGGTGTGGGAGCTGCTGGGCGCCGTCGTCAGCCCGGACACCGCACCGGCAGTTGTGCCGGCCACTCCGACGTCAGCACGTCCGTGAGACCGAAGGCCTGAGCCACGGTGGCCCGATCCGCAGTGGCCCCGCAGGAGCTGCGCAATTGCTTCAGGGCCCGTTGCAGGGCCGCGTCCTCGGCGCCCGCCTCACTCACCAGCAGCGACAGAGCCGGCGGGGCATCGGTGGTGACGAAGTCCAGATCGGTGCCTGGGCTCACGGGCGCGGGGGCATCCTCACAGCGATAGGCCGTCTCCCAGACGGTGGGCCCCTCGAAGGCCGGCACCGTGAGCAGGGTGACGCCGGCGGCGGCGGCGGGGATGGTACGGCTCTGGGCGACCTTGCGGGCCGCCTCCGCCGTGCCGTTGCCCCGCAGGGGGATGAACGTGAGGCCAAGGGGGCGCGGGTTGGCGCTGGGGCCCTCAACGATCCCCACGGTGCGACTGGCCCCCGGAGCGAACACGCTGCTGGAGGGAACCAGGTGGGCGATCAGCCGGGCGGTGCATTCGCCGCGGGTGCCCCCTCCGATGCGGCGGCCCGGGAAGGTGTTGCGGAGATTCCCCATCTGCGCCAGGGCTTCACCGGTGGCCAAGCCTGCCAGGGCCAGGCCGACCAACAGCAGCTTGCGACTCAAGCCGAGACGGGATGGGGAGGGGAAGCGAGGGTTCATGGGTGAGTCGGATAGAGGGACATCAGCGGAACCAGCCCGGACCACCGGCGACTCCGACCGCCAGCAGGGCCCAGAGCAGTTTGGAGAGCAGGTGGAGCGCCTGATCCATCGGCAGGCGCCAGAGATGGCGGCACTTGCCCAGGTCGATCAGGAAGTGCACGATCCATTCGGCCAGTCCCAGAAGGGGGATGCCGGTGACCAGGGCCACCAGGAAGCCGTGGATGCCGGCATGGGCCGTGATCCACCAGCCCCAGCCGAGGGTGACCCCATGACCAGGGCATTTCTCGCGGGCCATGCGATCGCTCTGCAGGCCGAAATCGCCCACGAAATGACCCATCGACAGCATCAGGAACAGATTCGCGGCGGCGGCGGGATCGGACACGGAATGGGGACGGTGGAGGGCGGCCGGCGGCCAGTGGGGGAGCCCCGAGCTCACCAGGGAGTGCCGAGGAGTTCCACCCCGGCCCAGAAGTAAGGATGCCCCATACCGCCGGCCACTCGTCGCTGCTGAGAGGGGGTGAGCCTGGTCAGCAGAGGTGTGCCGTCGGTCGCCAGGACGGCATCCCCCACCAGACGCAACCGGCCCTTCGCCATGGCCTCACGGGTGGCTCGCAGCGCCTCGGCCTTCGGCAGGCCCTGATCGAGGAAGCGATAAAGCTGAAGGAAGTAGGCGGAGGTGGCAACGTCATCGACGTACCAGAGGGTGCCGATGGCGCTGCGCGAACCGGCGATCAGGGCCAGCCCGGCAAAACCGAGTTCGCTGTCGCTGTCGCCAAGGGCGGTGCGGCAGGCGCTGAGCGCCACCAGTTCGAGAGGGTTGTTGCCGCGCACCTTGCGCAGACGCACGAAATCCTTGAGTGCGAGGGTGTCGTTGCCGGTGTAGATGCGGGCCTGGGAGGCGCCGCCGGGGCGGAACTCCGCATGGGTGGCCACGTGCACCCGGTCGTAGCGGGGGTCGCCGGCCTGAGCCAGCAACACCTGGGGAGTGAACTGGTCATTGAGGTACAGATCGACGCCGTCGCGCTTGGGGATGCCCGCCAGTTCGTCAGGCACCAGGGGCAGGGGGGCCAGACGGTTGAACTGGGAGGCGCCGACCGCGAGCACCCTGCCCCGCGACCGGCCAGGGGGTGCAAGCGAGGTGAGCCGGAGCGAAGGGGTGAGCGAGAAGCCGAAGCGCTCCCCGAACCATTGGCGCCCATCGTGCAGGGCCGCGAAGGGCACCGCCTGGAGGCCGCGGTCGGCCACGATCAGCACCGAGTTGATGCCGTTGCGCTCCAGCGCCGGCAGCACAGGACCGATGAGGATGTCGTGCAGGCGTCGCGCCGGTGAAGCTGGATCCTGCTCTCCCAGAGGGTCCTGACGGGCCAGTTGGCCGTAGAGCCGACGCAGCTCCTCCTGGAGGGCCAACCGGGAGAGATCGACCCGGCGGCCCACTGGATCGCCGCTGGGCATGATCAGGCTGAGATCCAGGAAGGAATCCCCCTCACTGCCAGCCATCCCAGGCGGCTTGCGCGTGAAGCTGAGGGACAGCACGGCAGGCACGAAGGGATGCGCCGTGCTGCGCGAGGCCTGCTCCGCCTCCTGCAGCAGCCTCTGAAGCTCCTCCACCGCGAGCGATTCGGGGGCGCCTGGCGGCGCACTCAGGCCGTCGATGCTGCGGGTGAGGTCGTCGGTGCGATTGCGATCCCCCTCCGTCAGGGCCGTGGCGAGTTGGGCGCCATTCAGACCACCCACCCCGAAGCCGATCGTTCCGGGGGCTTCCCCCGTACTGGCATCGGAAGCCATCATGGCCTGACCGAGGCTGACAGTGAGCTCACTGCCACCGCCGCTGCCGAGGTTGGCGCCGGGAACGGCGCCGGGGGAGGTCTGAACGCCGGGGAAGATCACCGTGTTGACCGCATCCACGAACAGGAAGGGCTCCTCCGCAGGTCGTCGTGGTGGGGGGGTGGTGACCTTTGGAGACGGCGACGGAGTGGGCGTGGGCCTGGGCGATGGTGTCGGCGGTGTCGGCGGTGTCGGTGGTGTCGGTGGAGCCGTCGCGGTCACCCGAAAGGTGGTGGCCGTGGTGCTGGGGACAAGTGCGACCGCTGCGCCGCTGCTGGTGTCGGTGATGGAGGCGAAGGAGCCGCTGAGCGTGCCGGTGCTGCTGATGAGGTCGAAGCGGGTGCCGTCCGGCGGTTGGAAACCCGATGACAGCCCGTAGCGCACCGCACCACCCAGGGTCACGTCGCCTGCCACCCGCAGGCTGTCGTAGCCAAAGCCGGCGAGCGGTCCGGCCAGCGAGAACGCCAGCTGAGAGGAGGGGGTGAGTTCAACAGCGCCCGCCACCGCGAGGGTGCCGATGGCGGAAGCACCGCCAGGAAGAATCGAGCCGGCGTTCACGAGACGGCCACCGGCAGGACCGCTGGCACCGGAATCGAGTTGAACGGTGCCGGCACCGGCGATCCGACCTTCATTGCGCAGCTCCCTCTGACGCAGAGCGAGGCGGGCCGAACCGTCCCCCTGAAGGTCGATCTGGCTGGCTGGGGTGGTGGTGAGGGTGCCGGCGACCAGGGTGGCGCCGTTGGCCAGGGTGATGCGGCCCTGGTTGTCGAGGCTGGAATCCGCACCCAGATCGATCCGGCGGTTCACCTGCACCAGGCCCGTGCTGCGGTTGCGCAGGGAGAGGGGCGCCAGGGTGGTGACAAAGCGTGCCCCCACGGCACCGCCGGCGAAAGAGGCATCGGCTACCTGCCCGGCCGTATCGATCGAAAGAGGGCGCACCAGGGTCTGGGTGCCGGAGAGGGAAAGCCGCCCGCCATCGGCAACATCCAATCCGAAACCTTCGAACCGAACATCGTGGGCGGAGAGCTGCGCGCCCGGACCGACCCGGAGCCGCGGGGCCGTGGCGGGATCGTCGGCCCCGGGGGCAGCAATCAGGCGACCGTTCTCGATGGAGCCCTGACCAGCCACCGTGAGCAGGGTGTTGGACGTGCCTGTGATCCGGTTCCCGGGTCGCTGATCGAGGACGTTGGTGACCGTGAACCTCGTCCCATCCTCCAGCTGGAGGTTGGTGGAGGAGTTCGGCTCCCAGGAAAGGCTGCCGGTGGTCACCTGACCGTTCCTGAAGGCCACGGAACGCACGGGGCCGGAATCGGCGAGCACCAGGCGGCCAGGACTGCCGGAGCCCGTGTCCGGTCCCACCGTCAGACGCCCCTCGCTGCCGAGACTCACATCACCCCTGGACCAGAGCACCTGGCTTCCGGGTCCGTGCCGCAGATCGAGATCGAAGGGAGCCGTGGCCGTGTTGAAGACCGCGAGAAGGGTGTCGACACGAAGCTGAGAACCGGCACGGAGTTGAAGGGAGGAAGCGGCGGAGGCACGGTTGCGGATGAAGGACCGCACGGCAAGAGGCCCATCACTGGCAACGGTCATGGAACCGCCGCCGGCCAGAGCCTGCTGGATCCGGATGGGGTCAAGGACCGAAACCCCGGGCGCCGGGGTCGGCGGAGCAGGGAGGATGTCGATGGCGGCGGCCTGCACCCACCAGCTCCCGGCGGTGCCGCTGCTTGCATCGAGGGCTTGGAAACTCGGCGTGGTGTCGAGCTTCAGGACACCGCCTGAAACCGTGCGGACGCTGCCGCCGTTGCCGCCTGTCGGCCCTCCGCGTGCGCTGAGGGTGCCCGCCAGCACGGCCTCGCTGCCGGCGGTGATCGCCAGGCTGCCGCCGTTGCCCCCACCCGCACCATCGACGATCACCGCCGAAGTCGCATCGACGGTGACCTGGGCACCCGCAAGGTCCACGGAACCACCGGGGGCTTCGATCCGAGCACCGTTCAGCAGCAGATGACCGCCCTGGGAATCCAGCAGGAGACTGCTGTCGACGGTGAGCAGTCCTCCCTGGAGCTCAAGATCGCCGTTGACCGCGAGACGGAGGCCCGCGAGGGTGGCCGGATCGGTGACCAGGCCGGCAGAACCGGGCACAGGAGTGCCGCTGAGACCGGAGGCCGTGGCCTGGTCGGTGCGGAGCACGTCGAACAGCTGGCCCGGAGACGGGCCGCCGAGCCGCAGGCCCGTGGCCGTGCTGAGATTCAGGGCCCCGACGTTGTGGAAGCTGGCCCCCCTGCCCACCGTCAGGCCCCCGGGGGAGAGAACGAAGAGATCGGCCGAACCACTCAGGGATAAGCGGGTGTCGAGGAGGGTGCCACCTCGGTCGATCACCCCGAGGATTACCGAACGGGCACCACCGGTGAACACGGATACCTCGGAGATGGCACCGTCGGCCTGGAACCGGTCGAAGCGGTGAAACAGGTTGAGGCCGGCGCGGGTGCCGCCGCTGATGCCACAGACTCCGGAGCCGCAGGCTTCGGAGGCGGAACCGTTCACCAGGGTGCCAAGACCCCCCGGAGCTGGGGTGGCCCTGATCTCCCCAGCCAGAGCGGGCAGGGAAAGGAGGCCAACCATCCCAACGCCCGTCAGGGATACGGCCAGTGCGTGCTGCGATCGGAAGCTGGCCATCATCGCCATCAACAACAGCGTGCCGGCCTCACGAGCGAGGCCCAACCGTAAGTCCCTTTGCTGCAGATCCGGTTCCTGATGCAGCCGATGGCGAGCGGAAATCGGGAGTTCGGTAGTGATCACGACAAGAACAGCCCGGCATCGCTTCAGTGGTGCTCCATCAGGGTGAGCTGCACATTGGTGGCGCCGAGCTTGCGGGACAGGCCGGTGGTGAGGGCCAGCAGCAGGTCGCAGGTGGCGTTGGGGTCCACCTGCTGGAGCTCGTCGAAACGCGCGCGAGAGAGCACCCAGCAGCTGCCAGGCGTGTCGGCGGTCACGTTCGCCATCCGCGGCTGGCCGGAGAGGAAGGCGATCTCCCCGAAACTCACCCCCGGTCCGAAGGTCGCCAGCCGCGACTGATGCAGTTCACCCCCGGCGGTGGGCAGTTCGATGGTGGTGGTGAAGCGTCCCTCCCGCACCAGGAACAGTTCATCGCTGGTGTCGCCCTTGCGGATCACCTCATCGCCGGCCCGGTAGTGGCGCTGCTCCATCACGGCGGCCACGCTCTGGCGATGGGCAGGCTGCAGCTGATCGAGGAAGCCCAGGGTCTGCTCGATCTCACTGGTGAGCGGGATCTCGGCCGTTGCGTCGAGCGACGCCAGCAGGAGATCCTCCGCGCGCTCGATCGCCTGGTCGAGGTTGACCAGGTGGAGCAGCCGGTCCTCGGATTCCAGGAAACGATCGGTGGGCAGGCGCAACCTGGCAGCGCGGGAGATCAGGATGCGGACGCCGCTGTCATGCAGGGCGATCAGCTGCTGCTCCAACAGACGCCCGCTCTCCTCGGGCAGGGCGGTGACATGCTCGAGGTCCAGCACCAGGATGCGCGCTTCGGCGGAGATCTGGATCAGCTCGGCCACCAGGCACTCCAGCGACGCCAGATCGAGCACGCCCTGCACGAGCACGATGCGGATGCTGTCGCGGTGGCCCTGGAGCAGGGCGGTCTCAGCCGGATTGCGCCAGCGCCGCGACTGCCGCTGGCCGCCCCGGTAGATGCGGCGGATGGTGGAGCTGTTGTGGGGATACTGGTTGAACAGACTCAGTCCGAGTCGATCGGCAAGCTCATTGCACACGGCCACACCGCGCACACTGTTGCCGTAGGCATCCAGGGGGGGTGAGTAGGTGGCGATGCCCAGCCGACCGGGCACCACGGCCAGCACCCCTCCACCCACGCCGCTCTTGGCGGGCATGCCCACGTCGTACAGCCACTGGCCGGCGAAGTCGTAGGTGCCGCAGGTGGCCATCAGCGCCAGGATCCGGATGGTGAGCTCCTGATCGAGCGGCTGGCGGCCGGTGAGCGGGTTGCGCCCCTGGCAGGCCAGGGTGGCCGCCATCACCGCCAGATCCCGGCAGGTCACGGTGATCGAACACTGGCGGAAGTAGAGATCGAGCGAAGGCTCCGGATGGGCCTCGATGATGTCGAAATTGCGCAGCAGGTGACCGATGGCCCGGTTGCGATGGCCGGTGGCCTGCTCCGATGCGAACACGCCATGGTCGATCCCCAGAGGGCGGCCGGCAAGCTCGGCGAAGAAATCGAGCAGCAGGGTTTCGGCGCCGGCGGGATCGATGTTGTAGATCTGCGCCGTGGTGGCGATGGCCCCGGCATTGATCATCGGGTTGCGGGGCCGGCCCGTGGTGCGATCGAGGCTGATCGCATTGAAGGCCTCGCCCGAGGGCTCCACTCCCACTTTCTGGAACATCCGCTCGGAGCCGAGCAGTTTGAGGGCCAGCCCATAGGCGAAGGGCTTGGAGATCGACTGAATCGTGAACGGCTTGCGGGTATCGCCCACCTCGTAGACGCGGCCATCGGCCGTGGCCAGGGCGATGCCGAAATCGCCAGGGTCGGCCTTGGCGAGCTCTGGGATGTAGTCGGCCGGCGTGCCGTCGTTGAGGGACTGATAACGCTCGTGCAGTTCCTCCAGCAGCCCCTGGATCACATTGGCTGCTGCGGGTCGGAACCCCATGGAGGAATGGTCAAGTCCGGGTGCAGATCCCAATCCCTGCCCTGGGCCCCGGTCTGTCGCCTTCGCTACCTCACGGCCACCAGCGTTGGCTGGTGGCGGCGTCAGAGCAGCAGCGGATTCGTCGCCGTGGGCCGCAGAGCGATGCGCGCCCTCAGCCCCCCCAGTGGAGAGGTTTCCAGGTGGAGCTGGCCTCCGTTCTCCCGACAGAAACCCTCCACGATCTCCAGGCCCATCCCCCGATGACGTCTCCGCTCCCGATCGGAGGCGGGCGGCGGAGCGGTGATCGTGCGCTGCGTGGGGGTCAGCAGGCCGGCGCCGTGATCGTCGACCACCAGGTTCAGAAGGCCACGCTCGATCCAGGCCGAGAGGCGCACCGGCGGCCGGCCGTGTTCGATGGCGTTGTCGATCAGGTTGCGCAGGGCCCTCTCGAGACCAACGGGATCGATGTGGATCAGCTGGCGCCGCATCACCACCTCCACCACACCGCCGGGATAACTGGCGGCGAGCCGACGGCAGAAGTCGTCGAGGGAAAGATCCAGCTGACGGAGGGGAGGCCGGTCCCGTTCGGCGAGGAGGGTGAGCTGCTCGGTGATCCGGCTGAGCTGCTCCAGATCGGCGACCATCAACTGGCTGGCGGCAAGCGCGTCAGGGCCGGCCTTCCGCTGCAGATGCTCCATCTGCAGCATCACCCTGGTCTGGGGGCCGGCCAGATCGTGGGCGAGCCCCCGCAGCAGGGCGTGGCGGGCGGCATCGGCGTCGTTGATGCGCTCCAGCAGGCGGTTGACGCGCAGGGCCATCAGCCGCAGCGGAGCGATGCCGCGCTCCGGCAGCAGCGGAAGCGGCGCCTGGACCGTGTCGGGGAGAGCGCTCACCACCTTGGAGAAGGGGCGCTCGACCTGCCAGCGCAGGAACCCCACCGTGCCGAGCAGCACGCCCAGGAACACAGCACCGGTGCGCAGCAGCGGCAGGAACCAGGCGCTGCTGCTGGAAAGCCGTTCAGGCTGGTAGAGCCACAGAGGCGGGGTCTGGCCGGGGACCTGGAGGCGGATCCAGTACCCTCCCCAGGGATCGGCGAGCGGGGCACGGTCCCGCTGGATGAACCGGTGGAGTCCGTAGCGCTTGGCCAGGTTCTGCCGGAGATTACGGTCGAAACCGGAGAGTCCATCACCGGGTCCCTCCGGGGGCGTGGCCGAGGCAGCGAGGATCACACCGGGTGGCACCTGCTCGGGAGGCAGCCGCCGCAGCACCTGCTCCACCAGCAGCACGCTGCGACTGATGCGCAGGCTGCTCTCCGCCTGAAGCAGCGGTTCCAGAATGGTGAGCAGTAACAGCAGGAGCACCGAAAAGGTCAGGCCGCAGCCCAGGAACCACCAGAGAAACAGCTGGACCCAGTCGCTGCGGTCAAGCCGGGAGGAACGTCTCACTCCTCCTCAAGCGGCACGGGATCCACCGGCACCTGCAGCTGATAGCCCTGGCCCCGCAGCGCCTGCACCATCTCCTGCCCGTCCCCGAGAGCCACCAGCTGACGACGCAGGCGGGAGAGGCGCATGTCGATGGTGCGACTGCGGCCAGGGTCCACCAGGCTGCCGCAGGAGCGGGCCAGCACCTCCCGGCTTACGGGCTCACCCGGTCGCCGGCAGAGGGCCAGCAAAAGGGCCGTATCCCCCCGACTGATCGGCACAGGCATCCCGGAGCTGCCCACCAGCCTGCGGCGGACGGGATCGAAGCGCACGGCCCCCAGCTGGTAAGCCGTGGTGCTGGCGGTGGGGAGATCAGGGCGGGTGACGCTGCGCCTCAGCAGGGCCTCAACCCGCAGCTGCAGTTCACGGAACAGGAATGGCTTGGCCATGTAGTCGTCGGCCCCGGCCTCCAGGCCGGCAATCCGATCGCTGGCGCCGCCCAGAGCCGAGAGCATCAGCACCGGAAAACCATGGCCATGGCGACGCAGCCAGGCGAGGACGTCCGTGCCCGGTTTGCCGGGAAGCATCTGATCGAGCAGGAGCAGATCGGGGGAGCTGGCGGTCAGAGCCTGCTCCAGGCGGCGGGGAGTGGGGAACGCCGCCAGTTGCCAGCCCAGCTCAGCGCAGGAGGCTGTCAGCAGATCACAGAGCCGATCGTCGTCCTCAAGGATCCACAGAAGCGTCACCGCCGGCGAAGTCGCAGAACAACCCCCAATTTTAGAGATTGCCGGTGACCTTCCTGCCCGCACCCCTGGGGCCTCCCCTGGAACCGGCAGTGGGCAAACGGGGAAGCGGGCGTCAGCCCAGAAGCAGCCCCCGCAGGTCCTCCAGGGCCATGGTGAGCGCCCCATCCAGGGCAGCCCCGTCCTTGCCGCCGGCCTGGGCCAGCTGGGGGCGGCCACCGCCACCGCCACCGCAGAGGCGGGCGATGCCGCCGATGAAGGCGCCGGCCTTCGGCCCGGCCGCCACCACGGCCGGGCCGAAGGCGGCCACCAGCACCACCTTGCCCGCGTCGGCGGGATCGGGCAGGCCGCCCAGCACCACAGCAGCACCCACCCCCAGCTGCTCCTGCAGGCCCTGGGCGGCGTTCTGCAGGCCCGCGCCATCGACGCCGTCGAGCCGGCTCACCAGCAGCCGGTAGTCGCCGAGGGGCTCTGCCGCACGCACCAGAGCACCGGCTTTGGCCACCGCCAGCTCGGAGCGGACCTGGGCCAGGGCCTTGCCCGTGGTCTTGAGCTCCTCCTGCAGAGCGGCCACCCGATCCACGATCTCGCCGGGCTGGGCCTTGAGGCGATCCCCCAGGGCGCGCACCACCCGGTCGCGCTCGTTGAGGTAGGCCAGCACCGAAGGCCCGGCCACCGCCTCGATGCGGCGGATGCCCGCCGCCACGCCGCTCTCACCCACGATCTTGAACAGGCCGATCTCGGCCGTGTTGGCCACGTGGGTGCCGCCGCAGAGCTCCATCGACACGCCGGGCACGTCCACCACCCGCACCACATCGGCGTACTTCTCGCCGAACATGGCCACGGCACCGGCGGCGCGGGCCTGCTCCAGCGCCATCTCGCGCACCTCCAGGTCGTGGGCATCGGCGATCCAGCCATTGATCAGTGCCTCGATCCGCTCCAGTTCCTCCGGCGTGACGGCGCGGGGGCAATGGAAGTCGAAGCGCAGGCGGTCGAAATCCACCAGCGAGCCGGCCTGGCCGATCCCCGGATCCACCACCTCCTTGAGGGCTGCCTGCAGCAGGTGGGTGGCCGTGTGGTGGGCCTGGGCCCGCCGGCGGCAGGCCCGGTCCACACGGGCCTGCACCAGAGCGCCCACGGCCAGGCTGCCCCGCTCGATGCGGCCGCTGTGCACGAACACGCTGCGGTTGCGGTTCACCGCCTCGATCGCCACGATCACGCCATCACCATCGGGTCCTTCGCCGCTGAGCACGCCGCGATCGCCCACCTGGCCGCCGCCCTCGCCATAGAAGGGTGTGCTGTCGAGCACCAGCTGCACCTGGTCGCCGGCCACCGCCCGCTCCGCCGGCTCGCCGTTCACCACCAGGGCGAGCACGCAGCTGGGATGCTCCAGAACCTCGTAGCCCTTGAAGGCGGTGGCCTCCAGGTCAGCCGCCATCTGCTCGATCGCCCCTTGCAGGGTGAGGTCGATGCTCACGGCCGCGGCCTTGGCCCGCTGGCGCTGCTCCTCCATCGCCAGCTCGAAGCCGGACACATCCACCGTGAGGCCATGCTCCTCGGCGATCTCCTCGGTGAGCTCCAGTGGGAAGCCGTAGGTGTCGTAGAGCTCGAAGGCCTGGGCGCCGCTGATCTGGCTGGGCTGGGCGGCCAGCACGTCGGCCAGCAGCTTCTCGCCCCGCTCCAGGGTTTCGAGAAAGCGGGCCTCCTCCCGCTCCAGCTCCGCCAGGATCACCGCCCGGCGCTCCACCCGCTGGGGATAGGCCTCGCCCATCAGCGCGATCGACGCTTCGCCCATCGCCGCCAGGAAGGGTTTATCGATCCCCAGGAGCCGTCCGTGGCGCACCACGCGGCGCAGCAGGCGGCGCAGGATGTAGCCGCGGCCGAGGTTGCTGGCGCTGACGCCGTCGCCGATGAGCTGGGTGACGGCGCGGCTGTGGTCGCCGATCACCTTGAGGCTGGTTTTGCCCTTCTCATCAAGAGCGCGGTACTCCACCCCCGCCAGGCCCGCCGCCGTCTCGATCAGCGGATAGATGAGGTCGGTTTCGTAGTTGTTCGGCACTCCCTGCAGGATCTGGGCCATGCGCTCCAGGCCCATGCCGGTGTCGATGTTGCGGTTCGCCAGCGGCGTGAGGGTGCCCCCCGCGTCGCGGTTGTACTGCATGAACACCAGGTTGTAGAACTCGATGAAGCGCGTGTCGTCCTCGAGGTCGATGGCGTCGTCGCCGAGCTCGGGTTTGAAGTCGTAGTAGAGCTCCGAGCAGGGCCCGCAGGGGCCGGTGGGGCCGGAGGCCCAGAAATTGTCGGCCTCATCCATGCGGATGATCCGCTTGGGGTTCACCCCCACCACGTCGCGCCAGATCGCCTCGGCCTCGTCGTCCTCGCGGAACACGCTCACCACCAGGCTCTGTGGCGCCAGGCCGAACACCCCGGTGCTCAGTTCCCAGGCCCAGGCGATCGCCTGCTCCTTGAAATAGTCGCCGAAGGAGAAGTTGCCGAGCATCTCGAAGAAGGTGTGATGCCGCGCCGTGCGGCCCACGTTCTCGATGTCGTTGGTGCGGATGCACTTCTGGCTGCTGGTGGCCCGCGGCGCCGGCCGCTCCTGCTGGCCCAGGAACACCGGCTTGAAGGGCAGCATCCCGGCGATGGTGAGCAGAACGGTGGGGTCGTCGGGGATCAGGGAGGCGCTGGCCATCGGCCGGTGCCCCCGCTGCTCGTAGAAGCGCAGAAAGGCTGCCCGGATCTCGGCCCCGGTGCGGGGTCGTGGGCTCCCCGGGCCGTCGGTGGGAGCGGGGGAGGAGGCGGCGGCCATGGACCCGGGGCGAGGAGCGTGTCGTTCTGAGGGCATGATCGCCCAGCGTCTGCCGCCGGAGTGCGGCGATCCGGGCGATGATCCCCCGACCATCCGCCCGCTCCAAGCGTTGCGCCCCCTCAGTGCCTTTGCCCCACTCCTGCGGCCCGCCGGCACCGACGCCGACCCCGATGCGGCGGATCGGACGCGGCTGCGGTGGCGGTCGCTGAGCTGGGCGCTGCTCGCCGCCGGCACGGCCGGCAGCCTGGGCCTCCTCGCCACGGTCACCTCGCTGCCGGACCCGAACGGTGGCCTCGAGGCGGCCCTGCGCGCCGCCGGTTGCGGCTTTTTTTATGGCCTGCTCGCCTTTCACCTGCAGCGGGTCGATCCCGACGACAGCCATCTGCAGGCGGGGCTGGTGGGGGCCGTGTGCGGCATTCGCAGCCTCGGCGCCCCCCTCGCCCTGCCGGCGCTGAACCCACTGGAGAGCCCCCTGGCCTGGCTGCAAGGGGCGCTGCCGGCGCTGGTGCTGCAGTGGCTGCCCCTTTGGCTGCCGCTGATCGGCGCCTCCCTCACCCTGCCCCTGGCCCTGTGGCGGTGGCCGGCCCTGCGGCCCTGAGACCACCGTTCCCCCATGATGGGGCCGCAGAACGGGCCTGGAGCCCTTGCCTGCGTTCCTGCCCCCCCCGGCCCTCACCCTCCGGCCATGAGCCTGCTTCATGCCACCTGGCTGTTTCCGCCGAGCGGAGCGGGCGGGCGGCTGCTGCTGTGGGCCGACACCTGGCGGGTAGCCACGCCGGCATCCCCGGTCCCGGGTGAGGTGCCCGACCATCCCTTTTCGCTGAACGTGGACGACCTCGGGGCCTGGCTCGACGACAACGGCCACTGGTCGGAAGCGTTCCGACCGGCCGAGGCGATGCTCACCCTGCCCAGCCGCAGCCAAGCGGCGCGGGGCCGCAAGCGGTCGGCCGACGCCGCCTGGAGCGGCCTGCCGCTGCAGGCCGGCGAGCCGATCCCACGCGAACCGCAGTGGTGGCCCTGGCGTGTGGAGGGCCTGGCCCTCGACCCCGGCGCCGCCGGCGAATGGCTCTCCCGTCTGCCCCTCTCCGGCGACCATCCCGAACTGGCAGACGACCTGCGCTGGTGGACCCATCTGCAGCGCTGGGCCCTGAGCCTGCTCGCCCGGGGGCGCTGGCTGCCCCAGGTGGAGGAGGGACGGGCCCACTGGCTTCCCCTGCTGAACCGGGAGGGTGACCGCCGCCGGCTGGAGGAACTGGCGGTGGGGCTGCCGCAGGTGGCCACCTGCGCCATGGGCAGCGGCATCCCTGGGGAGGCCGCTGCGCTGGCCTGCCGGCGGCCGGGCAGCGGCCGGCTACGGGTGGCGAGCCTGCTGGAGGCCCTGCTCGACGGGCAGCTGCGCAGCGGCTTCGAGCCCTCCGCCGACGGGCTGGACCCCCTGCTGATCGCCTGGCAAAAAGGCCTGGGCAAGGGCAACGGCAGCCTTGGCCTCGACGAGGAGGACACAGAACGCCTGGAGATCGCCACCCACCACTGGCGTGAGGCGGTGGCGGGCCGGGTGGCGTCGGCGCGGGCCTGCCTGGAGCTGTTCACCCCACCGGAGGGAGAGGAGCTGTGGGAGCTGCGTTTCGGCCTGCAGGCAGAGGCCGATCCGAGCCTGAAGGTGCCGGCGGGCGTGGTGTGGGCGCGCGGCAACCGCTCCCTGCAGCTGGGGGAGGTGGAAGTGCCGGAGCCGGGCGAACTGCTGCTGGAGGGCCTGGGCCGGGCGCTGCAGGTGTTCGAGCCGATCGAGCGGGGCCTCGACGCCTCGGCACCGGAAACGATGCAGCTGACTCCGGCCGAGGCTTTCGTGCTGGTGCGCACCGCGGCCGTGCAGCTGCGCGACGTGGGGGTGGGCGTGCTCCTGCCCCCCAGCCTCAGCGGTGGGCTGGCCAGTCGGCTGGGCCTGGCGATCGAAGCGGAACTGCCGGCCCGCTCCCGCGGCTTCAGCCTCGGCGAGAGCCTGGAGTGGCGCTGGGAGCTGATGATCGGCGGCGTCACCCTGACCCTGCGGGATCTGGAGCGGCTGGCGGCGAAGCGCAGCCCGCTGGTGCAGCACAAGGGAGCCTGGATCGAGCTCCGGCCTGGCGATCTCAAGAACGCGGAGCGCTTCTGCGCCGCCGACCCGGTCCTCAACCTCGACGATGCCCTGCGGCTGACCGCCACCGACGGCGAAACCCTGATGCGGCTGCCGGTGCACCGGTTCACGGCAGGCCCAAGGCTGCAGGCGGTGCTGGAGCAGTACCACCAGCAGAAGGCCCCCGACCCCCTTCCGGCGCCGGAAGGCTTCGCCGGCCAGCTGCGGCCCTACCAGGAGCGCGGCCTGGGCTGGCTGGCCTTCCTGCACCGCTTCGACCAGGGGGCCTGCCTGGCCGACGACATGGGCCTTGGCAAGACGATTCAGCTGCTCGCCTTCCTCCAGCACCTCAAGGCCGAAGAGGAACTGCGCCGGCCGGTGCTGCTGGTGGCCCCCACCTCGGTGCTCACCAACTGGAAGCGGGAGGCAGCCGGCTTCACACCGGAACTGGAGGTGCGCGAGCACTACGGCCCGCGCCGGCCCTCCAGCGAAGCGGACCTCGCCAAGGCCCTCGATGGCGTGGACCTGGTGCTCACCACCTACGGCCTGGTGCAGCGTGACAGCGAACTGCTGGAGAGCGTCGACTGGCAGGGCGTGGTGATCGACGAGGCGCAGGCGATCAAGAATCCCTCCGCCAAGCAGAGCCAGGCCGCCCGCGACCTCGCCCGCCCCCGCAAGCAGGGCCGCTTCCGCATCGCGCTCACGGGCACGCCGGTGGAGAACCGCGTCAGCGAGCTGTGGGCGCTCATGGACTTCCTCAACCCAAGGGTGCTCGGCGACGAGGCCTTCTTCCGCCAGCGCTACCGGCTGCCGATCGAGCGCTACGGCGACATGAGCTCGCTGCGCGATCTCAAGGCGCGGGTGGGCCCGTTCATCCTGCGCCGCCTCAAGACCGACAAGTCGATCATCTCCGACCTGCCCGAGAAGGTGGAGCTCAGGGAGTGGGTGGGACTGGCGCCCGAGCAGGTGAAGCTCTACCGCCGCACCGTCGACGAGAGCCTCGACGCCATCGCCCGCGCGCCCCTGGGCCAGAAGCACGGCCAGGTCCTGGCGCTGCTCACCCGCCTCAAGCAGATCTGCAACCACCCGGCCCTGGCCCTGAAGGAGGAGGCGGTGGGCAGCGATTTCGCCAGCCGCAGCGCCAAGGTGCAGCGCCTGGAGGAGATCCTCGAGGAGGTGATCGAAGCCGGCGATCGGGCGCTGCTGTTCACCCAGTTCGCCGAATGGGGCCACCTGCTCAAGGCCCACCTGGAGCGCCGCTGGCGCCAGGAGGTGCCGTTCCTCTACGGCGGCACCACCAAAACAGAGCGCCAGGCGATGGTGGACCGCTTCCAGGAGGATCCGCGCGGCCCTCAGCTGTTCCTGCTGTCGCTCAAGGCCGGCGGCGTGGGCCTCAACCTCACCCGGGCCAGCCACGTGTTCCACGTGGACCGCTGGTGGAATCCCGCGGTGGAGAACCAGGCCACCGACCGGGCCTATCGCATCGGCCAGACGAATCGGGTGCTGGTGCACAAGTTCATCACCAGCGGTTCGGTGGAGGAGCGCATCGACCGGATGATCAGCGAGAAGTCGCGGCTGGCCGAAGACATCGTCGGCAGCGGCGAGGAATGGCTGGGGGGCCTCGAGGTGGGTCAGCTGAGGGAGCTGGTGGCCCTGGAGGAATGAACCGCCGCAGCCACGCCACCAACGATCGCTGGGCGTCACCAGCCTGCAGACTGGCGTCTGGAAGGCGCTCGCGAGCGGAACTCCGCCCCCACCCATGACCGTCACCCCCGCCGGTTCGATCACCACCCAGCTGGGCCAGCAGGGACTGGGCCAGCAGCCCTGGTGGGTGGAGCAGTGGATGGAGCTGATCAACTCCTACCGCTACAAGAAGCGGCTGGAGCGCGCCTGGACCTACGCCCGCGAAGGCAATGTGCTCTCGATCCGCTTCGAGGGGCGCCGGGTTCACGCCCGGGTGCAGGGCAGCGAGCGGGATCCCTACAAGGTGAAGCTCTGGCTGGATGTGCTCAACGACGAGGACTGGGGCTACGTGCTCGAGGCCCTCAGCCGCAAGGCCCGCTGGTCGGCCCAGCTCCTGGCCGGGATCATGCCCCAGGACATCGAGCGTGCCTTCGCCGCCAGCGGCAAGCGCCTGTTCCCGTTCAAGCTGCAGGAGGTGCGCAGCGAGTGCAGCTGCCTCGACAAGGCCAATCCCTGCAAGCACATCAGCGCCGTGTATTACCTGATGGGGGATCGCTTCAGCGAGGATCCCTTCGTGCTGTTCCAGCTGCGCGGCCGCACCCGCAGCCAGCTGCTGGAGGAACTGGCCCGGCGGCGGCGGGAGGGCTCCGAGGGCCGGGTGGAGGTGGCGTCCCATCCCGTGCATCCCGCGCTGGTGGATCCGTCGCGCTGGTGGCGTTACGACGCCCCGCTCGATCCCGACCTGGTGGTGATCACCCCGGCGATGGAGGGCGAGTCGGGCCTCGATGGAGCCGGGCCCCTGCCGCTGGCCGTGGAACCGCGCTTTCCGGAGGCCAATCGGCTGTTTCTCGAGCATCTGCGCGACCAGGGCACGAGCCTGGGGCAGCTGGCCATGGCCCGGGCGATGGCCACCGGCAACGACAACGGGGAAGGCAGCGGCGAAGGGAGCGACGACGCGGGCCCATGACCGGCTGCCACCCGGTCGCCGAAGCGGCCTGGCTGTCGGCCGCCTCCTGCCGAGTGGCGGCACGGATCCTCGAAGGTCATCTGGAGGCCTTCGGTCGGCCCCTGCTCGGCGGCTGCGGAACGGATCGCCAGGCAGGGCAGACCGCCCAGGAACTGTTCGCCGCCCCCACGGTGGTGCTGGCCCATGACGGGGCCGCCGATCCCAGGCTGATCTACGCCAACCGGGCCGCCCTGCTGCTCTGGCGCCGCCGCTGGGACGAGATGGTAGGCATGCCGTCCCGGCTCACGGCCGAACCGGGAGAACGGCAACGGCGGGCGGCGGCCCTGGAACAGGCCCGACTTCAGGATGCGCTGCAGGGCTATGCCGGGATCCGGATCGACAGCGCTGGCCGTCGCTTCCGGATCGAGAACGCCAGGCTCTGGTCCCTCCGGGATGGCCAGGGCAGCCCCTGCGGCCAGGCGGCGGCGTTTGCCCGCTGGTGGTGGCTCTGAGGAGGCTTCCCCGGCCCGTGAACCTGGTCAGGGAGGGGAGCCGTCGTGCACTTCCACGGACTGCAGCTGAACCCCGATCACGGTGATCAGCGGATGGCTGTCGACCCAGCGCACCAGCCCCTCAAGTTCGAACCATTCCTTGCCGTCAGCGCCGATGTCGAGGTGGCAGGGCTGGCCCACCGGGATGGAATGGCCGCCTTCGAGAGCCAGCTTCATGCCGTCGGGGCTGATGTCCACGATCTCGCCGGTGACCGGTGCTGCGTCGGGATCCCCGAGGCGCACCCGTGCCAGGGCGAAGTTCTCGGGCGGCTTGAAGCGGTCGGCCCGGGCCCCCTGCTCAAGGTGGTGCTGCAGGCGCAGAAAGGCCTGACGGTACCGATCCAGGTCTCCAGGGGGCACCGGCCTCCTACGGCATTCCCACGTCTTAGGCCAGAAATGTCAAAGGCGACCAGGCATCCCCACCACTTCGTCGCACACTGAAAAGCGTGCCAGGGTCTGCCGTCGCCGGCCCTTGCCCACCGATGAACAAGGATCCCGTCGCCACCTCTACCCAGGAGCTGCTGATCACCGCCGGGGACCCGCTGCTCGGTGGACAGCTCACCTCCCTGGATCCGGACCCGGGCGATGGCGCCTTCTACAGCCTCATCGGCGATCCGATCCCGGGGCTGACCCTGCGGCAGGACGGTTCATGGAGCTTTGATCCCAGCGATCCCGCCTACCGGTTCCTGACACCGGGACAGCGGAGGAGCCTCACGATCGCCTACCGCGTCGACGACCGGGTAAGCACGGTGTCGCCGCCCATCCCCGCCGGGGTGATCAGGGTGGGTGGGTCCGGCGCCTCCTTCGCCTCCATCCAGGCAGCCCTCGATGCCGCACCGGTCGGAGCGACGCTCTACATCTCCCCGGGCATCTACACCGAAAATCTCACGATCCGCAGGAGCGTCAGCCTGCTTGGGGCCAATCAAGGCGTACCAGGCCGTGGGCCGCGCGGCCAGGAAAGCATCATCCGCGGCCGGGTTGTCAGCCAGTCCACGGCCACGGACGTCGTGTTCGACGGACTCACCTTCGCCCCAGCGACGGCCGGCTGGAGCGGCAATAATCTCACGTTGCATTCGCCCCGGTCCGCCCTACTCCATTCCATCATCACTTCAGGCCATCCGGATGGAGGATACAGCCAACCGGGTTTTGTGGAGTTCGAGCCGGGGAACAGCGAGGTTCGGATCGAGGGGAATGTGTTCAATGGCATTCTCGACATGAGCGGCAGACCCTTGATCGTTCGGATCCAGGGTGCCCAGAACACAACCATCAAGGGCAACGACTTTCTGAAGACCGGTGGCGGAGCAAGCATCCTGCTGCTCAATGATTTTGACACCGTCACCCTGGAAGACAATCTCTTTTCGGGATCCGACAAAGGCCCCTCTATCGATTCCCTCGGCAGCACACAAAGCACGATCATGAGGCTGAATGTTATCAACAACACAGCTCTTGACATCCCGCTCTATGGGGTTTTCTTCGGCAATGGCGCCCGAATTCTCTCGGGCTCATTCCAAGGAAACATCATCACAGGTAGCGGATCCGCTGGAAGTGGCTATGCCAATTTCTATGTAGCTCCCGGGGCATCGATCGATCCAAGTTTCCGCATCATCGACAACGATTTCTCCAATCCCGCCCCCAACAATGCCAGCGTCATCGGTATCGTCACCAGCGGTTCCACCACCAGCGTCGACCGTTCATCGGCGGTTGGGACCTTCAGGCTCAACCTCCAGGGAGGCACACCATTGACCACTCCAGACGCGCTGCCGCTGGCAACCGCCCAGGACTCAGCGAGTTTTCAGGTCACGACCTTCGCTTCCGGCCTGGGCTTTCCCAGCAGCATGGCAACGCTGGAGGACGGCTCCCTGCTGGTGGCGGTCACCGAAGGAGATCCTGGCAATCGGTCACCCTTCGGGAGCACCAATTCCCGGCTGGTTCGCCTTCCGGATGCCGATGGCAACGGGGTGGCCGACACCAGCCAGACCTTGGCCACCCTGCCCGGTTTCGTCACCAGCGTGCGGCGGGTGGGGGATCTGGTGTTCGCCCTCAGCACCGGACGATCCGGCCAGCAGCCAGCCCTCACGATCTGGCGCACCGGCAGGGCAACGGGAAACGCCTCCACCGATCCGCTGGAACTGGCGGGACGCTTGAAC
>JBKDPV010000090.1:0-28078 GCA_046342315.1 Cyanobacteriota bacterium
GCCCTCCTTGGCCACGGTCAGCATCCCCTGCTGGATCGCCACGTAGGGAATGGCATTCACCACATCGCGCAGGGTCACGCCCGGCTGCAACGAACCGCTGAACTTCACCAGCACCGATTCCGGCATGTCCAGCGGCATGGCGCCGATGGCGGCGGCGAAGGCCACCAGGCCCGAGCCGGCCGGAAAGGAGATGCCCAGGGGGAAGCGGGTGTGGCTGTCGCCGCCGGTGCCCACCGTGTCCGGCAGCAGCATGCGGTTGAGCCAGCTGTGGATGATGCCGTCGCCTGGGCGCAGGGCCACACCGCCGCGTGAGGCCATGAAATCGGGCAGCTCGGCGTGGGTTTTCAGATCCACCGGCTTGGGATAGGCGGCGGTGTGGCAGAAGCTCTGCATCACCAGATCCGCCGAGAAGCCCAGACAGGCCAGCTCCTTCATCTCATCGCGGGTCATCGGCCCGGTGGTGTCCTGGCTGCCCACCGTGGTCATCAGCGGCTCGCAGCTGGTGCCGGGGCGCACGCCCGGCAGGCCGCAGGCCCTGCCCACCATCTTCTGAGCCAGGGTGTAGCCCTTGCCGGTGTCGGCCGGCGCCACCGGTCGGATGAACAGCTCGGAAGGCGGCAGGCCCAGGTGGGCGCGCACCTTGTCGGTGAGCGAACGGCCGATCAGCAGCGGGATGCGGCCGCCCGCGCGCACCTCGTCGGTGATCGTGCTCGGCTTGAGCTCGAAGAGGGCCACGATCTCACCGGCGTTCGCCTCCCCTGCAGCGCGCTCGATCGTGCCGGCGTAGGGGCGGATCGTGATCACATCGCCTGAGCTGAGGGCAGTGACGTCGCACTCGATCGGCAGGGCACCGGAATCCTCGGCGGTGTTGAAGAAAATCGGCGCGATCTTGCCGCCCAGGATCACGCCGCCGCTGCGCTTGTTCGGCACGTGGGGGATGTCGGTGCCGGTGTGCCACAGCACCGAGTTGATGGCGGATTTTCGCGAGCTGCCGGTGCCCACCACGTCACCCACGTAGGCCACGGGGTGGCCCTTTTTCTTCAGCTCGGCGATCAGCTCCAGGCCGCCGGGCATCCGCGTCTCCAGCATCGCCATCGCATGCAGGGGGATGTCCGGGCGGGTGGTGGCGTGGGTGGCGGGGGAGAGGTCGTCGGTGTTGGTTTCGCCCTCCACCTTGAACACGGTCACCGTGATCTCCTCCGGCAGCGCCGGCCGGGCGGTGAACCATTCGGCGGCCGCCCACGACTCCACCACCCGCTTCGCCAGCGGATTGCTCTCCGCCAGCTCCAGCACGTCGTGGAAGGCGTCGTAGACGAGCAGGGTGCGGCTCAGACCCTCGGCGGCGGCCTCGGCGACCGCCGCATCGGCGTTGCCGAGCAGATCGATCAGGGCGCCGACGTTGTAGCCGCCGATCATCGTGGCCAGCAGCCGCACCGCCTCCACCGGGCTCAGCAGCGGGCTGGTGGCCTCACCCCGGGCCACCGCCGCCAGCCAGCTGGCCTTCACGTAGGCCGCCTCATCCACCCCGGGGGGGATCCGTTCGCTCAGCAGCTCCAACAGGAATGCCTCTTCGCCGGCCGGCGGGGCCTGCAGCAGCGCGGTGAGGGCCTGGGCCTGGAGTGCGGTGAGCGGCAGGGCAGGCACCCCCAGGGCCTCGCGCTCGGCGGCGGCGGCGCGATAGCCGGGCAGCAGGTCGGAGGGGGCAAGGGGGGTGGCGGTCATCGCGGGCGTACCGGGGGCGTCGTTCCATTGTCCGTAACGGCCCGAGCCCCCCTTGGTGGCAACGGCGACGGTTGTTGCCGTCAGGGAAGGGCTTCCAGCTCCTCCAGCAGGAAGGCGCGCACCTCACCCTGCAGAAGCAGCGGCGGGCGCAGGGGCGAACGCTCCGGCCGACCCATCAGGGCTTCGGTGAGGCGGTTGGCCGCCAGCGCCAGCGGCTGCCACACCACACCCTCACCGTGGGGCAGCTCGGCGCCGGGGGCGTCGGCGCTGTAGGGGGTGGCGAGCGCCGGGGCGCCGGTGCGGCGGACCAGATGGGCCAGATAGCGCTCGCCGAGCTCACCGCTCACCGGATGGTTCAGCCACAGCAGGGAACGGCCTCTCCACGCTTCTGCCGTCACCTGGGCCGCCAGCAGCTGTTGCCAGCGCGGCCAGGCGCCGAGAAAGGGACTGCGTGCCAGCGACCCGAACCGCCGCCAGTGGGCGGCGATCCGCGGCAGGTCGTTGCGCACGTGGCCGCCCGGCAGCAGCAGCAGCGGCACCAGCCGCACGCCGCTCCGGGCCCGCAGAGCGGCTGCCACCTCGGGGGTGGGGTCCTGCGGACCGCCGCTGAGCGCCACCAGCTGCACCGGCGTCCGGCGCCGCATGGCCAGCTCGTCGGCCAGTCCCTGCAGCTCGGCCGGGATCGCACCGCCGCTGCGCCCGTGCACCACCAGCACCAGGGGCCGCAGCGATGCCCGCAGTCGCCGCTCGAGGCGCTGGCGTACGCCCGGATCGAGGGCGCGGCGGCTGAGCCGGTGCAGCGCGGTGCTGCCCTGCGGCAGGCGGGCCAGCAGGTCCACCGCCCGGCTCGCCAGCAGCGGATCCAGATCCAGCGCCAGCGCCGCCAGCCCCTCGCGCAGAGCCACCGGCGGCCAGGCGCCGAGCCCCAGCGCCACCCCCTCCAGGGCTGCGCGACGCCGGGCGATCGGCCCGGGGTTGCGGGCCTCGTGCAGCAGCAGCGGCAGATCTCCCGGCTGGCGCTGATGGCCCAACAGGGGCAGCAGCAGCGGGTTCGGGGGCACGGCGGGGTCGGCGTCCGGCTTCAGAGCCTGGCGGAGCCGTGCCGCCACCCGTGGGTCGCGGCAGCGTCCCAGCAGGGGCAGCAGCGCTGGATCGGCGGCCAGGGTGCCCCCGCCGCCGGCACTCTCCAGCAGCGGCTCCAGCCACGACGCCCGGGCGGGCTCGTCCCACACCGCCAGTTCCTGATCGAGGGCCGCCAGCACGGCGGCGCCCGCCAGTGCCAGCAGCCGGCGGGCGCCGGCCGCGTCCACCCGCCGGGCCAGCACCATCAACAGATCGGGTTCCGCCGGCTCCAGCCCCTCGGTCAGGGCGTCGATCCAGGGGGTGGGGTCGCCGGCCGGGCTGCGGCGCAGCCGTTGCAGCATCTCCCAGCGTTCCGGCTCCCCGGGCGGCGGCAGGGGTGGCGCCAGGCTCGCCGTCAAGGATGTGCGCCGCAGGCCGGCTCCACCCTGCCACCGGGTCACCCCTGTTGTGCGGGCATCCATGGGTTCTGCTGGCGCTCAGCTGGCGGCGCGCCGACGCGCACCGAACCTCTCCACCAGCAGATCCTCGAGCACGTCGCTGAGCTGGCTGAGCGGCACCCCCTTGTGGTGCAGCTCAGCCAGGCGGGGCTCGCTGCCCATCGAGCCTCCCAGGAAGATCTTCACCGCCTCCACCATCTGGCCGTCGTGGCGGGCCTTGGCCCCCATCAGGCCAATCTCACCCATGTAGGGCTGGCCGCAGGCATTCGGGCAGCCGGTCCAGTGGCTGCGCACCGGATGGGGCAGATCCAGTCGCCGCTCCAGTTCCTCCATCACCGCCTGGGCCGTGGTTTTGGTGGGGATCAGCGCGAAGCTGCAGTAGCGGTTGCCGGTGCAGCTCACCGCCTCCGCCTGCAGCGCGCCCGGCTCCGGCCGCAAGCGCCGGAGCAGGGGTTCGGCCAGCAGGGCCTCCAGCCGCTCTCCGCTCACGTGGGGGATCAGCACGTTCTGGGCCTCGGTGAGGCGCAGCTCGCCGCTGCCGTGGCGGCGGGACAAGGCCGCCAGCTCGGTCATCGAGGCGGCTTCCAGCCGGCCCATCGGCACGTGCAGGCCCACCCAGTGCAGGCCCGCCTGGCGCTGTTCATGCACGCCGAGGCCGGAGCGGGGTGGACGGTTCACCAGATGGGAGCCGTCGTGGGGCAGCGCCAGTTCCCGCACCCGTCCGCCCGCTGCTGGGCCCAGCAGCTCGGCGAAGGTGGTCAGCACCGCCTCCCGGTAGGCCTCCAGCCCCAGGGATTCCACCAGATACATCAACCGGCTGCGGTTGCGGGCCTCGCGGTTGCCCTGGAGCTCGAAGTGGCGCAGCACCGCCAGGGTGAACGCCGGCAGTTGCTCCCCCCTCAGCCAGAGCCCCAGCGGGATCGCCAGTTCGTTGCGCTGGGCCGAGAAGAAGCCGCCCACCATCACGGTGAAGCCCAGTTCCCTCTCCCGGTGCGCCGGCAGGAAGGCCAGATCGTTGTGCAGCAGGAAGCTGTCGGGCGCACCGCCCACGGCCACGTTGAACTTGCGCGGCAGGTTGCGCGGGCCGTCCGCCGCCAGCAGTCGCTCCTGGATCGCCTCCACCAGCGGGCGCGTGTCCACGAGCTCCTCCGGATCGATGCCGGCCAGCGGGTTGCCGGTGATATTGCGCGGATTGTCGTGACCCGACTGGCGGCTGGTGAGCCCCACGGCGGCCATCTCGACCAGCAGCCGAGGCATGTCCTCCAGCAGCAGGCCCCGCAGCTGGAGGTTCTGACGGGTGGTGATGTCGGCGCTGCCCTCCTCGCCGCAGCGATCCACGGCCTCGGCCAGCACCTCCAACTGCTCTGCTGTGATCACGCCGTTGGGGAGGCGCAGGCGCACCATGAACCGCCCCGGCGTCACGGGCCTGAAGAAGATCCCCAGCCATTTCAGGCGGATGGTGAGCGTGGCCTCATCGAGGGCCTCCCAGCCCTGATCGGCCAGCTCCTGCAGGCGCGGTTCCAGATCCAGGCCGCAGCCCTCCGCCTTGGCCTGCTCGATCTTGCTCAGCCTCGGCTGGATGGCGGTGAACGACGTCGGGTCGGACATGCGGCGGCACGGTCGGGGTCGCGAACGGGATCCCTCTGGCCGAGAAGTTGCGCTTCGGGGACAGGAGGGATGGAAGGGACCGAGCAGACGCCGATGAGGGCTACGTCGCTGGAAGAAATGACTGGGATTTCGGCACCTGTGGAAGCGGCACCGGCCACAACCGCGAAAATCGGGTGTGGAGAATAACGAGTGTCTGTCAGAGCGCGCTTTCTTCGTGTTGCATCCGCTACTGAACCAGCCGGCCGCGGAGCGCGACGCCCATGAAGCCCTCGAGGGCCGTCGTGATCGCCGCCTCGAAGCCCTCGGCCCGGGGCGCGCCCGCTTCCGCGAACTGATCGGCAAGGTGGGCAGCGGCGAACACACCAGCACCGGCCTCAGCCGTGAGGAGGCGCGCGAGGCCATGGACCTGATGCTCCAGGGCCAGGTGAGTGACGCCCAGATGGGAGCCTTCCTGATCGCCCACCGCATCCGCCGGCCCCTGCCGATCGAGCTGACGGGCATGCTCGAAAGCTATCGCCACCACGGGCCCACCCTGGAGACGCCGGGGCGCAGGGCCCTTTGCTTCGGGGTGCCCTACGACGGGCGCAGCCGCACGGCGCCGGTGCTGCCCCTCGTCGCCCTGATGCTGGCCAGCACCGGCCTGCCGGTGGTGCTGCACGGCGGCGATCCGATGCCGGTGAAGTTCGGGGTCACCCTGGCGGAGCTGTTCGCCGCCCTGGAGATCGAGTGGCGGGGTCTGTCCCTGCCGGCGCTGCAGGACTGCCTGAACAGCCACAACCTGGTGCTCACCCATCAACCCGACCACTTCCCGCTGGCGGAGCGGCTGCTGCCGGTGCGTGACGACATCGGCAAGCGGCCGCCGGTGGCGAGCCTGGAACTCCTCTGGACGCCCCACCGCGGCGATCACCTGCTGGTGAGCGGCTTCGTGCACCCGCCCACCGAGAAACGCGCCTGGGAAGCCCTGGCGGCGGCCGGGGAAGCCGACGTGCTCACGGTGAAGGGGCTGGAGGGTTCCGTCGACCTGCCCACCACCCGGGCCGGGATCACCGCGCGCCTGCGGGAGGGGAGCGGGCCGGAGCGGATCCTGCTGCACCCGCGCGATCACGGCATCCGTGCCGAGGAGGTGGCCTGGGGCGATCTGCCCACCTGGCGGGATCAGGCCCTGGCGGCCCTGCGAGGTGAAGGGCCGCTGGCCGATGCGCTGCTCTGGAACCTGGCGGCCTACCTCTGGCTGGCCGATGGTTTCCCCTGCCTGGAGGATGCGCTCGGCCAGGCCCGCGCCCTGCTCACGGCCCGCAGTGGCGAGACTCACCGGCAGGAGATGGCGCGCGCATTCTCGGCCGCTGCGCGTGCCTGATTGACCATCTGGTAACAATCGCCACGCCTTGCGGGCGACCCGGCGTGATGTTCTAGGCCCGTCGGTCAGCTTGCGCGCCGACCTCAACACCATGGCCGGACAGAGGCGCTTCGTTCTGAGGCCCGTCTGGAGTGCTGGTTGTCCCCACGGTGGGCCTGCCGGCAACCCCAAGCCCTCTGTTCTTCCCTCCATGTCGAGTCTGTCGCGCCGCAAGTTCCTGCTCACCGCTGCCGGATCCGCAGCAGGCGCGGTCTGGCTGTCGGCCTGCGGTGGCCGCACCACTTCCACCACTGATCCTTCCACGGCCTCTCCGGCCACAGGCGCCGATGCGCCCGAGGTGAAGGCCGCCACCCTCGGCTTCATCGCCCTCACCGATTCGGCGCCGCTGATCATCGCCAAGGAGAAGGGCTTGTTTGCCAAGCACGGCATGCCCGATGTGAAGGTGGTGAAGCAGACCTCCTGGGCCGTCACCCGCGACAACCTCGAGCTGGGCAGCGGTAGCGGTGGCATCGACGGCGCCCACATCCTCACGCCCATGCCGCTGCTGATGGCGGCCGGCACGATCACCAAGAGCAAGCAGCCGCTGCCGATGATCACCGTGGCGCGGCTCAGCGTGCAGGGCCAGGGCATTTCGGCAGCCAAGGATCTGCTGGCTGACAAGCTCACGATCGACAACCGTGAGGGGCTTGCCAAGGCCGTGGCGGCGAAGAATGCCGGCCCGCGCAAGTTCAAGGCGGCCGTCACCTTCCCCGGCGGCACGCACGATCTGTGGATGCGCTACTGGCTGGCCGCCAACGGCGTCGATCCCAACAAAGATGCCGACCTGGTGGTGATCCCGCCGCCGCAGATGGTGGCCAACATGCAGACCGGCACGATGGATGTGTTCTGCGTGGGCGAGCCCTGGAACCAGCGGCTCGTGAACAAGCAACTGGGCTACACCGTCGCCCAGACCGGCGAGCTCTGGAAGGCCCACCCGGAGAAGTCGTTCTCGCTGCGGGCCGACTGGGCGGAGAAGAACCCCATGGCCACTCTTGCTCTGCTCAAGGCGGTGCTCGAGGCCCAGCAGTGGTGCGACGACCCGGCCAATCTCGATGAGATGTGCGAGATCCTCGCCAAGGACAAGTACATCAAGGCCAAGGTTGAGGACATCAAGCCCCGCCTGGCCGGCAACGTCGACTACGGCGACGGTCGCAGCGTGAAGGACAGCCCCTTCCGGATGCGGTTCTGGAGCGACGCCGCCTCTTTCCCCTTCACCAGCCACGACACCTGGTTCGCCACCGAAGACATCCGCTGGGGCTATCTGCCCGCCAGCACCGACGTGGCCGCTCTGGTGAAGCAGGTGAACCGAGCTGATCTCTGGAAGGAGGCCGCCCGCGCCATCGGCCAGGAGAAGGCGATTCCCGCCAGCGATTCCCGCGGCAAGGAGATCTTCTTCGATGGGGTGGTGTTCGACCCCGAAAACCCCAAGGCCTACCTCGACGCCCTGAAGATCAAGGCCCTGGCCTGAGTCCGCGTTCCCTTTCCGGACCTTTCCGCGGGTCCCCACCTTCGTCCATTCCATGACCCTCACCGCCTCCGCGGGCCGGCCTCCGGGCCGCTCCTCCTCCCGTCGCCGCGGGTTGAACCCCGGCCTGCGCGCCTTCCTGCCCTACCTGGTCTGCATCGGCGGTTTCCTGCTGGTGTGGCAGCTGCTCTCGCTGCTGCTCGGCACCGGCCGCCTGCCCGGGCCGATCAACGTGGTGGCCGACACCTGGGATCCCTACATCAGCCAGCCGTTCTTCGACGACGGCGGCACCAGCAAGGGACTGGGGCTGCAGATCCTGATCTCGCTGCAGCGGGTCGCGGCCGGCTATGGCCTGGCGGCGGTGGTGGGCATCGCCATCGGCGGCCTGCTGGGCCTGAGCCGCTTCGTGGGCAAGGGGCTCGATCCGGTGATCCAGGTGCTGCGCACCGTGCCGCCCCTGGCCTGGTTCCCGATCTCGCTGATGGTGTTCCAGGACGCCAACACCTCGGCGATCTTCGTGATCTTCATCACCGCCATCTGGCCGATCATCATCAACACCGCCGTGGGCATCCGTGAGATCCCCACCGACTACACCAATGTGGCCCGGGTGCTGCGGCTGCGAAAGAGCGACTACATCCGCGAGGTGGTGATCCCGGCCACCGTTCCCTACGTGTTCACCGGCCTGCGTATTTCGGTGGGTCTGGCCTGGCTGGCGATCGTGGCGGCCGAGATGCTCAAGGCCGACGGCGGCATCGGCTATTTCATCTGGGACGCCTACAACGCCGGCGGCGACACCAGCTCCAGCCAGATCATGCTGGCGATCCTCTACGTGGGTGTGGTGGGTCTGGCGCTCGACCGGCTGGTGGCCTGGGCCGGCCGCCGCGTCTCCCGGGGGGGCCGCTGAGATGGGCACCGGCTTCCTCACCGTCGATGACGTCACCCAGGTGTTTCCCCTGCAGGGGGGTGGGCGCTATGTGGCCCTGAGGGACATCGATCTGGAGATCGCCGAAGGCGAGTTCGTTTCGCTGATCGGCCATTCCGGCTGCGGCAAGAGCACCCTGCTGAACCTGATGGCCGGCCTGCTCCAGGCCAGCAGCGGCGGCATCCTGATGAACGGCCGCCAGGTCACTGAGCCGGGACCCGACCGGATGGTGGTGTTCCAGAACTACTCGCTGCTGCCCTGGAAGACCGTGCGGCAGAACATCGCCCTGGGCGTGAACGCGGTGATGCGCGACCGGCCTGCCTCGCAGCGGCGGGCGCTGGTGGAGGAGAAGATCGCGATGGTGGGTCTGGCCGCGGCGGCCGACAAGTACCCCGCCGAGCTTTCCGGCGGGATGAAGCAGAGGGTGGCGATCGCGCGCGCCCTGGCCCTGCGCCCGAAGCTGCTGCTGCTTGATGAGCCGTTCGGCGCCCTTGACGCCCTCACCCGCGGCAACCTCCAGCAGCAGCTGATGCGCATCTGCCAGGAGGAGGGCCTCACCGCGGTGATGGTGACCCACGACGTGGACGAGGCCCTGCTGCTCTCGGACCGGGTGGTGATGATGACCAACGGCCCCGAGGCCGGCATCGGCCAGATCCTCAAGGTGCCCCTGCCGCGGCCGAGGGAGCGGCTGGCGGTGATGGAGCACCCCGATTACTACCGGCTGCGCAGCGAACTGATCGGCTTCCTGCAGCAGCAGCGCCGCCTGCGCCAGCGGCGTGCGGTCGTGGCGCCGCTGGCCGTGGTCACGCCGGCGGCCCGGGAGCCGGTGCCGGTGCGCCTGGGCTACATGCCCGGCCTCGACATCGCGCCGCTGGCGGTGGCGCTGGAGGAGGGGCTCTTCGATCCGGCGCTGCTGTCAGTGGAGCCGGTTGCGTTCGATGACTGGCAGGAGCTGGAGCACGAGTTGCGCGCGGGGGCCATTCAGACCGCCATCACGGCGGCCACCACCCCCCTGGCCCTCTGCCTCGGGCTGGGGGGCTCCCATCCCTGGCCTGCGATCACGCCGATGACGGTGAGCCGCAACGGCAATGCCCTCTGCCTGGCCCGCCGCTTCCTGGGGCGGGGAGTGAACGACCGCCAGGCCCTGGCCGATGTGTTGGCCGGTGCGGAGGGCCCGCTGCGGATCGCCGTGCCCCAGAGCCGGGGCATCGCCGAGATCCTGCTGCGCCACTGGCTGGCCGCCGGCGGCATCGACGCCCAGCGCCAGGTGCGCTTCAGCGAGCTCTCGCCGATGGGCATGGAGGCCGCGCTCACGGCCGGTGCGATCGACGGCTTCATCGCCGGCCGCTACCGGGTGGCCCGGGCGGTGGAATCCTCCCTGGCCTACGTGCTTGCCACCGATCTCGACATCTGGAGCGGCCATCCCGAGAAGGTGCTCACCTGCTCCGAGGCCTGGGCTGCGCTCCATGGCGAAGCGCTGGAGGCCCTCTGCAGCGGCCTGATGCAGGCGGGCGCCCGCTGCGACGACGGCGCCCAGCGCGAATACCTGATCGGCCTGCTGAGCCGACCGCAATGGCTGGGCTCGGGCTCCTCCCTGGCCCTGCAGCGCCAATTCGACTACGGCACCGAGCGGGAGCCGGCCCTGCTGCTGCGCTTCAACCAGTTCCACGCCGACAGGGCCCACGTGCCCAACCGTGGTGAGGGCACCTGGCTGCTCACCCAGTTCAGCCGCTGGGGTTGGAGCCCGTTTCCCAGCAACCGCCTGGAGCTGCTCGGCCAGGTGTATCGCCATGACATCTGTGACCGGGCCCTGGAGCGGGCCGGCTATCCGGTGCTGCACCCGGAACGGGACGCCATCTCTCTGGCCGATGGCATCGCCTTCGACCAGGACGACCCCCTCGGCTACCTGCGCAGCCTCCCGGGCGCCTGCGTGCCGCCCGTCGCCCCGGTGCCCCTGCCGTCCGCCACCGCCGCCGCCGTCCGCCCCCTCGCGAACCGCTGAGATGCCCACCATGCTCGAACCCTCCGTCTCTCCCGGCACCAGCGCCTCCGTCCCTTCCGCAGGCTCCGGCAGCGCCTTCCTCGAGTTCCGCTCGGTGGGTCAGGTGTTCGCCACGCGCCGCGGGCCGTTCGAGGCCCTCCGCGACATCAACCTGCAGGTGCACCAGGGGGAGTTCCTCTGCGTGATCGGCCACTCCGGCTGCGGCAAATCCACGCTGCTGAACATGGTGTCGGGCTTTCTGCAGCCCACCAGCGGCAGCGTCACCCTGCAGGGGGTGCCGATTGATCGCCCGGGCCCCGACCGGATGGTGGTGTTTCAGAACTATTCGCTTCTCCCTTGGCACACGGTGTGGAAGAACGTGGAACTGGCGGTGAAGGCGGCCCGTCCTGAGCTCTCGGCGGCGGTGCGTCGCGACGTGGTGGAGCACCACCTCGACATGGTGCATCTCTCCGACGCCCACCACCGGCTGCCCGGGGAGCTCTCCGGCGGGATGCGCCAGCGGGTGGCGATCGCCCGTGCCCTGGCGGTGCGGCCCGAGGTGCTGGTGCTCGACGAGCCCTTCGGCGCCCTCGATGCCATCACCCGCGAGGAGCTGCAGGAGGAACTGCTGGCGATCTGGCGCGAACAGAAGCCCACGGTGCTGATGATCACCCACGACATCGATGAGGCCCTCTTCCTCGCCGACCGGGTGGTGATGATGACCAACGGACCCTCCGCCACGGTCGGCGAGATTCTCGAGGTGCCGTTCGAGCGGCCCCGCAACTACGAGGCCATCCAGTCCGATCCCCGTTACGGCCGGCTGCGCAACCAGGCGCTCGATTTCCTCTTCCGCCGTTATGCCCATGACGACGGCTGAGACTCTGCCCGGCCTCACCATCGACGGCGGCCATACGCTGCTGCTGGATGAGAGCCAGCTCGAGCGGCATCACTGCCTCACGGTGGAATCCGGTCTGGTGCGCGTGGCCATCTCCCGGCCTGAGCTGGAGGCCCTGCAGGCCCAGCCGATCACCCTGGGATTCCTCCAGGCGGGTGATCAGCTGTCGCTCGATCTGCTGCGGCATGTCCGCCTCCATCTGCAGGCGCTCTGGCCCACACGTCTGCTGGAGGAAGGCACGAACCTGCCAGCCGTCGGCTCCACCAGCCTGCATGACTGGACCCTGGGGCTGCTGCTGATCCGCCACCTGGGCGATGCCGAGCAGCGGATCCTCGCCCTGCTGCAACTTCTGGTGAAGCGGCTGGGCCAGCGTTGCGGCGCCTGGTACGAACTGCCGTTTCGTCTCACCCATGCCGAACTGGCGGAGCTGAGCGGCCATACCCGCGCCACGGTCACTCGTCAGCTCTCGCGCTGGCGCGAACAGGGGCTGATCGGCCGGGAGGACCGCTCCGATCGGGGCCTCCGTCTCGCGCCCGAGCTGATGGAGGCGCAGGGAGGGCCGGGGCCCTTCACGCACCTCCGCCGGATCTGAGCCGCATCGCCGCCGGCGCCACGGTCACGGCGGTGGCTTTCAGTTCCGGTTGCTGCGAGATCGGGCAGGCCTGCTCGTGCATCAGGGCATTGGCCTCGCAGGCCGGTTCCTGGCGGAAGCCCCAGTGCATCGGCAGGAACACCGAGCCCACTCGGATCCGATCGGTCACCTGCACCCGGGCCATGACGGCGTGGCGGCGCGAGCGGATCGTGGCCAGCTCCCCCTCCGTCAGCCCGAAGCGCTGCGCATCCCGGGGGTGGATCTCCAGCAGCGGCTCCGGATGCAGCGTGCGCAGGCGCTCCACATGACCGGTGCGGGTCATGGTGTGCCAGTGGCCGAGGTAGCGGCCCACGGTGAGCACCAGCGGGTAGGCGTCGCAGGGGGGCTCGGCCAGCCCGAGAGGCTGGTCGGCCACGAAGCGGGCCCGCCCTGTGGGGCTGGGGAAGCGCCCATCGGTGTAGAGCCGCCCGGAGCCGTTGCTCGGCGTGCTGCTCGCAGGGAACGGCCACTGCTGAGGGCCCTCCCGCTCCAGCAGCTCGTGGCTCAGGCCGGAGAGATCGCAGACCCGGCCGGCGGTGAGCGCCGCGAATTCGGCGAACACCTCCGCCGAGGAGCGGTACCGGAACTGCTCCACGAACCCCAGGCGGCGGCCCAGCTCGGCGAACACCTCCCAGTCGGGCCGGCTCTCGCCGGTGCGCGGCCGGTAGGCCGGGCAGTAGGTGAGGCGCCGTTCGGAATTGGTCATCACGCCGGCCTTTTCGCTCCAGGGGGCGGACGGCAGCAGCAGATGGGCGTAGTGGCAGGTCTCGCTGTCGGCGGCGGACTCGCTCACCACCACCAGCGGGCAGCGGGCCAGGGCCCGCTTCACCCGCTCGAGGTTGGGCAGGCTCACCAGCGGATTGGTGGCCGCCACCCACCACAGATCCAGTTCGCCGGCTTCCATCGCCTCGATCTGCTGCCAGGCCGTCAGGCCGGGCTCGGGGGCGATCGAGCCGGGCGGGAAGCCCCAGGCGGTTTCCACCTCGGCGCGATGGCCGGCATCGCTCACGTTCCGGTAGCCCGGCAGCAGATGGGAGAGCCCGCCGGCCTCCCGACCCCCCATGGCGTTGGGCTGGCCGGTGAGCGAGAAGGGTCCGGCGCCGGGGCGGCCGATCTGGCCGGTGAGCAGATGCAGATTGATCAGGCCGCATACCACCGCCGTGCCCTCGCGCCGCTGGTTCACCCCCATCGACCACAGGCTCAGCACGCTCGCGCTCCGGCCCCAGAGGGTGGCGACGTCCCGCAGTTGCTCCTCGGGAAGGCCGCAGAAGCGGGCCACGCGCTCCGGGGTCCAGGCGGCCACCAGTTCGGCGTAGGCCTCCAGCCCTTCGGTGCTCGCGTCGAGGAAGGCAGGGTCGGTGTCGCCTTGGCGCAGCAGCAGGTGGCCTAGGCCGTGGAGCAGCGCCAGGTCGGTGCCCGGCGCGATGGCGAGATGGTGATCCGCCGCCTTGCTGGTGTCGGTGGCGCGGGGATCCACCACCACGATCGTGACGCTGTCGGGGTGGCGGCGCTTGCGCTTCAGCAGGCGCTGGAACAGCACCGGGTGGCACTCGGCGGTGTTGGTGCCGATCAGGAAGGCCAGCCGGCAGTGGTCGAGGTCGTCGTAGCAGCAGGGGGGGCCGTCGGAGCCGAGGCTGCGCGCGTACCCCGCCACGGCCGAGCTCATGCACAGCCGGGAGTTGGCGTCGAAGTTGTTGGTGCCCAGGGCCCCCTTGAGCAGCTTCTGGGCGACGTAGTAGTCCTCGGTGTGAAACTGGCCCGAGCCGTACAGGGCGATGCCGCCGGATCCCCCGCGGGCCTGCCGGCTGGCGTTGATGCGCTCCACCAGCAGCGCGAAGGCCGCTTCCCAGCGGATCGGCCGGAACTCCTCCTGCAGGCTGCTGCGGTGCAGAGGTTGGCGGAGCCGGCCGCGGGAGAGCGTCTCGCCCACCGTGGCGCCCTTGATGCAGACCTGGCCGAGGCTGGAGGGGTGATGGCGATCGCCCCGTGCGGTCCAGATCGGGTTGCCATCACCATCACAGCGCTGCGCCGGTCCGTCATCGCCGGGGGGCAGAAGGTCGAGGCCGCAGCCGACACCGCAGTAGGGGCACTGGCTGCGGGCGTTCGCGCGGGTGGTGTCGGGCATCGACAAGGGGATCGGCTCCTGGGGAGCAGGCGACGAACCCAGGGCGTCCGAACAAGCACACCGGGGTGAGGCTGTGCGCGGCGCCAACGCAAACCGCAGCCGGATTTCAGCACCCGAAGCAGTACCGACTGTGTGAGCACCGCTACGGTTCTGCCGGTACCGCGCTGGAATGGAACCACCCGCAACGGTGCGCTCTGTCCTCCTCACTCGCCCGCACCTGTTACTCCTTCGAAGCTGACTTCGTCGGCGATCTGCGCTGCATCCCGATGGCGGTGCGGCGCAAGCTGGATCTGGCCGGTGTGAAGCTGAAGCTGCAGCACTGGAGCGAATTGGGCGAGAACGAGCGGGCCGATCTGCTGGCCTGGCCTGACGACGCTGCCTCGATCGAGGCGATGCGGGATCACCTGCTGCGCCGCACCGCCGGGCTCAGCGCCGGCCAGGCCAGGGATCTGCCGAGACCGGCGGGCGAGCCCTGGCAGCAGGGTGAGCAGCTGCCGGCGGTGCTGGCCGCCTCCTGCAGCCAGCTGGGGCTGCCACTGCAGCCCGGGGCCTGGGCGGAACTCGATGAACTGCAGCGCTTCGCCCTGGTGAAGCTCAGTCACCCCGGCCACGAGCACCGCAACCTGCCGCGGGCCCTGGCGGAGTTCGGTCTTCTGGAGCCGTCGGCTGAGCGCTGATGCACCGGCAGGGCGCCTGCGGCTGCATCGGACCGGCACAATCGCGAGGAGGCCGAGCCCGGTGGTGACGATGCGTCCGCCCGATGGCGCCGCAGCGTTGGCGGCGATGCGCGTGCGGGCCTGCCTGCTGAGCGGCGGCGCCAGCCGGCGCATGGGCCGCGACAAGGCCCTGCTGCCCCACCCGGAAGGTGGCAGCTGGCTGGAGCGCACTCTGCGGCTGCTGCTCGAGCTGCAGATCCCGGTGACCCTGTTCAGCCGCCATCAGCGCCACCTGCAGATCGCGCGCGCCCTGAACGGCGAGCCGATCACCGCCCTGGCGGAAGCACCTCCCTGGGAGGGACCGCTGCTGGCCCTGCACCGGCTGATGCAGCGCCACCCCGACGAGCGCCTGCTGCTCTGTCCGGTGGACATGCCCGATCTGAGCCTCGCGGCCCTGCGCAGCCTCCTGGCGAAGGCACACGACGCGGCGGCGGTCGGGGGGCCCGTCCAGCTCCACCTGGCCCACGACGGCCAGCGCCTGCAACCCCTGCTGGGGGTTTATCCGAGCACGGCACCGCTGCGCGCCGATCTGAGCGCGGCGGTGCAGCGCGGCGAACGGCGCCTGCAGGGCTGGCTGGCAACCCAGGCGTTCGAGGCGGTTGTTCTGGATCCGCGCGCCCTGCGCAACGTGAACCATCCGGAAGCCGCTCAGCCGGCTGGCTCTCCGGCCGATTCGCCGAGCTCCATCGCCCTCCGCTCACAGCGGCGCAGCTCCGCCTCGAGCAGCGTCAGCAGCTCCATCCGCGACGCCGGCAGCGGGAAGGGCCCCTGCTCGTAGCGGGCCTCCACCGCTTGCTGGGCGGTGAGAAGCCCCAGTCCTCCTCGGGATAGGCCCCATCCAGGGTCAGCGGGCCGGCCTGAGCCCTGGCGCGATGCCCGCCGATCGGGCGGTTCAGCCCCGCACCAGCACCGGCACCCGCTTGAAGGCCGGCGTGCCGCTGCGGGGATCGCAGACCGCCCGCATCAGCACGTTGGCTTCGGGGTAGAACATCAGCGCCGCTCCGGCGCGGATCTCGCCCGGGATGATCTCGACGCCCTCGAGAACGCCTGCCTCCCCCTGCACGTCCACCCGCTGATGGGCGCGCCAGCCGGCCCGCGCGAGGTCGTCGCGGTTCATCAGGATCGTGTGGCGGTGGGGCATGCCGCGGTAGCTGTCGCCCTCCTTGTAAACAACGGTGTTGTGCTGGCCGTAGCTGCGGGCGGTGATCAGGCTCAGCACCAGGCCACGCTCGCCAGCGGCCAGCCCGCCGAAATGCTCCGGCGGGGGCAGCGCCAGCTCCGGCAGTGGCGTGGCCACCAGCTGGGCCCGGCCGCTGGGTGTGGGAAACCGTGGCTCGCTCAGCACCCGGCCCTGCACCTCGAACTCGCGGCGGCTGCGGTCGATGCCGGCCATCGGGCCGTAGCCCGGCACGGTGCGGGCGATCAGCTCGCGCACGTAGGCGCTGTCGTGCAGACGGCCCCAGGCGATCGGCGTGTCGCCCAGCAGGCGGTGCGCCAGCTCCACCAGGATGTGCACCTCGCTGCGGAGCTGGTCGCTGCGCAGGTGGCTGCGGCCGGGTTCGTTGAGGCGCACCCAGTTGTTGCCCGACTCCACCGTGGTGCGGTGGGGAGTCTCGAAGCGGTTGAACACCGGCAGCAGCAGGGTCTGGCGGGCGCCGAGACCATGGAAATGGCCGGTGTTGGGCTTGGTGGCCAGGTACACCACGGTGTCGATGCGGCTCAGGGCGCGGGCCGCCTCGGTGCTGTCGGGGTTGGCGCCGAACAGGTTGCCGCCCAGGCAGAAGAGGGTGTCGACGCTGCCGGCATCGGCGGCCTCGATCAGGGCGCGGGTGTCGTAGCCCTGGCGCTCGCTCAGGGGCTGGCCGAGAAGCTGTTCCAAGGCCTGGCGCAGCTCCGGGCCGAGGTGCACCGTCACCCCCATCGACCCGAAGCCCTGCACGTTGGAATGACCCCGGATCGGCATCGTGCCGGCGCCCGGGCGGCCGATGTGGCCGCTGAGTACGGCGGTGTTGACGATCGCCTGCACGTTGTCGACACCGTTGGCGTGGTGGGTGATGCCCATCGCCCAGGCGAACACGGCGGCGCGGCTGGCGTGCAGGCGGGCAGCGCAGAGCTCCAGCTCCTCGCGGCTCAGGCCGCAGCAGGCGGTGATCGCCTCCCAGCTGGTTGTCTCGAGCTGGGCGATCAGCGACTCCCAGCCTTCGCTGCAGTCCTTCACCAGCTCCCAGGCGATGCCGCCCTGCTCGAGCAGCGCTTTCTGGATGCCCAGGAACACCGCCGTATCCGAGCCGGGGATCGGCTGCAGGAAGATCGAAGCGATCTCCGAGCCCCGCAGCAGCGAGCGGATCGGGAAGGCGGGCGAGCCGAAGCGCTGCAGCCCCACCTCCAGCACCGGGTTGATCACGATCACCGTGCCGCCGCGCTCCCGCAGCCGGATCAGCTCGTTCATCAGCCGCGGGTGGTTGGCCGGGGCGTTGGAGCCCACCAGCACCACGCAGTCGGACTGATGCAGGCCCTCCAGGTTCACGTTCGAGGTGCCGCTGCCGAGGGCCTGGCGCAGGCCGATCGAGGAGGGGGCGTGGCAGAGGTCGGAACAATCGGCCAGGTTGTTGGAGCCCAGGGCCCGCAGCAGCAGCTGCAGCAGGTAGGCGGCCTCGTTGGACGAGCGGCCGGAGCTATAGGAGGCCAGGCGCTCCGGCGGGCAGCGGAACGCCGACTCCAGCAGGGGGAACACCTCCTCCCAGCTGATCGGTTCGTAGTGATCCCGGCCTTCGCGCCGGATCAGGGGCCGATCCAACCTCCCCAGACGATCGCAGGCGGCGGAGCTGAGCTGCTGCAGCTCGTGGAGGCAGCGGCCGGCGAACACGTTGGGGTCCACCGCCGGTTGCAGTTCCGCGGCGATCGCCTCCACGCTCTTGAGGCAGCGCTGCAGCGGTTCGCCCAGTTCATCGCGGAAGCCGCCGTTCTGGCCGCCGGTGCCCCAGGCGCAGGACAGGCAGGCGCTTTTGTGGTTCAGCGTCTGCCAGAGCCGGGCGCCGCCGGGGGAGAGGGTGGCGCGGGCCCAGCCGTCGATCAGCGGCCAGCCGCCGCCGGAGGAAGGCAGGTCGGGATCAGCCATGGCCGCCTCGTTCGCCGCTGGCGCGGAAGGAGATCAAGCCTACGAAGCCCGGTCGGTTTCTAGCCTGCCCCCATGCCCCTCCCCCATCCCAGCGACCAGCACGGCCGCCCCCTGGGGGTTCTTCGCCTCTCGCTCACGGCGCGCTGCAACCTGGCCTGCCCCTACTGCCTGCCCGATGGCCAGGACCCCCCGGGGCTGCTCACGCTCGAGCAGCGGCTGGCTGTGGCGGCGGCGGCGGTGGCACTGGGGGCCCGGAGCCTGAGGCTCACTGGCGGCGAACCGCTGCTCCATCCGGAACTGGAGGCGCTGATCCGGGCGGCCCAGCCCCTGCGCCGGCACGGCCTGCGGGAGGTCGCCCTCACCAGCAATGGTCTGCTGCTCACGGCGGAACGGGCGCGGGCCCTGCGACAGGCCGGGCTCGATCGGCTCACCCTCAGCCTCGACGGCACCACCGGCGCCAGCGTGGCGCGCATGGCCGGCCTGGCGGATGCCGCCGCCGGTACCCGGGCGCTGGAGCGGGTGCTGGCGGCGATCGAATATGCCCGGACCGCTGGTTTCGATCCGTCGCAGGGGGCCCTGAAGCTCAACGCCGTGATCCAGCGCGGCGCCAACGACGACGAACTGCTGCCCCTCGCCGGCCTGGCCCGCGAGCGGGGCGTGGAACTGCGCCTGATCGAATTCATGGATGTGGGCAACCGCAACGGCTGGCGGCCCGAGGCCGTGCTGCCGGCCGCCGAGATGGTGGCCCGGATCGGCGAATGCTGGCCGCTGGAGCCCCTGGGCCGCGGCCGCCATGGCACCGCCAGCCGCTGGCGCTACCGCGATGGCGGCGGAGTGCTGGCCACGGTGGCCTCGATCAGCGCCCCCTTCTGCGGCGACTGCAATCGCCTGCGTGTCACCGCTGATGGCTTCGCCTACACCTGTCTGTTCGCCCCACCGGGCAGCGGCCTCGATCTGCGGCCCTGGCTGGCGCCCGGCCGCCCGGCCGCGGCCCTGCGGGAAGCGATCGCCTCCCTGTGGCGCCAACGCTCCGATCGCGCCAGCGAGGAACGGGGCGAGGCGCCCCCCACCACCTCTACGCCCCATGTGGAGATGGCCCGTCTGGGGGGGTGAGCGGCAAGGTCAGCCCAGCCTCAGGCCCAGCAGCTTCAGGCCCGCAAGCACCAGCACGCCGGCCAGGCAGCGCCGGATCCAGCTCACCGGCCAGTGACGGCTTCCGAGCCTTGAGCCCAGGGCCCCAGCCGGCAGCACCATCGCCACCCACACCAGCAACCCGGGCTGCAGCACGGCTGCCACCTGAGCCGGACGGGCCAGGAGCAGACCGGCCAGGCCCGCCAGCGAATTCAGCAGGATGAACAGCACCGAGACCGCCGCTGCCTGACGGGTGGTGCACCAGCGGCAGAGCAGCAGCAGCGGCGTGAGGAACACGCCGCCGCCGGTGCCGGTGAGCCCCGCCAGCAGACCGAGCCCGCCACCGGCGGACGCCAGCACCACGGCGTTGGGGGAGCGCAGGGTCGTCGGATCCAGGGTTTTGCACCCCAGCCGCCAGGCGGAGGCGAGCAACACCAGGCCGACGAGCCGCTGGAGCCAGGGGCCCGGCACCGCCCAGCCCCCACCGAGGAAGGCGGCCGGTACCGCCAGCGCGTACACGGGCCAGAATCTGCGCCCCGGCCAGTGGCCGGCCCGCAGGAAGTTCCAGCAGCCCACGGCAGCCACCAGGGTGTTGAGCATCAGGGCCAGCGGCTTGATCGCTGCCACCGGCCAGCCGGCGAGGGCCAGCACGGCGATGTAGCCCGAAGCGCCGGCATGACCCACTGAGGCGTAGAAGAAGGCCACCAGGGCCAGCGCGGCCGTGAGGGCCATGGTCAGCCGGACGGTTCCCGCAGCCGCGGCAGCAGCTGCACCAGGTTGCAGGGGCGGGTGGCGGCGTCGAGCTGGGCGGCGATCAGCCGGTCCCAGGCGGTCTGCACCGCATCGAGGGAGCCGGGCAGCACGAAGATCACGGTGCCGTTGGCCACGCCGGCCTGGCAGCGGCTCTGCAGGGTGCTGGTTCCGATCGTTTCGAACGAGAGCACGCGGAACAGCTCGCCGAAGCCGTCGATCGTCTTGTCGAGCAGAGGTGCCACCGCCTCCGGCGTGCCATCCCGGCCGGTGAGGCCGGTGCCACCGCTGCTGAGTACCACCTGCACCCCCTCCTCGGCGATCCAGCGGCTGACCACGGCGCGGATGGCGTAGCGGTTGTCGGGCACCAGGGCTCGCTCCACCAGGCGGTGGCCGGCGGCCTGCAGGCGCTGCTGCAGCGCGTCGCCGCTCGGGTCGTCCGCCAGGGTGCGCGTGTCCGACACGGTGAGCAGGGCGATGGCAAGGCTCACGGTGCGGATCAGGAAGGCTGCGCCCATTGTCGGGGAGGCCGGGGGCCGCCTGGCTGCCGTCGCCCTGCAGGACACCTCCGCCGCGATGAGCGCCGTAGCGTGCCCCGCACCCACCCTCCACAGCTGCGTTGATGGCGACCCCACGGCTGCTCCGTTCCTTGCCCCTGCTGCTGCTCAGCGGGCTGCTGAGCCCTGCGCTTCCCGGTCCCGCCAGCGCCGGGCCTCTGGTCCGCCGCGCCCAGGAACGGCAGGCCTGCCAGGAGTTCGCCGGCAAGCTGCAGCAGGCCAGCGGCAATCCAGCCATGGCCCAGCAGGTGTATCAGCAGGGCGTGCTGCAGCTGGTGCAGCGCTTCGGCGAAAATCCATGCCGCGATATCCCGGCCCCAACCGCCACCGGCACGCCCGGAGCTCCGGCCTCCGCCCCGGCCACCTCCACCCCAGCCCCGGGAGCGACGACGGCGGCTCCAGCGGCCGCGACGCCGCCGCCGGCCAGCGCCCAGCAACAGCAGGCCTGCCAGCAGTTCGCCGGCAAGCTGCAGTCGGCGGCGGCCAGCGGTGGCGCTGCGGCGGCCCAGCAGACCTATGCGATGGGCCTGCAGAAACTGACCGGGATGTTCGGCGCCAACCCCTGCCCTGGCGTCACCCCTCCTCGCTGAGTGATGACAGTGTCACCAGGGACAGGAAGGTCCGCAGCCGCACGCGAAGGGCGGTGCTGGGGTCGAGCTGGACCCGGGCGGAAAGCAGAGCCGATCGACGCAGGAGATCAAGGCCTTGAGCCTGGCGTTTTCGCGATCGAGCTGCTCGTAGCCAGGATCGCGTCGCCAGTTGAAAGTCGACAAAAACTGCCGCCACCGAGGCAGCGATGCAAGGGATGCCCCATTGCGGCTGGAGGGCGATGCTGAGGCCGGCGATGTCAAGATCGCGGCAGGATGGTCGTCACCGGGCGGGGGAGAGGTGGCGAGGGCTGTGTCACAGCGCCATGGCGTGACGCCATGCTGCGTGCAGCACTGCCACGCAGTCACCCCTCCCCGCCAGCCATGCCCATTCAGGTGAAACTGTTTGCTTCGCTGCGCGAGCGGGCCGGCTGGAGTGAGCGGCCGGTCACGCCCGATACGCCGCCCGCGACGCCGCTGTCGCTGTGGCGGCAGCTGGGGCTGTCCTCCGCCGGGAGCGCCGCCGGCGACGGTGCGCTCCCGCAGGGCATCCGGGTGGCGATCAACCGGCAGTTCGCGAGCGCCGACACGCCCCTGGCGGATGGTGACGAACTGGCCTTCCTGCCGCCGATCAGCGGCGGCTGAAAGTCAGGCCGCCCTCCCGCTCACACCGCCATCGTCCCAGCCCATGAGCACCCCTTGCACGGTTCAGCTACTTGCGCACCCGTTCGAGCCTCTGGAGGCTCTGGGTGCCTGGCAGCGGCAGCTGGGCAGATCTGCCCAAGCCCAAGCGGCGGCCGAAGCCCATTTCATCGGCCGGGTGCGCGGTGTTTCGGCAATGGGCGAACCGCTGCAGGCGCTGGAGTTGGAGCACTACCCCGGCATGACCGAGACGCAGCTGGAGCAACTGACCCGTGACTGCAGCCAGCGCCATGGCGCCGAGGCGGTGCTGGTGCTGCATCGGGTGGGCCGCATCCTTCCCGGCGAGGCGATCGTGCTGGTGGCGGTGGCCGCCGACCGCCGGGGCCCGGCTCAGCGCTGCGGCCAGGAGCTGTTGGAGCTGCTCAAGCACGAGGCGCCGTTCTGGAAACGCGAATGGAGCGGCGGAGCCGGGACGTGGGTGGAGGGGAACACGGCGCTGTGAGGCTTCGCATGGGCCGCTGGGGCCTGGCCCATGGCTCACCTGAGTCGATGTTGTGTATGCCGCGGCATCGATCTCAGGCTTTGCCTCCATGGGGAAGGCGGTCCGGATTGGGCGCCGGCTGCACCGGGTCAGTGCTCTGGGGATCGAAACAGCCACTGGCGCGGGTGCCGGGAAACGCGTTGATCAGACGATGGCGCATGGAGGGATCGGCACGAAACACTTCCATCCAGACACTGAAAAAGCCAGTGGCCAGAGCAAGGCGCACGATGGCCTCGGCGAGCACGGCATCGCCCGGACGTAGAGCAAGAACCTCATCTCTTGCATGGACAGCCTGGAGCCAGGCTTCAACGCGCTGTTTGATGCGATCGAGAGCAATCAAGCGGCCATTGGCATCTGCGATATCCTGGCTCTCGCGATCAAGCCCTACCAGGGAAAGGGTGGCACGGGCCTGCTGCTGAGCCGTCGTTCTGAGCTGAGCAGAAACCCGAATCCTTCCACTGGCATCGTAAAGGAAGGCTGCAAAGGTGTTATCACGATCAGGCAGGAGAACATCATTTAAAATGACATCATTATCTCCCTTGTTCGAATTGCAATTCACGCAAGCCAGCAAGAAGTTTTCCCAGCGCCCCTGAAGTGCTTGATAGGCAGGAAGACCCTTGGGCTGAATATGCTCTACAGCAAGTTGTGTAGGAATACGACGCTCGCAGTAACTGCAGTACTGACCAAGCCGGCTTGCCAAATCTGGGAGAGCATCGCGATAGTTGGAGAAGTCAGCCTGACGTGGCGACTCTCCGCGTCGAATCGGTCGCATCAGCCATTCCCCAGCCGGGCGACCCTCTGCAGTTCCAATAGAGCCTGGAAGGCGGGATTATCTGCAAAGGGAGAAACCGCCTCGGCCAGCCGATCCTTGAATGCGGCCGAAACCGCTTCCGGGGATTGGCTGGCCTGATCCAGTAGCTCGAGATAGTTCTTCGCTGTCTCTTTCATCTCGGCGTAGCGAGCACTCACGCTGGTATCGGGTACTCCTTGAAGTCCTTCGGCGATTTCGGCGATTGAAAGATCACCCAGCTTGGCTGTTGGCTGGCCTTCCAGCATCAGCAGCTCATCGCCCGAGCGGAGCGATTGAATCAGGAATGGTGAGTGGGTGGTGCAGATGAACTGCAATCTGGGGAAAGTGGTCCGCAGATCCTCGATCACATGGCGCTGCCAAGTGGGATGAAGATGTAGATCAAGCTCATCGATTAAGACAACCCCTTCTGTTTCCTGAAGAACATTAGATCCGAGGTGGGGGTTGAGCGTAGCCGCCTTCTGGGCTATATCGCCTACAACGGCCAGCATGGAACGCTGACCATCGCTGAGATTCATGAAGGGTTGTTGATCACCATTTTTGAAGCGAAGTACCACTTCTCCGAGCTTGGCATCGAACCGCAACTCCTCTGCTGCAGGGATGGAGTTCAGCAGGGCTTGGCGGACCACCTGAAAGATTTGACTGTCCTGCCCGCCCTGCTGAAAGGAAAGCCACGATTGCAGGGCGATCCATTGGATGAGCGCACTGACCGAGAGGCGAGGATCGACGCTTGTTTTGTAGCCATCTAGTCGTGATATCTCTTTGTTGAGTAAGCCCCCAGGTGGTTCCTTGACCTGACCTTGTTCTCTAGGTGCATTCCAGAGCCGGCCAGTGCCGTAATAAGAGATAAGAGGAAGGACGATTGGGCCACCTTCGCGTACAGAATGTGCTGTCTGGTTGCCAAGCTTCTTGATCAAAGCGGCATGGTTTCTGGTTGTTCGCCCCCCTGCCCCATTGAGCGTGCGCCGCCAAGTGAGAGATTGCTGAAGAATTGATCCACAGGCCTCAACCGCACAGGGGTACTGCCCTTCCCAATTCGTGCCGGCTTCTGATGTGAAGGACTGTAAGCGGACTTCATCTGGTCGGATATGACGTGTTTCGACTCCTGAAATGCCAAGAAACCAGCTTCCGGTGGCTATGGCAAGCGCATCCAACAGGGACGTTTTGCCGCTGCCATTTTGACCCACAACCAGGTTGAACTGTGGATGGAAGGTCAATTCACGGTGGCTGAAGCCCTTGAAGTTCTCCAGCAGAAGGCTGTCGATCCGCATCCTGTGATCCGCGGGATTGGTCGTTCAGGCTTACGCAGAGTCTATCGAGAACATTGCCGATCAGCCTGTCAGGCACTCCCAACGGACGCCAAAGCCTTCTCCGGGGCCCTCAACGCCTCCGCCAACACCGCCTCCAGCAACCGCCGCCGCTGCTGATCGGCCTGGCTGAGCTGCTGCTCCAGCCGGTCGCATAGGTTTACCAGTTCGTCCACTTTAGCGACGATGCGGTGTTGCTCGGCGAGGGGTGGGAGGGGGATCCGAATCTCCTCCAATAGGCCAATATTCAGGGTTGGCTGTGCAAGTGTGCGAGTTGCCTCCAGGAAGAATGACTGAGAGTGACTTGAGCGCAAAGCTATAAGCAAGTAGTCCCTTATCGAATCAGATATTGGGGCGATACGAGCGACCGCCCTAGCAATGTTGGCTCCGGCCCATTCAAGTGGTGCAACACCAAGCTTTCCGATGCTTCCTACAACACAAAGCAGTATTTCGCCACCAACTAGCCTTGTTCTAGCGTAGGCTTTATCGATTTCAGGGGAAATGCTTTTGCTTGGCATGCTGAGGTGAGCGTCTAGAGTCAAGTCCTGAGCGCGCACAAACGGAATGCCATTAAGCACATTATCCCCAGGGACCAAGACTCCATAGGAAATTGGTCGATCCGGAGCAACAAGCTCGGCGAGTCTGAATGATGCCCAGCCAGGAGGAAGTAACTGTTGCCACCTCTGCATGTCGAGCGATTTCATGGAGGTGCTCCGTCTTCGCTTCGCTCCCTTGGGGGATTGTGCTTGATGCTTCTTGAAGATTCCAGACGTTACCGCCGGCTCATCCTCCGGATCCTGCTCCACCAGCTTGCCGCGCACCGCCAGGTTGAGGATGGTCTGGCGCAGCTGCTTGATCTGGGCCGGTGTGGTGGTGATCGAGGGCAGCACCTGCAGGGCGAAGCGGGCGTCGTTGCGGGCCGTGGTGGGGTCTTCGGCGGGTTGGTTGAGGCGCTGCAGGGTTCCAGCCATCAAGCGCTCTCGGCCCTGCTCCCGCTGCTGCCGGGCGGCCTCCAGCTGGTCGCAGAGGGCCATCAGTTCGTCCACCTTGGCGACGATGCGGTGTTGTTCGGTCAGGGGTGGAAGCTCCACCGGATGAGCCTTCAGGATCTTCTGGCTAATGTTCTGTTGAGCAACCCCTTGGCCTTGCTGGAGCAACTCATTGCGAAGACTCTTAAGAAGCACAAAGAGATAGTCCCTTGCGGCCATGTCTGAATATGGCCGACAAAACGCGATCGCCTGGTTTGTAGCGCAGCGCATGCCCGCAACGCCCAGCTTTCCTATTGATCCATACATGGCAATGAGTAGTGTCCCTTCATCAACAATCTTCGCCGAGGAGTTAGCAAGCCCTTCTTCGGTTATCGTCGTTGCCGACGTAGTAACCAGTCCATCATTTAAATCACCAATTACCAGCCAGGGAATATCGCCTCCGTAGTATTCGCTTTTCGTCCTTAGTGGCGTACCGCCACTACCCCATTCGCCAACATCTCCCAAGGTGCATTCCAGCCAGCTTTTGGGGGGCTCCACCAACTTCCCCCGTACCGCCAGATCGAGAATGAAGCGCCGCAGCCGAGCCACCGCATCCGGCGCCTCGCTGATATGCTCAAAATGGTCCAGCAGCCGTTCGGCGTTCATCGCAGCAGCGCCTCGGCCAGGATCGCCTTGAGCTGATCGCGCAGCTCGGCCGTCTGGCGTTCCGCCTCCTGAAGGCTGGCCAGCAGTTCCTCGGGGTCGCCGTGGTCTTCGGCGACGGTGTGGGGGTTCTTGAGATCGAGGTTGTAGTTCCGCTCCTGGATCGTTTCGATCGGTACGCGCCAAGCCTGCTCAGTTTCCACGCGGCCCTCGCGGTGGGGGCCTCCCCACCAGGTCACGCAATCGGCGAAATGCTCCTGCCGGATCGGGCGCGTCATCGAGTAGGCCTTCTGGCCCTCGGGCACGCGGTGCTCGTAGTACCAGATCTCCTGGGTGGGCGTGCCCTTCTCAAAGAACAGCAGGTTGGTGCCGATGCTGGCGTAGGGGCGGAACACCGAATTGGGAAGCCGCACGATTGTGTGCAGGTTGCACTCGGCCAGCAGCTTTTCCTTCAGGCGCGTTTTCACGCCCTCGCCGAACAACGAGCCATCGGGCAACACGATCCCCGCCCGGCCGCCGGGCTTGAGCAGGCGGATGAACAGGGCCAGGAAAAGATCCGCCGTTTCGCGGGTGCGAAACTGGCTGGGGAAGTTGTCCTGAATGCCGTCTTCCTCCTCGCCGCCGAAGGGGGAATTGGTGAGAATGATGGCCACCTGGTCGGCGGTGCCCCAGCTGCTGTAGGGGCGGGCCAGGGTGTTGTCGTGCTTCACGAAGCTGGGATCCTCAATCCCATGTAGCAGCATGTTGGTGACGCACAACATGTGCGGCAACGGCTTTTTCTCGATCACCCGCAATGCCGCCTGCATCGCCTGCTCATCGGCCACGGTTTTCACATAACGCTCGCGCATGTGGCGCAGGGCGCAGGTGATGAAGCCGCCGGTGCCGCCGCTGGTATCCAGCAGCAGCTCACCGGGCTTCGGGTCGATGCGATCGACCATGAAACCCGTCACCCCCCGGGGAGTGTAATACTCGCCGGCATTGCCGGCACTCTGCAGATCATTGAGCAGTTGCTCATACACATCGCCGAAGTGCTTGCGGTCGGCGAGGTTGTTGAAATCAATGCCATTCACCTTGTTGATCACCTGCCGCAGCAGCTGACCGGATTTCATGTAGTTGTAGGCATCGGTGAATACCTCGCGCACCACCTGGGCCCGGTTGGGGTGGGAACCCTTGAGCGGCATCTCCTTGAGATAAGGAAACAGCTCCTGGTTGATGAACTCCAGCAAGCCATCACCCGTGATGCCCTCCTCATTGGCGGCCCAGCTGCGCCACTGCAGGTGCTCTGGAATGGGGGAGCGGTAGTTGTCTTCGGTGAGCTCCAGGGCCTGGTCCTGGTCGTCGATGATCTTGAGGAAGAACAGCCAGCACAGCTGCGAGAGACGCTGGGCATCGCCATCAACGCCCACGTCCTTGCGCATGATGTCCTGGATCGCCTTGACGGCGGTGCGCGCGGATGTCGCCATGGCTCAGGCGGCCTCCCGGTAGAGCTCGCTCTGCAGCTCGTGCACAGCACGCTCGAAGCCGGCCTTGCCGCCGAACTCGCGGATCAGCTGCAGCTGCGTGCCCATCTGGCTGAACGGCGGGATCGCCAGGATCTTCACGTTGTCCAGATCGTCCACCACGCCCTCCGTTGCGTACTTCTCCAGCAGTGCCTCCAGCACCGCCCGTGCCTGGGGACCGTAGCGGCTGAACACATCCCGGCGCAGCCGCGCCGCCCGCTGGGCGCGGCTGAGCGGTGGCTGGTCGTAGGCGATGTGGCAGATCAGATCGAAGGGGTCGAGCTCCCGGCCCACCTCCTCCTGCAGCGCCTCCAGCAGCAGACCCTCTTCCGCCAGCTCCTGGAGGACCACCTGCTTGCGTTCCTCGCCGCGCCAGCGGCGCAGGAAGCGATCGAGATCGGCGTACTGCTGGCGCACCAGGCGGCGGCTGTAGTCGCGCAGCGATTCGGTGACCAACTTGCCCTGCTCATCGAGGTATTCCACCCGTTCGGTGAGCACCTGCACCGGCCGGCCCTTGATGTAGTAC
>JBKDPV010000091.1:0-14695 GCA_046342315.1 Cyanobacteriota bacterium
GCTCCAGACGCTCCAGCCGATCCGCGACCTGCCCGGGGTCGAGGCGACCGGCCCCATCCACCGGCAGCCGGATCAGGGCCTGGGGCGGAAGCCCCATGACCATCACCGCCTTGTCGAGGGAAACATGGGCATCGGCACTGCAGAGCACCGCGGCCTCGCTGCGGCCCCCAAGGCCGCGGCTGCGGCGTGCGGTGACCAGGGCCATCAGGTTGCTGAGGCTGCCGCCGGAGGCAGGCACCCCACTCGCCCCGTCCGGCAAGCCCAAGCGGGCGGCGAGCCAGGCGCACAGGCCTCGCTCCAGCCGACTCAATCCAGGCGAAAGCTCCTCGGCAAGAAGGTTGTTGTTGAGCCCCGCGCAGACCATCTCCGCCGCGATCGCAGCCGTCAGGGGCGGGGGGTCAAGGTGGGCCAGGGCGCCAGGGTGGCTGGGGTTGTAAGCACCCTCCATCACCAGCTGCAGATCGGCGAGCAGGCGGTCGGGCGTGAGTCCGGTGGCTTCGGGCTCCACCGCCGGCAACACGCTCAGGCCAGGCAGGGGGCTGGAGGCCGACGCAGATCCCAGCCAGCGGCAGAGCTGGGAGGAGGCGTCGTGCAGGAAACGCTCCAGCCGTGGATCGTGGCGATGGGGATCGGGGAAGGGGGCCAGGGGCTCCGCTCCCGGAACACCCTGAACGGCAGGAAAGGAGGTGGCCAACGGCGGGGGCGGCATGGACGCATTCTGCCCGCCGGCCCCGCCGGGGCAGGCGTCTGCCAGGGTGGGGGTTGAACTCCTTCTGCAGCTGCATCCCCCCGCCCTGCCCCCGGATCCTGTGCTCGAGGCCTGGATGGATCGGATGCTGCGACGGGCCGAGCGGGTGGGCCGCCACGGCGAAATCCCTGTGGCAGCGGTGCTGCTCGACGCAAGGGGTCGGGCCCTCGGCTGGGGCAGCAACCGGCGGGAACGGGCCGGAGACCCGCTCGGCCATGCCGAACTGGTGGCCCTGCGTCAGGCCGCCGCCGCGCGCGGCGACTGGCGCTTCAACGACTGCACCCTGCTGGTGACACTGGAACCTTGCCCGATGTGTGCCGGCGCCCTGATCCAGGCGCGCGTGGGAACGGTGGTGTTCGGTGCACCGGATCCCAAGCGGGGAGCCCTGGGGGGATGTCTGGATCTCTCAGGCGATCCGAGCTCCCACCACCGGATTCAGGTGATGGGCGGCTTGAGGGAGGCTGAGGCCCGGCAGCAGCTGGAGAGCTGGTTCCGCAGACGTCGGGCCGAAGTCAGGCGACGGCGGCAACCACCGGGGCCGAAGGGCGGAAGGCCGGAAGCTCGGTGGCGAACAGATTGAGCAGCCGTTCCACGTTCTCTGGGGTGCTGTTGTAGCCCATCAGGCCGATGCGCCACACCTTCCCGGCCAGGGCACCGAGGCCACCACCCACCTCGATGCCGTGACGGTTGAGCAGGTGGAGACTGAAGGCCTTTCCGTCCACCCCCTCCGGGATGCGCACAGTGGTGAGGGTGGGCAGGCGCAGCTCCTCGGGCACATGCAGTTCGAGCCCCAGGGTTTGCAGGCCGCTCCAGAGTGCCTCGGCGTTGCGGCGATGGCGGGCCCAGGCATTCTCCAGGCCTTCCTCAGCCAGCAGTCGCAGGGCCTCGCGCATGCCGAAGTTCATGTTCACCGGCGCCGTGTGGTGGTACACCCGGTCGCTGCCCCAGTACTGGTTGAGCAGGGTGACATCCAGATACCAGTTGGGCACCTTGCCCTGGCGGGCCATCATCTTGGCCTCGGCCCTCGGGCCCATGGTGAAGGGGCCAAGACCCGGCGGGCAGCTCAGCCCCTTCTGGCTGCAGCTGTAGGCCAGATCCACCTTCCACTCATCGAGGAAAAGGGGAACGGCTCCAAGAGACGTGACGGTGTCGAGCAGCAGCAGACAATCGTGGCGGCGGCAGAGCTCGCCGATCCCATCCATCGGCTGGAGCACACCGGTGGAGGTTTCGGCGTGCACCATCGCCAGAATTGCCGGCCGGTGGGTGATCAGGGCCTGCTCGATCTCCTGGAGGGAGAAGGCCTCGCCCCAGGGGCGCTCGATCGTGACCACCTCAGCCCGGTAGCGCCCAGCCATGTCAACCAGCCGATGGCCGAAGTAGCCCTTCACCGCCACCAGCACCTTGTCGCCCGGTTCGATGGTGTTGGCGAGGGTGGCCTCCATCGCGGCACTGCCGGTGCCGCTCATCGGAATCGTGAGCCGGTTGTCGGTCTGCCACGTGTAGCGCAGCAACTCCTGCACCTCTCCCATCAGTTCCACATAGAGCGGATCGAGGTGGCCGATCGGCGTGCGGGCCAGGGCCTGCAACACCGTGGGATGGGCATTGGAAGGGCCGGGGCCGAGAAGCAGCCGATCCGGCGTGGCGATGGGGTCCAGCCCGAGGCGATGGGTGGTGGAAACGGTGGGCGGGACGGGAGTGGACAAGGGCGGTGCGGCGGTGCTGGAGCCGAGATTAGGGAACGGGGTTGCGGCGACGCGTCGCAGGAGGAGCCCCGGCGCCGGAGCCCCGGGCGCTCAGCGGGCGCGGACGTTGGTGGCGGCCAGGCCGCGGCAGAGATGGTCAAAGGGCGCGCGCACCGCGGTGGTGTCGCTGATGCCTTCCTCGGCGAGCTTGTCGCTGACCACCTCAGCCATCAGGGCAATGCTGCGAACGGTGGGACCCGTGGGAACGCCCAGACTCTTGTAGGTGTCGTCGAGGCCGTTCAGCACCCGCTCATCGAGGATGGTGAGGTCGTCGGCGAGCAGGGCGTAGCTGACGTAGCGCAGAAAGTAATCCATGTCGCGCAGGCAGGCCGCCAGGCGCCGGGTGGTGTAGGCGTTTCCACCGGGAAGGATCAGCTCGGGATCCTCCAGCCAGAGCAACTGAGAGGCCTCGCGCACGATCGCGGCAGCCTCACGGTTGATCAACTCCACCGCCGCCAGCCGCACGGCGGACTGGGAGTAATAGGTGTCGATCCGATCGATCGCTGCACGATCGAGATAGCGGCCGAGTTGGTCGTACCGGCCGATCAGGCCGGTGATGGCATCGCGCATGGAAGGGTTGGATCGACGCACCTGAACGGGAACGTAGCACTTGCGAACCGTCAGATTCCTGTCCCCAGCGTGGATTCCGGCGATCTGACAGAAACGGTTACGCACGTGCATCGCCGCCGGCCCACCAGCAGGAGCAGGGGCCTGAGGCGATGGGGCTCCGGAAGCCAACCGGTGGATCGGTTGCAACCGCTACAAAGCCGGGTCGGTATCACTCCGTACCTTCCCGCCTGACGCGTCCCTTCCACAACGGCGCACCCCCAGACCCCATCTGTCATGGCCAAGACCGCCCAGGACGTCCTGCGTCAGATCCAGGACGACGGCATCGAACTGATTGACCTCAAGTTCGTCGATCTGCACGGCAAGTGGCAGCACCTCACCGTCTGCAAGGACCTGATCGACGCCGACGCCTTTACGGACGGCGTGGCCTTCGACGGTTCCTCGATCCGCGGCTGGAAGGCGATCAACGAATCCGACATGGCCATGGTGCCGGACCCGGCCACCGCCTGGATCGACCCCTTTTACAGCCACAAGACCCTGAGTCTGATCTGTTCGATCCAGGAACCACGCAGCGGTCAGCCCTACGGCCGCTGTCCCCGCGCGCTGGCCCAGAAAGCCCTCGACTATCTCTCCACCACCGGCATTGCCGACACCGCTTATTTCGGACCAGAGCCGGAGTTCTTCGTCTTTGACGACGTCCGCTACAAGAGTGGCAACGGTGGCTGCTTCTACCAGGTGGATTCGGTGGAAGCCCCATGGAACACCGATCGGGTGGAAGACGGAGGCAACCTCGCCTACAAGATCCAGCTGAAGGAAGGCTATTTCCCTGTTGCGCCGAACGACACGCTGCAGGACATGCGCACGGAGATGATTCTCACCATGGCCTCCCTGGGGGTACCGATCGAGAAGCATCACCACGAGGTGGCCACGGCCCAGCACGAACTCGGCATGAAGTTCGCCGAGCTGATCAGCGCGGCCGACAACGTGATGATCTACAAGTACGTGGTGCGCAACATCGCGCGCAAATACGGCAAGACTGCCACGTTCATGCCCAAGCCGGTGTTCGCCGACAACGGCAGCGGCATGCACGTGCACCAAAGCCTCTGGAAGGGGGGCGCCCCTCTGTTCTTCGGAGAGGGCACCTACGCCAACCTCTCGCAGACAGCGCGCTGGTACATCGGCGGCCTGCTGAAGCACGCCCCCAGCTTCCTGGCCTTCACCAACCCCACCACCAACAGCTACAAGCGGCTGGTGCCAGGCTTTGAGGCACCGGTGAACCTGGTGTACTCCCAGGGCAACCGCTCGGCGGCCGTGCGGATCCCGCTCACCGGCCCAAGCCCGAAGGCCAAGCGCCTGGAGTTCCGCTCCGGCGATGCCCTCTCCAACCCCTATCTCGGCTTCGCAGCCATGCTGATGGCCGGCATCGACGGCATCCGCAACCAGATCGATCCGGGCGACGGCACCGACGTGGACCTTTTTGAACTTTCCGCGGAGGAACTGGCCAGGATCTCCACCGTGCCGGCCTCTCTCAACGGAGCCCTCGAGGCCCTCGATGCCGACAAGGACTACCTGCTCGCCGGCGGGGTGTTCACCGAAGACTTCATCAGCAACTGGATCGGCATGAAGTATGAGGAGGTGCAGCAACTGCGCCAGCGGCCCCACCCCCACGAGTTCACGATGTACTACGACGCCTGATGGCGTCGGATCAACGGGCCTGATGGCGCGCGCCCCGGGTTTCCCCGGGGCCTATCGCGTTCAGGGGCCGGTGGACGGCTGGGGCTTCATCTGGGCGATGGCGCTCTCGTGCAGGCGCTTCTCGTGCTCCTGGCGGCGGGCCCAGGCCTGCTGCTGGCCGATGGCGTTGTGGTTGGCATCGGGATCGGGATGCTCGGTGATCTGGGCCAGCTCCGCCGCATGCAGACGCTGCTCCCGCTGGTGCTCGGTGGCCCAGGCCACAAATTCTGGCGCCGCGGGTTCCCCAGCGGCGGAAGGGGGAGGAGGCAGGGACGGATCGGACATGAGACCGGAAGCGACGATCGCGACCGGACCGCTGACATACGGGCCGGACATCTTCATTCTGAGACTGGGGTGAAGAGGATCAGCGAGCGAACAGAACCCGCTTCACAGCTCTTCAGACGCCGATCAACGGCTGAGCCACCAGGCCAGCAGAAGCCCCAGACCACCCCAGCGCAAGGCACGCCAGAACTGCTCCGCCCCGTCATGGACCGGGCGGAGGGCCGGGGGCAGCGGATCGAACAACTGCTGGGCCAGAGCCAGCCGCTGCCGGCGGCGGCGCTGGGGGGCCGAGCGTTCGGCGTCGGGCCGCTGCCGGCCCGCCAGATCGAGCACCGCCACCATGTGGTGAAGCAGCGAAGGCCGAGAACTCAGCGGCAGGTGTTGCACCAGCGGTGCGGAGCCGGGGGCCGACGAACGCGGAACCCGGCTGCCGAGGGAATGCCGAGGGGAGCGGTGGCGACGCGCCATGGGAGAACGGGGTCGCTCCGGTGGCCCGGAGGGAGTGGGTTGCCGCCAGGATGGGCCCTACCGCCGCCGAACGTCCAGTGGAGGCCCCTTCCGCATCCAGCTCGCCCCAGGGCAACGCCCCCTCCTCACCACCCACCGGGCGGGAGTGGCCTGCGGGAGCACGGGAGCAGGCAGAGGCCCTGCAGCGCACCTTGGTGATCGGCGACCGGGACTGGCATCGGCTCAAGAACCAGCGTCCGCGCCGAGCCGCCGAACAGCTGGCGGCCGCACTGGTGCAGCTGCTGGCCGCCGACCAGCCGGGCCAGGTGGCCGCCACCGCGGCAAGGGAGCGGGCGATCGACCTTACCGAGCATGCCCTGGGCTGGCTGCGGGCCGACCTCAGCGCCCCGGCCTGCCCGGATCACGCCCGCTGAGGCCCAGCCCGGCGAGCCGCCAGCTGCAGCCGGTTGCCGCGGGAGCTCCAGCGCACGTCGTCGAAACAATGATGGATCAGGAACAGTCCCCGGCCCGAAACCGCATCCTGTCGCTCGGGCAGGCAGCGGCCGCGGGCATGGTGCGGCACGCCGGGGCCCTCGTCCTGCACCTGCCAAACCACCCAGCGCGGCGTGACGATGCGACGGATCCGCAGACACTTGCCGGGATCACAGCCATTGCCGTGCCGCACCGCATTGACCAAGGCCTCATGCAGACCCAGCTGCAGTTCCGCCTGGCGGAGAGCACAGTCGATCGGCTCAAGCAGCACCTCCAGGAGCGGAGCGAGCTGCAGGGTGGACGGGGTGATGAAGTCCGCCCAGCGAAGCGTCATGCTGCGAAGCGTCATCGGGTGGTCATCCCGTGGTTATGCCCTGGTCATGTCGGGGTCATGCCGAAGTCTTCTTCAGGCGGATCCGTGGCACCGTCCGTTCGCCTTCAACCTAGACCGCCGTCAGCCATCCGGGCGGCAAGGCCCGGATGGCGCAGGAGGGCATCCATCAGGCGCACGCCACGCAACTGATTGATCAGGGGCATATGGCCCTCGGGAGCTTCCAGGCTCCAGGTGAAGGAGCCGGGGTAGCGGGTCCAGATGCCTCCCTGCTTCCAGCCCAGTCGCGGCCAGAGGCGCTCCCACTGGCCGCCGCAGGCCTCCAGCAGTCGGCCCTGCACCGAGAAGCCAAAGCGGCCGCGCGAGAAGCACACCCAGAGGCGATCGAGGGATTCCAGATCCACCGGCGGCATCGCCGCCACCTCGCTGTAGTACACGTAGCCGCGCTTTTCAGCTTCAGGACCGGCCAGACGCCGCAGCAGGGAACTCGTGAGCCGGTCCGCCTGCTCGAACTCCCGAAGGATCAGGTGCCGCTGCAGTGAGGCGTAGTCGATCGCGGCGCCGCTGCTGGTGGCCAACCAGCCACCCGGGTAGCGTTGCAACCACGCATCAAGCTGGGCTCCAGCGGGTGAATCGGCGAGCAGTTGGATCAGACAACCCGCCGCCCAGTCATCGCCGGTGGCGTCGAGGGCGTCGAGGCGATCGGGGATAAGGGGGATCAGATCCTCGACACGCTGATCGATCTGACGCAGCAGGGAACGACGCTGGCGGGGGGGCGCAGCGAGGAAGCGATCGAGCAGCTGGTCGGGTGCCAGGGTGCCGGTGACCGGTGGGCCAGAGAGCATGGACGAGCCGCCGCAGCAGTCAGCTTCAGCCCACTATGTCAGGCAGGTCAGGGCTGGGGGTGGGCCTGCGGACCGGGAAGCGGGCCCTGCCTAGGATCCGGCTTTCGAGGATCGCCATGGCCGCCGCCATCCAGTTCTTTCGCGGCACCGACGAGCCGGTCGTGCCCGACATCCGGCTCACCCGTTCCCGCGACGGCCGGACCGGCCAGGCGATGTTCGTGTTCGAGGAGCCCGATGCCCTGGCCCCCGAGGCCATGGGCGACATCACCGGCATGTTCATGGTCGATGAGGAGGGCGAGCTGGTGACGCGGGAGGTGAAGGCGCGTTTCGTGAACGGCAAGGCCTCGGCCCTCGAAGCCACCTACACCTGGAAGAGCACGGCCGATTTCGAGCGGTTCATGCGCTTCGCCCAGCGCTATGCCGAAAGCCATGGTCTCGGCTTTTCAGGCCAAGGCGAGGATGGCGGCGACGAAGCGTCGGAAGGGTGACCTTCGGACGCTGGCTGGGACTGCTCGCCCTCGTCGCTGCGCTGCTGCTTCTGTGGAGCCTGCGCGAAGCGGTGGTGCTGCTGTTCGCCGCCGTGGTATTGGCGATGGCGCTCTGCACCCTGGTGGGCACGGTGCGTCGGAGGCTCGACTGCCCCCGGCCCTTGGCCCTGCTGCTGGCGCTGCTGGGGGTGCTGGTGGTTGTTCTGGTGGCGGCCACGGCGATCGTGCCCCCCTTCATCGACCAGTTCGGCCAGCTCCTGCAGAAGCTGCCGGTGGCGGGTGCGATGGTGTTGAGGCTGCTGCAACAGGCTCTGGAGGCGGGCTCGCGGATGCTCTACGGCAGCAGCGACGGAGGGCTCGACTGGCTGCGCAGCAACCTCAGCCCGAGCAGCCTCGGTGATGAACGAGGCGCCCTCGCCACCAGCCTCGGCGAGGGTGCCTTACGCCTGGTGGGCTGGGCCGGCAACCTCGGCACCGCCCTGCTGCAGACCCTGTTCGTGGTGGCGGTGGCGCTGATGATCGCCGTCCAGCCCATTGCCTACCGGGAGGTACTGCTGCTCCTGCTGCCAGCTTTCTATCGCCGCAGAGCCCGCCAGGTGCTGCTGCAGTGCGGCGAGGCCCTCAGCGCCTGGATGGGCGGCGTGCTGATCAGTTCGCTCTGCGTCGGCACCCTGGCGGCAATCGGCCTGTCGCTGCTGGGGGTGAAGCTGGTGGCGGCCAATGCGGTGCTGGCCGGCCTGCTGAACGTGATCCCCAACGTGGGACCCACCCTCAGCACCCTGTTCCCGATGTCGGTGGCGCTGCTGGATGCCCCCTGGAAGGCCGGCGCCGTTCTGGTGCTCTATGTGGTGGTGCAGAACCTCGAGAGCTATCTGATCACCCCCTCGGTGATGCACCACCAGCTGAAGCTGCTGCCCGGACTCACCCTGTCGGCCCAGCTGGTGTTCACACTCCTGTTCGGCCCGCTGGGACTGCTGCTTGCCCTCCCCCTGGCGGTTTGTCTGCAGGTGATCGTGCGGGAGCTGCTGATCCACGACATCCTCGACCGCTGGAAACCCCGGCGGCTGTTGCGATGAATGCCCGCACCCTGCTGGGCACCCTGGCGCTGGTGGTACTGGGGCTGCTGGTCTGGGAGCTGCGCTGGGTGTTGCTGGTGCTCTTCGGCGCCGTCGTGCTCGCCGTGGCCCTCGACGTTCCCATCAGCCTGGTGCGGCGCCTGTTGCCCTTCAACCGTCCCAGCGCCCTGCTCCTGGTGCTGGGCGTGCTGGTGGTGCTGGGAGGATGGCTGGGGAGCCTCCTGCTGCCCGAGGTGGTGGAGCAGGCCCGTCAGTTCTCCCTGTTGCTGCCGATCCTCGGCCACCGACTCACGGAGCTGCTCGGTTCGGTGCCTGGACTGCCGAAGATCGACAGTCGCCTGCTCAACGATCAGACCTGGGAACGACTCCAGCCCCTGGGCACTCAGCTGCTCGGGGTGGCCGGCGGTGCGGCGAACAGCACGGTGCAGTTGCTGCTGATGGTGTTGCTGGCGATCCTGCTGGCCCTCGATCCCCGCAGCCACCAGCGTCTGGTGATCGCCGCAACACCCCGCTTCTACCGGCCCCGCATGCAGACGCTTCTTGCGGAATGCCGCGAGGCTCTGGGGGGCTGGCTGGCCGGCATGACCCTTTCGGCCGTGGTGGTGTTTCTCACCACGTGGGCCGGCCTGGCCCTGCTCAAAGTGCCCTTGGCCCTGCTCAGCGCGCTGGTCTGCGGTCTGCTCACCTTCGTGCCCACGATCGGGCCCACCGCCGCCACACTCCTCCCACTGGCAGTGGCCCTGCTGGTGTCGCCTGCCAAGGTTCTGCAGGTGCTGGTGTTGCGGCTGGTGTTGCAGAACGGCGAGGCCTTCCTGCTCACTCCGATGCTGCTGAGCCGCACGGTGAACCTGTTGCCCACCGTTGCCCTGATGTCCCAGTTGTGCCTGGGGGCTTTACTGGGACTGCCGGGCATCCTGCTGGCCCTGCCACTGGTGGTGGTGCTTCAGGTGATTGGTCAGGAGGTGGTGGTGCGCGACGTGATGGACCGCTGGGAGCACTGATTGTTTCCTGGACAGGAGCAGTCGGGCTTCAAAGCTCCAGCGGGCGCCGACGCCGGCGCTGGGCGCTGCGGTAGCGACGCCAGAGTGAGGGCTGAACCACCAGCACGGCGACCGCCAAAGGATGGGTGCGCAGGGCTTCGAAGAACGACGTGACGGTGAACTTGTCAGCCAGGAGCTGGAATTCCACCCGTAGATCTCCGAGGGCCAGCAGCAGAAGCAGCAGAGGAACCAGCGGCCAGGGGCTGGAACGGGAGGCTTCAGACGAGGCGGAATCCTGTGATGGGCTGGGAGAACTCATCGGCGGGAGAGCACCGGCAGCAGGGTGGGTGCCAGACCGATGCTCGACCAGCTGCCGACGCCGATGCCCACGGTGAGGGCCACCGCGAACCAGAACAAGCTGGAACCGCCGAAGAAGACCAGGCCGAGCAAGGGGAGCAGGGTGGTGAGGGAGGTGAACAGGGAGCGGGTGAGCGTGGCATCCACCGCCACATCCACCTGATCGGTGAGGGGAAGCTCCCCCAGCTGCTTGCGCTGCTCGCGGATGCGGTCGTAAACGACGACCGTGTCGTTCACCGAGTAGCCGGCCACCGTGATCAGGGACACGGCGAAGAGGGTGTCGACCTCGATGCCCAGCAGCAGACCCAGCCAGGCGAACACCCCGCAGGTGATCAGGACGTCGTGGGCAAGAGCCACCAGAGCCAGAAAGGCGAACACGCCGTTGTAGGAGAAGCTGATGTAGGCGGCGATGGCGGCGAAGCTCACCAGCAGGGAGATGATGCTGGTGCGCAAGAGCTGGGAGCCAAGGGTGGGCCCGATCGTGGACACAGAGGTGCCTGAAGCCTCCAGCGGGCCGATCTGTCCTTCAAGGGCGTCCACCACCGCGGCGCTCTGGTCGGGATCGAGGGCGGGCAGCCGCAGGGTGAGAGAGCGGCCGCCATCGAGCACCTGCACCCCGGCACTGCCGAGATTGGGAGAGGGACCGCCCTCAGGCGCCGGCAGCCGGATCGCGGCCACCTTCTCCTGCACCTGCGGCGCTGTGAGGGCGCCGCAGTCGGCGCCGCAGCGGCGCTCGATCTGGATCTGGGTGCCGCCGGTGAAGTCGAGGCCGGGCTTCAGCGGCAGGCCGATGGCGGGATTCAGCCAGCACAGCACCAGGCCCAGCACGCTGAGGCCGCAGGCCAGACCGGAGCCGATCCAGGCCAGCCGACGGTGCCGGTTGATGCGGAAGAAGCGGATGGGGGGAAGGGGTGTGGGGGTCACGGGCGGGGGGTAGGGAGCTCAGGCCGCCGGGAAGGGGGTGGAAGAGGGCAGCTGGCGGGCCGGCAGGAAGTAGCTCACGCGGCGCAGGGCCGGGTAGCTCATCAGCAGCCGCAGGAGGGTACGGGTGCAGGTGAGAGCGGTGAACAGACTCAGCAAGAGGCCGATCGCCAGGGTGACGGCGAAGCCCTTCACCAGGCCCGTGCCGAGGAAGAAGAGGGCTGCGCAGCTGATGAGGCCGGTGACATGACCGTCGAAGATCGAGGAAAATGCCAGGGAGAAGCCCGTATCAATGGAGCGGATCAGGGTGTTGCCGGAACGCAGTTCTTCCTTCACCCGCTCGAAGATCAGCACGTTGGCATCCACCGCCATTCCTACCGAGAGGATGAAGCCGGCAATGCCCGGCAGGGTGAGGGTGACCGGGATCAGCGAATAGACGGCGAGGTTGAACAGTGCGTAGAGGCTGAGGGCGAGCACCGCCACCACCCCCGGTAGGCGGTAGACCACCAGCATGAACACGGCCACAAGGGCGAGGCCGGCGAGGGCAGCTGCCAGGCTGCGGCGGATGTTTTCGGCTCCGAGCGACGGACCCACGGTGCGCTGCTCGATGATCTTCACCGGCAACGGCAGGGAGCCGCCGCGCAGCTGCACTTCGAGATCGCGGGCTTCTTCGGCGGTGAAGCGGCCGGAGATGGTGGCCGCCCCGCCGGTGATGCCCGCCGCCTTGAATTCAGGGCCCACCGTGGCCTCACTGATGCTGCGACCATCCAGCACGATGCCCAGCACCCGGCCGGTGCCAGCAATGCCCTGGGTGAGGGCGGCGAACTTGTCGCCGCCGGCGCGGGTGAAGTTGAGGGTCACCTCCCAGTCCTGACCGGTCTGCTGCTGCTGACGCCCGGCCGTGACCAGATCCTTGCCGGTGATCAGGGTGGGTCCGAAAAGGGCCACGACCCGGCGATTCACCTCGTTGCTGAGGGCCTCAAGCTGAGAGGCTTCGTTGCTGCCTTCGGGGATCGAGAGGCCGAGGGCGCGGAAGGCCTTGGCCCGCTCCTCATCGGAGAGGGTGGGTTTGGGGGGTTGGGGCTGGCCGGTGGAGGCGGCTGCGGCCTGGGCAGCCTCGGCGGCACGGGCTGGATCCCTGGAGGCGATCACCGCCTCCAGCTGACGTTTGAGCGGCAGCAGGCCCTCCATCTCCTTCTCGGTGCCGGGGCGCTGGGAGCGGAACTCCAGCAGGGCGGTGCTGCCGAGCACTTTCGCCGCCCGGGCGGGATCCTGCTCACCGGGAAGCTGGAGAACCAGTTGGTCGTCGCCGACGGTCTGCAGGGTGGATTCGGCAACCCCGAGACCATTGATCCGGCGCTCAAGCACTTCCTTGACGGCCTCAAGCTGCTCGCGACCGACGCTGCGGATTTCAGCGTTCGGCAGTACCTGAAGGGTGAGCTGGCTGCCGCCGCGCAGGTCGAGGCCGAGCTGGAGCCCATAGGTGGCCAGCAGGGCACCAGCGGCGATCGCCAGGGCCAGGATCAGGGCGAACCACCCCTGTTGACGTGCCATCTCAGAGCTGCCCGGACTTGATCTTCACGGCGGCGTCGACGATCTGATGGGGTTGGATGATCGTGAGGTTCTCCAGGTTGCCGTTGTAGGGCGTAGGGATGTCCTGGGAGGAGAGGCGCACCGGCCGGGCATCGAGATCATCGAAGCATTCCTCGGTGATCAGGGCGATGAGTTCAGCACCGATGCCGCCGGTCTTCATGCACTCCTCCACAACCAGAACCCGGTGGGTCTTGCGGATGGAACTGCGGATCGTCTCCATGTCGAAGGGCTTCAGGCTGATCAGATCGATCAGCTCCACATCCACGCCCTGCTGCTCGAGCTGCTGCACGGCCTTGAGGCAGTGGTGGCGCATGCGCGAGTAGGTGAGGATGGTGACATCGCTGCCTTCGCGCACCACCTCGGCCTGGTCGAGAGCGCAGATGTAGTCGCCTTCGGGGATTTCTTCGCTGAGGTTGTAGAGCAGCACGTGCTCGAAGAACAGCACGGGGTTGTTGTCGCGGATCGCGGCCTTCATCAGGCCCTTGGCATTGGTGGGAGTGCTGACCGCCACGATCTTGATGCCAGGCACGGCGTGGAAGTAGGCCTCGAGCCGCTGACTATGCTCCGCCCCCAGCTGACGGCCCACCCCCCCGGGACCGCGCACCACCGCCGGGATGGTGTAGTTGCCGCCGCTGGTGTAGCGGAGCATGCCCATGTTGTTGGAGATCTGGTTGAAGGCCAGCAGCAGGAAGCCCATGTTCATGCCTTCCACGATCGGCCGCAGGCCGGTCATCGCCGCGCCGACAGCCATCCCGGTGAAGCTGTTCTCGGCGATCGGAGTGTCGAGAACCCTCAACTCGCCATATTTCTCGTAGAGATCCTTGGTGACCTTGTACGACCCGCCGTACTGACCCACGTCCTCTCCCATCACGCAGACGTGGGGATCGCGCGCCATCTCTTCATCGATGGCTTCGCGCAGGGCGTTGAACAGCAGGGTTTCGGCCACGTCGGAAGGCGGTGGGGAGACGGTTGGAGGGCGTCGCGGGACTCGCAGCGGCGGATCCGCACAGACCGCCGCGCGGCCAACCTATCTCAGCCCCCGGCGGCGAAGGTGCTGAGCAGCAGCACCGACAGCAGCATCCCCGGCAGGAGCAGGGTGACCAGCAGGCCCAGGTCGTGGGGAGTCATCGCCGCAGCAGGGTAGGGGCCCAGGCTAGGCCGGGTCGGCGGGGCGTGCCGGCAGCAGGCTGCGGAAGAAGGTGAGCAGCAGACCGAGGCCGATGAAGGCGAAGCTGAAGGTGGCCAGGAAGCACATGCCCACCACCAGCGTCTTGACCGCGGTAGCGATGCTCTGGGCAACCTGGGAGCTGTAGTGGGGGGGATGCAGCGCGTAGTGCTGCACCACCCGCCTGCTCATGCCGAAGCAAAGCCAGCCCAGCAGGCCGCTGGTGAGGGCACCGCTGAGGAAGCTGAGGGGTCCCTTGCGGGGGGCTTCAGCTTCGGAGGGAGCGGGACGGGCGGCCTCGCCGGGGCCAGGCAGGTCGCTGGGGCTCTGGGCGTCGGCGTCGCTCACGGCTGAGGGGCATCTGGCAGCAGGCTGGCACCCGAGCCGGTGCAACGGCAGCACCAGGCCTGGAACCCCGCTGCTGTGAGCTCGGCCTCCAGCTGACGATGGGCCGCCTCCGCCGCGGCGAAGCCCTGGAACAAAGCGAACAGGCTGGGGCCCGAACCGCTCATCGCCGCCGCCAGGACACCCTCTGCGCGGAGCAGCAGGGCCAGCCCCTCGCGCACGCTCGCCACCTCCGGCTCCACCACCGCCTGCAGATCGTTGCGCAGGCGCGGCAGCGGTCCCTGCCCCCGCAGGGCCTCCGTCAGGGGGCCGGTGCGCAGGGCGTCGCGGCGCTGGGCGAAGTCGGCCTCACTCTCAAGGTAGAAGTCGCCGCGCAGCTCGCGGCAGCGGCCGTAAGCCCAGGGGGTGGAGACGCTGGCCTGCGGATGCTTGATCAGCAGCACGCCGAGGCCCGGGGCCTCACCGGTGCCAGCCCCCGGCAAGGGTTCGAGGATCTCGCCGCGCCCGAAGCACAGCCGGCTGCCGCCCTCCAGGCAGTAGGGCACGTCGGAGCCGAGGGAGGCGGCGCTGGCGTGCAGGTCG
>JBKDPV010000092.1:0-13790 GCA_046342315.1 Cyanobacteriota bacterium
GCATTCAGCGATCATGGTTCATAGTGAATCAATGGAGCTGAGCGATCAGCTTTCAGGCAGTCATTCCCTGACTGCCCCTGTTCACCCTCCGGAGAGGGACACAGGACCTCCTGAGTTACACCACTTGAAGGGGCGCTACCGAGTGGCGACCCATTGATGCCTTGTTCACTGCCTTCAGGGACTATCCGATTGATCTCCAGATTGATTTTTATGGATATGTTTATCCTGAGGCGTGCCGTGTGATTCAAGCGGACACCAGGCTGCGCCAGAGCATCCGATCGTGGCGCTCTGTTGGTTACGAAGAGTCGCACGACCTAGCAGAAGACTCTGATGTGCTGTTCGTCGTGATCGGCCCCAGGCACTTGGACAATCAACCTTCCAAGTTCTTTGAGTATCTCGGGCATAGCAAGCCGATCATTGTGCTGGGACCACAGGGTAATCCCATTCAGGCGATCATCCATCGGCTGGGTATCGGGGTTTACTGTGACATCCTCCTGCCGCAGTCGATTGCCACTGGAATTGAAACCGTATCTCGCGAGTATGAGTCGTTCCGAAAAGCATTTAGCAAAAATTCGCTCCTGATTGAGGCCTACAGCGACCGCAGTGTCGCTCTCCGCTGGAGTGAATGTCTCGATCAAATGCTGGCACGCTCTAGCCTTCATTCATTGATGTAGTTTCTGTTGAAGGGTGTAGTCTGAATTCGTTGTGGTCTGAATTCATCGATGAGCTCTGCTCGTTTCTGCCTTCAGCCCGTCACCGGTTCGCTCCGATCCAGGCCCTCCACCTCGCCGTGAAACACGCGGCTGGCCGTGATGTCCTCCGCTTCGATCGTCATCAGGTCGAGCTTGCTCAGCCTGCTGCCCATGCCGTTGAAGAGTCGATTCGCCTGGCGCATGCGGGCACGGTCGATGGCATTGCGGATGGAGCGGGCATTGGCAAAGAAGGGCAGTTGCATTCGCCGCACGATGTACTCGGCGAAGGCGGCGGTGGCCTCCTCACTGAAGCGGTAGTTCTCCTTGGCCAGGATCAGCTTGGCGATCGCAAGCAACTCGTCAGCGCTGTAGTCGGGGAAGTCGATGTGGTTGGCCACCCGTGAGGAGAGCCCTGGATTGGACTGGTAGAAGATGTCCATCCGCTCTTTGTAGCCAGCGAAGATCACCACCAGATCCTCGCGGTTCGCCTCCATCACCTGCAACAGGATCTCGATCGCCTCGGCGCCGTAATCCCGCTCGTTCTCAGGACGGTAGAGGTAGTAGGCCTCGTCGATGAACAGCACACCCCCCATCGCCTTCTTCAGCATCTCCCGTGTCTTCGGCGCCGTGTGGCCGATGTACTGACCCACCAGGTCGTCACGGGTGGCAGTCACCACGTGCCCCTTGCGCACGTAGCCGAGGCCGTGCAGGATCTTCGACATCCGTTCAGCCACGGTGGTCTTGCCGGTGCCCGGGTGGCCGGTGAACGACATGTGCAGGCTGGGCGGCGCGGTGTCGAGCCCCACCTGCTGCCGAGCCCGATTCACCACCAGCAGGGCAGCGATCTCGCGGATGCGCGCTTTCACCGGCCGCAGGCCGATCAGTTCCCGGTCGAGCTGGTCGAGCACCGCCTGGATGCCGGCGCCCTCGTAAGCGGCCTGGAGGTCGACGGTGGTGGCGTCGTCGGAAACGGGGGGATCAGAGGAGGTCATCGACGGCATCGGCGAAGGTGGTTTCGGCCTCGCCCACCGCCGCATCCTCTGCCTCGCCCTCGGGCCTGAGGGTGAGGTTCACATAGGTCCTTCCGAAGCTGATGTCGGGGAAGCGGCCCACTCGCTCGGAAAGCGCGTTCAGGCGCTCCAGGAAGGTGCGGGTGGTTTCGTAGTCCGCGAACTCGATGCGCCGCTCCAGGCGATCGGGGCGTTTCCTGTGCGTCCAGGGATGATCCATGATCCCGACCTTACGCCGGCGGCGGTTCCGCCTCGGCGTCGAGGGCGTCGGTGCGCGCCTGGCTGAGGCGGGTGGCCCAGGCAGCGGCATGGGCCTGGTTCGCTGCCTGGGCCGCCGGATCGGTGGTCGTGAGCGGATGGGGGAAGGTACCCCGGATGGCGGCGTTGGTGACGCAGAACATCGCCTTCTGGAAGCTCATGCAGATCTTCACCCGCACGTCGCCTTCGCCGCGTGTGCGCTGGTCGTACCACTGGTGTAGCCGGGGCGGCAGATGGCGGTACATGTCCTGCATCAGCAGGCTGGGCGGAATGCCGGCGCCCATTGTGGGCAGAGGGTCGGCGAACAAGGCCCCGTAGGCGAACTGGGATTGATCCGGGGAGATCTGCTGGGCCTGGGCGTTGAAGGACACCGTGCCCAGGAACGGGGTGCCCCTCAGGAACACCGCTTCCACATAGGGAACGGCCACGTCCACCAGGAAGGTGAGGCCGGCCTCGGGCGGCAGCACCCAGAGCCGCTCGCCGGCCACCTCCACGGCGTTGGTGATCGGCAGGCCGGCGGCGTACACCAGAGCGTCCTTGATGAACTCCACCACCTCCTCGATCGTGCGCACCATCCCGGCGGCCTCGGCCTCGGCCAGATCCAGGAACAGATCGCTCATCACCCGCCAGAACTGGCCCAGGGCATGCGTGGTGGCCGCCGCGCGGATCAGTTCCGCCAGAAACTCCGGGAACACCGGATGGAGCACGGCCAGCAGGGGATCGCGGCGGGTCTTGCGGGAAATGATCAACCGGCAGTTCTCCAGGAACGGCGGGCTGTCGAGATAGGCATCGAGGCCACCGGTGCCATGCCAGAGCATGGCCTTCATGCAGTACTCGGCGTACTCATAGTTGATGCGGTCGTGGCAGAGATGGCGCCAGATTTTCCCGGGGCTGAGGTCGCCATCGAGGAAGCGGAATACCGGGAAGGGATTGAGAAACTGTGCTTCCGCCTGGTGGATGAGGTTGATGCTGTAAGCATCCAGCACCTCCCCGTAGCTCTTGAGCACATCGACCACCTGCATCAGGTGCTCGGGCGTGTCGGCCAGCAGGGTACGGCCTGCCAGGAGGCAGGCTTCCAGGTCGGCGGGGGTGGGCTGGCCACCGGCGCGAACGTGTTCGGCGGGGATGACCGGCATCAGCCCAGGCCTCCTGCAGCGGTTGACGCCACCACCAGGCTGGGCAGGCCGGCCAGCAGTGCGGACGTGGACTCACTCAGGCTGCCGAGGGTGGCCGGCAGAAGGCCCAGCAGCACCACCCCAAGGGCCAGCCCCAGGGTGGCCAGGGTTTCCCGTGGCGCTACGCCGGCCAGGCGGACGTCGAGCCGGCAATCCCGGGCAGGATCAGTGGGAGGTGTGATCGCCAGACGCCCGAAGAAGGCGCGGTTCACGAGGAGAAGGAAATACACGGCCGTAAGGCCCGAGCCCACCATGCAGAGCAGGGTGGCCAGGGGATAGGAGGGAAGGCTGCCCCGGAACACCAGGAACTCGGAGATGAAGCCGGCCATGCCCGGAAGTCCGGCGCTGGCCATCACCCCCAGGATCATCAGGGTGCCGGTGAGGGGAAGACCCCGCTCAGGGTTGAGCAGACCGCGAAGAACCTCCAGGTCGCGTGTGCCGGTTTTTCGATACACGATTCCCACCAGCAGGAACAGCAGGGCGGAGATCAGGCCGTGGCTCACCATCTGGAACACCGCCCCCAGCAGGCTCACAGGCGTGGCGGCGGCTGCCGCCAGCAGCACGTAGCCCATGTGGCCGACCGAGCTGAAGGCCACCATCCGTTTCATGTCCCGCTGGGCGATGGCCGCCAGCGATCCATACAGCACCGACACCGCAGCCCAGATCGCCAGCCAGGGGGCCACCAGGGCCCAGGCTTCGGGAAACATGCCCAGGCAGAAGCGCAGCAGGCCGTAGGTACCCAGCTTGAGCAGAACCCCGGCCAGCAGGACCGACACCGGAGTGGAGGCCTGAGTATGGGCATCGGGCAGCCAGCTATGAAACGGAACGAGCGGGATCTTGACGCCGAAGCCGAGCAGCAGGGCCCCAAGCAGCAGCAGCTGGCTGCCCATCGACAGCCTGTCGCTGAGCACCGGGCTGAGGCTGAAGTCCACTGAGCCGGTGAACAACGCAAGGCCCAGAAAGGCGCCCAGGATCAGCACCCCCGACACAGCGGTGAACAGCAGGAACTTGGTGGCGGCATAGGCCCGCTCCTTGCCGCCCCAGATCGAGATCAGCAGCCAGAGAGGGATCAGTTCAAGCTCGTAGAACAGGAAGAACAGCAGCAGGTTGTCGGCCAGGAAGGCGCCGTTCACCGCACCGCTGATCAGTAGCAGCAGCGCGAAGTAGATGCGCGGCCGCTGGCTGATGTCGCGGGTGCAGACCGCCGATACCAGGGTGAGGGCGGCGTTGACCAGCACCAGGGGCATCGAGAGGCCGTCGATGCCGAGCCGGTAGTCGAGACCGATGCTGTTGACCCAGGGCAGCGATTCGACCATTTGCAGCCCGCCCTCTCCCGGGTCGAAGGCCAGCAGCACCCGCAGACTCCAGAGCAGCTGCAGGCCGAGCACGGTGATCGCCACGGCGCGCATCCGGCCCGGGGGCGGATCACCCGGCAGCAGCAGCAGCAGGGCCGTGCCCAGGAAAGGGATCAGCAGGAGGATGCTCAGCATCGGCGTCAGCCCCGGAACCAGGAGAGGCTGCCGAACAGCAGCACGATCGCCAGCACCACGGTGAGCACGTAGGTCTGGAGCTGACCGCTCACCCCCAGCTTGAGGGCCTCGGCACTGGCCAGCGAGCCGACACCGATGCTGTTCACCAGTCCGTTCACCACCACCCGGTCGAAGGCATTGGTGAGCCGGGCCATGCCGGCCACGAACGCCACGATCGTGGCCCGGTAGATGCGGTCGGTGTAGAAGTCGAAGGCCAGCAGATCCTGGAGGGTGCGCAGCGGCTTGAGCACCGAGCGGGACCAGAATTTGTCGAGCGGCACCAGGGATCCGACCAGCACGCCAAGCGCCCCGCTCGCTACGACCAGGGCCGTGGTGAGCCAGGAGAACGAGGCGATGCCAGGAGAGGGATCGATCCGGCCGATCACAAGAGGTGTCAGCAGCACCAGCACGGTGAGCGAGACCATCGGCAGGGCCATCAACCAGTTCACCTCAGGTGTGCGCTTGGTCTTCGGATGGGGGGTGTCGAGGAACACCTGGCGGTAGACCCTCACCAGATTGAAGGCGGTGAGGGCGTTGGTCAGCAGCACCACGCCGGCGAACAGCGGTGCCATTGCCGCCATGCGCTCCACCATCAGCCCGAAGCACCAGAAGCAACCGAGGGGCAGGAGGCCGGTGAGTCCGGCGGCGGCCACCAGATAGGAGCCGGTGGTGGCGGGCATCCGACGCCCCAGTCCGCCCAGCTCGGTGATGTCCTGGCAGTTGGTGGTGGCGATCACGCTGCCCACGCTCATGAACAGCAGGGCCTTGGCCAGTCCGTGGGCGAACAGCAGCAGCAGGGCGACTCCAGGAAGCTGAAGGGCGATGGCCAGGAATACCAGTCCCAAATAGGAGGTGGTGGAGTAGGAGAACGCCCGCTTGAGATCCACCTGGGCGATCGCCACCAGCGCACCGCCAACGGCGCTGATCGTGCCCACCACAAGCAGCACGTCGATCGCCACGGGGGAAAGCCGCAGCAGTGGCATCAGTTTGAGCAGCACCAGGGCGCCGCAGGTCACCACCGCGGAGTTCCGCAGGATCGATGCTGGATTCGGTCCCTCCATGGCCTCATCCAACCACAGGTGCATGGGGAACTGGGCGCACTTGCCCATCGGTCCTGCGATCAGCCCGAGGCAGAGCAGGGTGGCCGCCAGGGGTGAGAGATCGGCGTGGGCCGACCAGGCATAGAGATCGTTGAACTCGAGAGAACCAGCCCAGGCCGAGAGGGCCACCAGCCCCATCAGCAGCAGCACGTCACCCACGCGCTTGGTGAGGAAGGCATCGCGGGCGGCGGTGACCACCAGGGGCTGGGCATACCAGAAGCCCACCAGCAGATAGGTGGAGAGGGTGAGCATCTCCAGCAGGAAATAGCTCAGGAAGAGATTGCTGCTCAGCACCACCCCGGACATGGCTCCTTCGAAGAAGCCCACCAGGGCATAGAAGCGGGCCAGCGACCATTCCTTGTCGAGATAGCCCAGAGCGAAGACCTGGCAGATCAGGCTCATGGAGGTGACCAGCTCCAGGGCTGCCAGGTTGGTGAGCGACAGATCGAAGCCGATGCGCAGGTCGAGGTCGGCCGCCTGGAACCAGGGGATCTCCAGGTGCTGGGGGCCGGTCGTGAGCACCTCCCTCAGGATCAGGCTGCCGTGCAGCACAGCCAGCAGGGTGACCAGCAGGTTGAGGTAGGCCGCCGGCCGGGGGCCGTTGCGCTTGATCCAGCCCGAGGCCCAGGGAAGGGACAGCACCATGCCAGCGAACCCGTACAGGGGGATCAGCCAGACCAGCTGGATCGGCAGGGAGGGGGCGAGGGCCAAGGAGGAAGCAGGGCGACGGCGGGGTGCCGGGAAGTGGGGCCTCGGCGCTGGACTTTACGCAGCCTGATGGATCCTCTCCATCGGGATCACGGCTGCCCGTTGGGTTTCAGAACACGGCGCGCTGCAGGCTCGGCGCCGCCGCTGTGAGGCTGGCGACCCAGGCCGCCAGCTCCTCGCCATGCTGCTGCTCCTCCTGCCAGAGCGTCTGGAAGAAGGCTTCATTCTCACGGTCGCCGATCAGCAGGCAGAAGCGCACCGCCTCTCCGTAAAGGTGGATCAGTTCGGTTTCCAGGATGTTGTTGAGGCGCAGCAGCCCCACCAGATCCCTCGCGTGAGCAACGGCCCTCAGCTGGGAGGCGGCCGGGGCCACTCCCAGGGCGATCATGCGCTGCACGATGCGTTCGGCATGCTGCATTTCCTCCACCGTCTCCCGGCGGAAGCGGTCGGCCGTTTCAGGATCTCCCCAGGCCTGGGTCAGGGTGGCGTGGGTCATGTATTGCTGAACGGCCGAGAGCTCGAGGCTCAGGGCCCGGCCCAGATAGCCCAGGACGCGGGGATGAACGGCGCCCATCGGCCTCACAGGCGGCGAGTGACGCCGCTGGCGTTGATCGCCGGCTCCACCTCGCCATGGGGGCGGGCGATGATGTGGGCGGCCACCAGGCCGTCGCCCACCCGCTCGCAGGCATCGGCGCCGGCTCGGACGGCGGCGTTCACGGCGCCGGTTTCGCCCCGCACCATCACGGTGACGTAGCCACCGCCTACGAATTCACGGGCCACCAGGGTGACTTCGGCTGCCTTGGTCATGGCATCCGCCGCTTCGATCGCCGGCACCAGGCCGCGGGTTTCGATCATGCCGAGGGCGATGCCGTGGACGGTGGGAGCCATGGGGGAGGGGGCGAGGGAGGTGGGCGACTTGGGAGGGGTGCCGCCGGAGGCGGCGCCGCGACCGCGACTGCGGGCGGCGGGAGCGCGTCTGGCGCGGGGGGTGGCGCGGGTGCCAATGGAACGGTTGGCGGTGCTGCGGCTGGAGGCCGCCGCCGCACGGGCCGGGGTGCGGGTGCTGCTGGTGCGGCTGGCGGAAGTGGCCGCCGGTAGCGCCGGTGGTGGGGCTGTCGCCGCCGGGACGGGGACCGGCGTGGGTGTGTCCGGAGAGGGGGTCGCTGGCGTCGCGGAGGTGCTGGCGCTCGCGGTCACTGGGGTGTCCGGGGTGGGCGTGGCGGCCGACGCAGCTGGAGGGGCGGCATTGCCAGCACCGGCAGCCGGAGTGGATCCGGCGGTGGTGGAGCCGGTCCGGGCGGATGGGGCGGTGCGGGTGCGGCGGGCCATGGGGCTCAGGGGTGAGGGGAGCGGGTCGGAGTGGGTTGTTCGTCAGCGGGGAAGGAGAGAAGGGGTATCAGCCGTCGGGTTCCCAGAAATCGATGATCCCCGCGATCGTCAGGTCGGTGTGAGTGTCGGGGTCGCCGCAGGCAAAGCGGGCCGCCGAACCACTGGCGGTGAACACCCAATTGCCAGGAGAAGCTCCCACCGGATCCACAGCGACGTTGAACTTGCCCTTCGGGGTGCGGAGCACCCGCAGGTTCCAGTGCTTCAGTCCAGGCACTCGCTGGGTGCACACGAGCGAACCGGTGACCTGCATGATCTCCATCAGGTCTTGCCTCCGTTGGCGGTGGTCCCTGTAGAGGTAGTGGGGGCAGATCTGCTGGAGGGTGTGGCAGCGGAGGCCGAGCTCGTGCTTGGCGGGGCCTTGCCCGCCTCCGGATCCCAGTGGTCGATGATGCCCACGATGGTCAGATCGCTGGGGTACGACTTGCTTCCCGCGGCCTCGCGCGCAGCTGAACTGCCCACGCAGATCACCCAGTCGCCGGGGATGCAGCCCACCGCATCGACGGCCACCTTCTGGGTGCTTCCATCAAGCACCACCTGCAGGTGCTTGTGCTCGAAATCCGGGATGCGGTTGGTGGATACCAGCGGCTTCACCACCTTGCAGATCAGCATGTCAGTGGCCTCCTGATTCCGGGACGGTGATCGTGGAACCTACCGCTTCGGCAGGGGTGTGGGCGTCCTTGTCCCGCACGGTGAGCAAGGCATGCAGGAGTCCCTGCTGGAACAGTTCGCTGTATCGGCTTTCCATCGCCGCTCCCACCCGCCGGGCGCTGCGCACGGCCCGTTCCCTTGCCCCGGGAACCTTGCCGCTGTAATCGAAGCGCACCACAACGGGCACCGGCAGCCCGCGGGACACGTTCAGACCCTTGAAGATCTTCACCCCCACATCGAGGTCGGGCGCGCCTTCCTCCACGGTGTCCATGTAGGCGAAGTACGTGAGATTGCGCAGGTGAATCTCCTTGAAACCGATGCCCACACCGATGAAGCGCTCGGCATGGCCCGCATCGCTGTAGTGGCCGCCATGGAACTCGCGCACATAGTCGATCTGCGAGAGGTTGTTCTCGATCAGCCGGGCGATCATGCGTACCATCCCCGGGTCCGGAGCCGAAGCGGCGGCTTCACGCACCATTTCAAGGATCCTTTCCCGGGCCTGGGCAGCCGTCAGGGTGCGAGTGGCCTCGTGAACGGTGCGGGCATCGAGCCAGCGGTCGAGGTGGGTTGTGCCGTCGATGCCAGGAACATGCACCCGGATGGCATCGGTGTCGGTGTCGATGCCCATCAGCAGCAGATCCACCGAAGCTCCGCAGCAGAAGCTGTTCTCCACGGCCTGCTGGAAGTCGTGGAGCCGGCTCATGCCGCAGGAGGCGGCTGCCGCGTCGTCGCTTCCGTGCGCAGCACAGCCCTCGTGGGTGGGATCGAGGGAGCTGAAGTGGTAGAGCACCACCTTCAGGTAGCGCGTGTCCGCGTGGGCGGGATTGGGGATGGCCTCGCGGTAGCGGCGGTGCTCGGTCTTCACCCAGCGATCCACTGTGTTCTCCACATCAAACAGGGCACCGGCATGGGGCCGGCGGCGCACCGAGGCATAGGGGACCCGCAACCCAAAGGCGATGGCATGGGCCAGGCGGCCGTCGGCGCAGGGGGTGATGTCGAGCAGATGGAAGCCGCAATCCAACAGGAACTCGTCGAAGGCGGTGGCAGCATCACCACCGGGTCCGCCGGCGAGCGGATCAGCGTCGAAGAAGTAGGCGCTGGTCTGCTCGTAGGTTTCGAACACGCACCAAGCGAACAGGGTGCGCATATCGAGCTGGGTGACCCAGGCCGTTTCCAGGATCGCCAGCGGTAGTTCGAACCCCAGTTCCCGCCGGGCCAGGTCCTGGGCCCGGCCCACGAAGTCACCTTCGTGCTGCAGGGCCGAGAGCTGCTTGAGCACCGGCACGATGCGATCAAAGCGGTGCTTCACCTTCAGGTCGTAGGCGTGCAGCGCTTTATTCGCCGCCTGATCGGTGAGGGGATGGCCTCCCGAGACAGCCGACGCTTGGGAGGAATCCCGGCCGCGGGGACTCTGGGCGGAGAGCGCACCAGGGGGCATGGGGGAGCGACGCTCCCGCGGAGCTAGCAAGGGTTTCGGCCGGGTCCGCCCGGTGGGGCGGGCGCCGCCGGTATTGCTGGTATTCCGGGCAACCCGGGCACGTGTGCCCCGGGCCGGCAGAAGACCAGCGCCCTGGGCGTCTGCTGCGGGAGTGTCAATCGGAGTGTCGCGGATCGGCCTCCGATCGGCACGTCGGGGGGCGGTGGGTGCGAGAGGAGCGGCGTTCATCGCCGGACGGCGGGGCATCGGGCGCTCAGCCTCGTGCGCCGCCGGACACGGTGATCAGCGACCCGGAGCTGGTGTTGCCGCTGGAGCCGGTGATGCGGCTCACGGGTTCGGGGACCGCCTCGTTGCGCTTGGGTTGGAAGCTGGGCATCGCCGACATCGGACCTGGCCGCGTGGGGTTGCGGCGACGGGCAGAGGCACCTTCGGTTCCGGTCACGTGCTCCCCTCGATCCCAGTCGTCGCCGGTGATCTTCAGACCCGCGGAGATGCCCTCACCGGTGACCCGCGAAACCGGGCGTACGTCCTCGTCGACGGTCACGGGGGCGGGAGCCACCCGGCGCTGGGCAGGGGGGCGACGATCGAAGCGGAACTGCTCGGTGCCCGTCACTTTGTCGGCGGCCATGTCGAAGGGCCCGGTGATCCGGCCGCCCTGCTCGTAGGTGCTGCCGGTGACATGGCCGGTGCGCTCGCGCTCGACCTGGGCGGCGCGCGCCGGGGACTGAACGCTGAACTGCTGCCAGGGCGCTGCTTCGAGGGGCTGGGGAAAGTCGGCGTCGGCTGTGCTGGCGGCCGAACAGCTGGCGGCCAGCTGGTCGGCGCCTACGTAGGGGGTGCCGGTGATGTCTTCGCAGGCGCCCCGCTCGGCCCCGGTGAGGCTGCCGCCGATGCCGGGTTGGATGCCGGTCATCACGGTGCCCATCCGCACGGGGGTGCGCTGGCGCACGGCCTGCACCTGGCCGGTGGCGCACCAGGCTCCCGCCTGCTCCAGGCCGGCGTAGGGGGTGCCGGTTACCACCTTGCAGGTGCCGGGTTCATCGCCGGTCACCTTTTCCGAGCGACCGGTGCGGGTGCCGCTCACCACCAGGTTGCGGTTGGTGACGCTGAAGCCCACCTTGGCCGCCTCGGGGGAGGGACGCACGCCGCAGAACTTCTCGTACTGCTGGGTTCCGATGTATTCATCGCCGGTGATGATCCGGCAGCTGCCGGGCTCGTCGCCGGTTACCTGGTCGCTGCGGCCCACATGGGTGCCGGTGATGCCGGTGCCGCGCAGGGTCTGGAGCGTGGCCACCTTGGTGGGAACGCGGCCGGGCACCTTGGCTTCGGAGGCCTCGTTCACGTACTGGTTGCCCGTGAGCTGCCGACCGGAGCCCGGTTCGTCGCCGGTGACCTTCTCAGATCGGCCCACCAGCACGCCGGACACAGCCTGCCCGCCAGCGGTGGCCGTCCGGCCCACCTTGCGGGGGGAGGACTGGCTGGTCCCGCAATAGGCGGCCGACTGGTTGGCCGACACGTATTCGGTGCCGGTGATGTTCTTGCAGGTGCCGGGTTCGTCGCCGGTCACCTTCTCGGAGCGGCCCACCTCGTTGCCGGTCACCCGGTTGCCGTGGGTGGTGGCGGTGACGCGCACCTTGGACGGCTGGGCCGGGGAGGGATCCTTGCCGCAGAAGGTCTGGAAGACTTCCGAGCCCATGTACTCGGTGCCGGTGATCGTGCGGCAGGTGGCCGCTTCGTTGCCGGTGGTCTTGGGCGAGCGGTTGGCCTGGGTGCCGGTGACGACCTGCCCGCGGAGGGTTTCACTCACGCCCACCTTCCAGCTGGCATCAGCGGCGGCTGCCTGGCGGGCGCCGTGGCGGGTGGGGCCGGTGGGGCGGCTGCCGCCGCCGGTGCGGGCGGTGCCGGCCGAACCCACCTTGCATTTCAGTTCCCGCACCTTCTGGGCCAGTTCGCGGGAGGTGAGATCGGGATTGGCCTGGCGGGCCACCGACGCGGCGGTGCTGCTGGTGGGAGCCACGGCGGATTTGCCACGCTTGGACAGCGCCTCGCGGCGGGCCAGCACCAAGGAGCGGCTGGGGTTGTGCTGGGCGCTCAGCTTGCGGTTCACGCTGCGGCCGTTGCCGCCATTGCCGTTGCGAGTGGAAGCACGCGCCCTATCAAGCGAGAGAGCGGGAGCGCTGGTGCGGCTGCGCTCGGCAGCCTTTTCGCCCCCCTGGCACTTGCACTTGTGGCCAGGGTCGGGGCTCACGGCCGGGGCACCCGCGCCGGTAGCGGTGGGACGACGCACCTCCTGGCGGGTGCGATCACGGGAGGTGTCGGCCCTCTTGCCGCGGCGCGAGAGGGCCTCGCGGCGGGCAAGCACCAGATCACGGCTGGGATTGGCGATCGGCCTGGCGGTGCTGCGACGGCTGTCCGCCACAGGCGTGCTCAGGGAGGGGGCGGGCCGGGAGGGGCGGGAGCCCTGTGCAGGAGCAGGGCTCACCTGACGGACTTCCGCCGCAGATGGGGCGGGACTGGTGCGGGATGGCCGGCTGTCGGCGGCGGTGCGTACCCGACCGGGAGTCGAGCCGTAGCGGCCAGCGGATTTCTTGCCGCTGCTGGTGAGCGCCTTGCGGCGTTCCAGGGCTGCTGCACGACTGGAGGAGCTGGCCATATCCGCCCGATGAATGAAATGACGAGGTTTGCGGCGGCCTTCAGGCCGTCGCGAAGGACGGGGACCCGGCCGAAGCCGGGCCCGCCGATGGTGTCGCTGGAATCAGCGGCCTTCGAAGACCACGAAGCAGGAGCCCTGGCTCTGGGTGTAGGCGTCGTACCCCACGAGGCGCACGTGGTGGTCGGGGTAGGCGCGGTGGCAGGCCTCGAGCTCGCTCACGATCACACCCAGATCCTTCTCACCGAAGAAGGGCAGCTTCCAGTACGACCAGTAGGTCGCCATGGAGCGGCTGGGGTGAACGTGCTCGATCAGGGGGCTCCAGCCCTGGGCAATGATGTAAGCGATCTGGTCGTAGATCTCGTCCTGGGTGAACGGCGGCAGGAAGCCGAAGGTCTCCAGGGTGGCGACTGTTTGGTAGTCACCCACGGTGCTCTGGAAGGGCATGGGGATGCTGGGGTTGCAGGTGGATGGGAAACGTCCCGGGCCTCCGCCTCAGGAGAAGGGAGTAGGCAATGCCGGTCTCCCTCTCCGTAGGCGTAGACGATCAGGCGGCGACGTCGAGCTTGTCGACGGTGTCGAACTCGAACTTGATCTCCTTCCAGGTCTCGAGGGCAATCGCCAGCTCGGGGCTGTGCTTGGCGGCCTCGGTGAGGATCTCGCGGCTCTCCTTCTCGATCTCGCGACCGGCGTTGCGGGCCTTGACGCAGGCTTCAAGGGCCACCCGGTTGGCGGCGGCGCCGGCGGCCGAACCCCAGGGGTGACCGTGGGTACCACCACCGAACTGGAGCACCGAGTCGTCACCGAAGATGGCGACGAGCGCGGGCATGTGCCACACGTGGATACCGCCTGAGGCCACGGCGAACACGCCGGGCATCGAAGCCCAGTCCTGATCGAAGAAGTTGCCGCGGGTGCGATCTTCGGGAACGAAGGATTCGCGCAGCTGGTCGATGTAGCCGAGGGTGGTCTGACGGTCGCCTTCGAGCTTGCCCACCACCGTGCCGGTGTGGAGCTGGTCACCACCGGAGAGGCGCAGGCACTTGGCCAGCACGCGGAAGTGGATGCCGTGCTTGGGATGGCGGTCGATCACCGCGTGCATGGCGCGGTGGATGTGGAGCAGCATCCCGTTCTTGCGGCACCACTTCGCCAGACCGGTGTTGGCGGTGAAGCCACCGGTGATGTAGTCGTGCATG
>JBKDPV010000093.1:0-5246 GCA_046342315.1 Cyanobacteriota bacterium
CCATCAGGCTGGGCAGGGCCAGGGGCAGCTGCACCCGCAGCAGCACCTGCACCGCGCTGAGGCCGAGGGCCCGGCCGGCCTCCAGCAGGCCACCCGGCACCTGCTGCAGGCCGGTGATCAGGCCGCGCAGCAGCGGCAGCAGGGCATAGAGGATCAGCGCCACCAGCGCTGGCGTGGGTCCGATACCGCCGAGCAGCGGCACGGTGAGCAGCAGACCGAAGAGCGCCAGGCTGGGAATGGTCTGAACCGTGTTGGCGCCGGCCAGCAGCAGCCGCTGCAGGCGGGGACGGCCCTGCACGGCCAGCCCCAGCGGCAGGGCGATCAGCAGGGCCAGGGCCACGCTCACCAGCACCAGCAGCAGATGTTCGCCGCTGCGCTGCAGGATCTCCCGGGCCAGGGCTGGGGTCATCAGCAGAGCATGGCCCCTCTGGAACCCATGCGCCGGAAGCCGTGGCCATGGTCGTCGAAGCCGGATGGCTGCTCTCACCGATCAGGCGGCTGGCTTGGACGGGTCGACCGGGCTGGTCAGCCTGCGCTGACGCCTGACTGTGTTGCCGGCCGCCAGCGGATGGCCATCGACCGCTCTCAGTCATGGCTGTTGCAGGCGGCAAAGTCGGGGCATGAGAATTCTTGGCAACGTTCTTACTGGAGCGGGGCAGGACTGCTGCACCATTCAGGAGTTCCGTGGTCACAAGAACGTGAGCAGGACAACGGCCTCCACCCATGAGTTCAACCGTGGTTCTCGGAATGAGTAGGGGGTTTGGCCCTGGCTCTCGGAAACCATCCAATGAGCATTCGAAGGCCGCGTCCCTTTGCGTGGTGTAAATCCGGAGGCCCGACTGCCCTGATCAGAGTGTGAACAGGGTGGAATGACGGGCTGTCATCCCCGAGGTGATGAGTCACCTCGTTCATTTACCTTGCACGGCCAGGAAAGACCTGTCAAGGAATTCATCCCTGAGCGATCTGATGGATCCGCAGGGTTCGGCGCCGTCCCCCGGGCGCCAGGGATCCAGCCCGCCCTGTGGGGGGCGTGCCAGATCCCTGGTGGGGGCCTGAGTGTTTGCTGCGGCCTACGGCATGGCAGCTCTCTCCTGATGCGTTTCCGGCAGGACCTCGGCGCTGGGGGGGATGGCAGCCATTGAATCAAGGGAGAACATGCGGCGGCCCTCCAGCTGCCAGTGCTCGTCCTGCTCCAGCAGCACCGCACCCACCAGGCGGGTGATCGCGGCGTCGTTGGGGAAGATGCCCACCACCCGGGTGCGGCGCTTGATCTCCTCGTTGACCCGCTCCAGCAGGTTGGTGCTCCACAGCTTGCGCCAGTGGCTGGCTGGGAAGTGGCGGAACGCCAGCACGTCCTCCCGGGCCGTGGCCATGAGCTCAGCCGCCCTGGGGAACTTGGCGGTGAGCATGGCCGCCACCTGATCCCACTGCTCCTCCACGGCGGTGGTGCTCTGCTGGGTGAACACCGAGCGCAGAGCAGCCGCCACCATTTCCTGTTGGGCCTTGGGCACCGTCTGCAGGAGGTTGCGGGCAAAGTGCACGCGGCAGCGCTGCCAGCTGCAGCCCTGGAACATGCGGCCCACGGCCTTGGTCAGCCCCACGTGGGCATCGCTCACCACCAGCCGGACATCGCCGAGGCCTCGCTGTTTGAGGCTGGCGAGGAACTCCCTCCAGAACGGCTCGCTTTCGCTGTCGCCCACCTTGAGACCCAGCAGTTCCCGGCGCCCATCGGCATTGACGCCCATGGCAACGACGACAGCGCGGGAGCAGACCTGCAGCGTCTTGCCCAGCCGGCCGTGCAGGTAGGTGGCGTCGAGGTAGAGGTACGGGTAGCGGCAGCCGTCGAGGGGCCGCTCCAGAAAGGCCTGGATCTGGCTGTCGAGCCCCTGGCAGATGCGGCTCACCTCCGAGCGGGAGATGCCGGCATCGGAGCCGATCGCCGCCACCAGGGCGTCGACCTTGCGGGTGGAAACGCCCTTGACCCAGGCTTCCATGATCACGGCGTAAAGGGCCTGATCGATCCGCCTTCTGGGCTCCAGGATCGTGGGGAAGAAGCTGCCGGCGCGGAGCTTGGGGATCGCCAGCGGGATGTCGCCCACCTGGGTGGTGAGCAGGCGTGGCCGGCTGCCGTTGCGGTAGCCGCTGCGTTCTTCGCTGCGCTCATGGCGATCGGCACCGAGCACGGCGGCGACCTCCAGCTCGATCAGCTGCTGCAGGCCATGGCGGGCCAGCTCAGGGATCAACTCCCCAGCGCTGCTGCCATCGAGTAGCGACGCCAGGGCTGAGGCGCCAGAATCTGCCTTGGGCATGGTTCGTCTGGTTGAGGTGGTTCTCAAACCAGGGAAGCGGGCCTGCCCACCCCTTGCAACGACTGGCGTTTCAGGAGCGCACGCTCAGCCCCGGCGTAGCCGGGGCTGAGGCCTCAGGGAATTTCCACCACTTGGTGGGACTCAAGCCATTCGAAGGATCAGGAAACCGGGGTATGAATGCTTGCCATAAGTTTAGTGGACTTGAAGTTGTATGCAGTGAGATCCCTTCTGGGCAAATTGACGGTCTTGATTGTCAGGCAAGATCAAGTATTCAGGAGTTCGTTAGATCAGGCTTGGCGGGCGATAGCAACGCTTTGTATCATGATGAACACATCTTGGGCGGGTCTGCATAGGATGCTGCAACTTTTCCTCTTGCAACAAGAGATCCATTGTGGCGCAGAGCTTCTGATGCCTGGAAGCCCTGTGAAAGCTGCGTATTAGGCGGACAGCCCAGGCCAACGATGCGACTTAGACGGATCCTCCCAAATAGTTGTTAGCTGGCCACAACCAACATTCCCCAAGAGGAAAGAAGGAAATGAAAGAGATCATCGAGACACGCGAGGTGACGCAGAAGACCTTCTGCCGAGCTGAAACGGACCGAACCTTCTACAACGCATCGCAGCTGACTGGCGGCGTAAACAAGCTGTTCAGCTTTCGCAATGTCACGCCGCTGGACAGGCAAACGGTGGTCAGGATGAACAAGGACACGCTCTACACGGTGGCCCTGGTGGATACGTCCAATGGTGCCACCATCACGGTGCCTGACATGCCGGCGGGCCGCTATTTCTCGGTGCTGTTGCTTGATAACGATCACTATTGTCCGGGCGTCATCTACACGTCGGGCACGTACGAACTGCCTCAGGACACCAAATATCTCGCCATCAATGTTCGTATCCAACTGTTGCACCCGGATGACCCGGCGGACATCGCGCTAGTCAACCAATTGCAGGATCAGTTTGTCATCAAGGCCAACAGCGCCGACCCGTTCCCGGAACCGCAATGGGACAAGAAGTCGCTGGCCGCACTAACCGCGGCATACAACACAGAGTTCGCCAAGTTCGATCTGTATCCTGACGGCTGGATGGGCAAGCGCGGAGAAGCCGATGATGCAACCCGTCACCTGGGCTGCGCCGGGGCATGGGGACTCTTTCCGAACAAGGACGCGGTTTACATCAATTACAACGGGCATCTGCCCGCCGACAAATGCCACACCGCCACCTACCAGGTGCCCGAGAACAATGCGTTCTGGTCCATCACCGTTTACGGCGCGGATGGCTACATGAAGAGCGTGAATAACATTCTCAACGCTGCGAACACGAAGATGAATGCCGACGGCACGTTCACGGTTTATTTCGGATCGCATGAGGCCTGCGGCGATGTGCCCAACCGGCTGGACGTGAGCGAAGGCTGGAACTTCCTGATGCGCGTGTATCGCCCCGGCCCATCCGTCCTGAATGGCAGCTACCGACTGCCAGATGCCGTCCCCTGCAAATAGCCTGACTGGAGAAGAATCATGAACCTGACACCCGCCGAAGCCCGCGCCATCGCGAAGGAAGCCTACATCTACGCCTTCCCGATGGTGGATAACATGCGGGTGCAGTACGCCTACTTCACTGACAAGAATAGTGCGGACTACAAAGCGCCCTACAACACCCTCTTCAACATCCCCCGCGTGTTCACGCCGGACGACAAGGCGATCCAGACCCCCAACTCGGACACGCCCTACTCTTGGATCGGTCTGGATTTGCGTGCGGAACCGATCGTGTTCACCGTGCCGCCCATCGCCCGCGAGCGGTACTGGAGCCTGCAACTCATCGACCTCTACACGCACAACTTCGACATTCCCGGCAGTCGCACGACAGGCAACGATGGCGGCAGTCTTCTCATCGCCGGACCGAACTGGCACGGGGAAGAGCCTCAAGGCATCACGAAGGTGATCCGGTGCGAGACTGAAATCGCTTCGGCGCAGTTCCGGACGCAGCTCTTCGATCCCGCCGACCTCAACAACGTCAAGCAGATTCAAGCGCAGTATGTCGTGAAGCCGCTGTCAGCCTTCCTTGGCCGGCCGGCCCCCAAAGCGGCCCCTTCGATCGACTTTCCCAAGCCGCTCACACCGGTCACCCAGAAGACCTCGCTCGAGTTCTACTCGCTGCTGAACTTCTACCTGCAGTTCTGCCCGACTCATCCATCAGAGAAGGCCCTCATGGACCGATTCGCCAGAATCGGTGTTGGCGCGGGCCAGACTTTCGATGCCAGCAAGCTTTCACCGGAAACGAAGCAGGCGATCGAGGCCGGCATGGCCGACGCCTGGGCCGAATTCAAGGACTTATTGGGACGGATCAACAAAGGGGAAGTGACGTCAGGCGACGCTTTCGGTACCCGTGAATATCTCAAGAACAATTACCTCTACCGTATGGGCGCCGCGGTGACCGGCATTTACGGCCTTTCGAAGGAAGAGGCGATTTATCTCCCCTACTTCGTGGACGGGGACGGGCAGAAGTTGGACGGTGCCAATCGTTACAGCTTGGGCTTCAGGAAAGGCCAGTTGCCGCCCGCCGACTCGTTCTGGTCGCTGACCCTCTACGATCAGCCCGCGAGCCTGCTCGTCGCCAATCCGATCAATCGCTATCTGTTGAACTCGACCATGCTGTCGCAGTTCAAGATGGATGATGACGGCGGGCTGACGCTTCATGTCCAAAACGAATCACCCGGCAAGGACACGGAAGCCAACTGGCTGCCCTCGCCGAAGGGACCTTTCTGGGTGGTCTTGCGCCTCTACGTCCCGAAACCCGATGCGGGTAGCGCCCCTTCAAGTGGTGTAACTCAGGAGGTCCTGTGTCCCTCTCCGGAGGGTGAACAGGGGCAGTCAGGGAATGACTGCCTGAAAGCTGATCGCTCAGCTCCATTGATTCACTATGAACCATGATCGCTGAATGC
>JBKDPV010000094.1:0-87141 GCA_046342315.1 Cyanobacteriota bacterium
CTCCTCGGCTGCTCCTGCCTCGCAACTCTCAACCTGGGCCCACGCGGTTCCCCGCGCAGTCCAATACCTTACCACACGGTGGTGGGGCAGTCAAGGGCACACCACAGGCTTGGTGGTGGGGCGAGGCAAACCAACAAAAAAAGACCCCCGAAGGGGTCTTGTTCCAGGGATCTCCCACGAGGGAACTTGTCTGATGGAGCCAAGCGGACTCGAACCGCTGACCCCCTGCATGCCATGCAGGTGCTCTACCAGCTGAGCTATGGCCCCTTGATGAAGTCGTCGGCCGAAAACTCTGGTCGTTCCCGGGATTGGCTCGCGGAGCCGTAGGCCCCGCCCGTCGATGGAGAGAGCTTACATGCTGGGGTGCCCCCTCTCCAACAAGCCCAACAAAGAGGAGGCTGCCGGAACTCAGACCTGCCGCCAGACCGCGACCAGCCGTCCCTGCACGCTCACCTGCTCAGCCGGCAGAACGAGCGGCGCATACGCGGTGTTGGCCGCTTCGAGGCGCACCCGGCTTCCCTCACGGAACCAGTGCTTCAACGTGGTGCCGCTTCCTGGCACCAGGGCGCTGACGATCGTTCCCGGGCGCAGGCGATCCGGATCGTGCACGGGCTCCATCAGCACCACGTCGCCGTCAGCGATGTGGGCCTCCACCATCGAATCTCCGTTCACCGTGAGGGCAAACAGGTTGCGGCTCTCGAGCACGGTCGAGAGATCAAGCCGCTCCTGCACGTCATCAAAGGTGTCCACCAGACCACCAGCGGCAACAGCCCCCAGCACCGGGATACCCTTGAGACCGCCACCACCAAGAAGCTGCAGGGTTCTGGCTTGCCCCTCCTGCCAGGTGATCCAACCTTTCTGCTGCAAATGGCGCAGCCGGCTCTGGATCGGGGCCGGTGAGCGAAGGCCCATGGCCTCCATCATCTGGCGGATGGAGGGGCTGTGACGATGGGTGACGATGTAGTCATCGAGCCAGTCGTAAAGCTCCTGCTGGGCGGGGGTGAGCTCCTGCTGGGAGGCGGGCATGGGCGAAGACGAGCTGATACAGGTGTACCTCCTGAGACGAAGGTTGTCCAGGTCTGACGGCTCGGCGTTATTGAGTTCAGGCTCCTCCCAGCAAGGCAGCCAGAAGAGCCTGCTGAACATGCAAACGGTTCTCCGCCTGATCGAAGACGCGGCTGGAAGCTCCCTCGATCACGCCAGGACTGATCTCCTCGCCACGGTGGGCGGGTAGGCAGTGCAACACGATCGCCCGGCCGGCCGCCACTGAAAGCAGAGTCTCATCGAGGCACCAACCGGCAAAAGCCAGCGCCCTGCGGTCCTGCTCCTGCTCCTGCCCCATGGAGGCCCAGACATCCGTATAGAGGGCATGGGCCCCGCGTACGGCCAGGACCGGATCGTGCACCACCTCCACGGAACTGCGCCCAGCGGCCAGAGTCCGGGCCTGCTGCACCACAGCCAACTCCGGGGCAAATCCCTCGGGACAACCTACGCGCACATTCACCCCCAGCAGGGCTCCGCAGAGGAGCAGAGAATGGGCGACGTTGTTGCCGTCGCCCACATAGGCGAGGGTGAGTCCCGCCAGATCGGCCGGCTGGTTGCCGAAGGCCTCCATCAGCGTGAGGTAATCCGCAAGGGCCTGGCAGGGATGCTCCCGATCGGTGAGGGCATTGACGACGGGTATCGACGCCCAATGTGCGTAGTCGGCCAGTTCCTCCTGGGCGAAGGTGCGGATCGCAAGAGCATCGCAATAACGACTGAGCACCCGGGCGGTGTCGGCGATTGGCTCGCCCCGATCCACCTGCGTAACGGTGGGTAGCAGATCGATGGTCTGTCCGCCGAGGCGGGCCATCGCCACAGAGAAGCTCACGCGGGTGCGGGTGGAGGCCTTACGGAAGATCAGGCCGAGCATCCGACCCGCAAGATCGATGCGCCGTCGGCCGGCTTTGAGATCAGCCGCGAGCAGGAGAAGGCCGGCCGTCTCGCCAGCGGAAAGGTCGGCGGAGGAGAGCAGGTCCCTGCCCGTGAGGCCGCCGAGAGAGGAGGTGGCGGAGGGCGTCGCCATGGAGCCACTTCAAAGAACCCTTATCCGAGATCGGGGGCCTTGCCGTCAAGGGGAAGAGGGCCATCCTTCATGGCAAGGCATGAAGGATGAGGGCGCAAGGCCCGGCGGCCGTCTCCTCCAGCACCCCTCAGATCACAGCCACCGCTTCCTGGGGCATGGTGCTGGCGGCAAGCAGATCCTTGAGCTCGTCGCCCTCGATCACCTCCTTGTCGAGGATCTTCTGAGAGATCGACTCCAGCAGGTCCCGGTTGTGCCGCAGGATGCTCAGGGCCCGGTCATGGGCTCGATCCACCAAGCCCCGCACCTCCCGGTCGATCGCCTGAGCGGTGGCATCACTCACCACCCGGCGGGGGTTGCTGGGGCCACCGAGGAAGCGACTACCCCCCTGTTTGTCATAGGCCAGGGGGCCGAGGGTGTCGCTCATGCCGTAGGTACCCACCATCTGCTCGGCGATGTCGGTGGCACGCTGCAGATCGTTGGCAGCACCCGTGGTGACCTCCCCGAAGACGATCTCCTCGGCGCTGCGGCCCCCCAGCAGGGTGGCGATCTGGCCTTCAAGGTCCTCCTTGGAGTTGAGGAAGCGCTCCTCGGTGGGCAGCTGCAGGGTGTAGCCGAGGGCTGCCATGCCGCGGGGCACGATCGAGATTTTGGCCACCTTGCTGCCCCCGGGCATCAGGTGACCCACGATCGCGTGGCCCACTTCGTGGTAAGCCACCACCTTCTTCTCATCGGGCTGAAGCACGCGACTCTTCTTCTCGAGACCCGCCACCACGCGCTCGATCGCTTCATTGAGGTCGCCCTGCTCGACCGTGGTGCGATAGACGCGGGCGGCCAGAAGGGCGGCTTCGTTCACCAGATTGGCCAGATCTGCCCCGGCAAAGCCGCTGGTGGCCTGGGCGATCTTGTCAAGATCGACGCCATCAGCGAGCTTCACCTTCTTGGCGTAGATGTCGAGTATCTTTTTGCGTCCCGAGAGGTCGGGACGATCCACCAGCACCTGACGGTCGAATCGACCGGGACGCAGCAGCGCGGCGTCGAGGGTTTCCGGCTGGTTGGTAGCTGCCAGCACGATCACAGGTTTGTCCTGGGCGGTGAAACCGTCCATTTCGGTGAGCAGCTGGTTCAGGGTCTGCTCACGCTCGTCGTTGCCGCCGACCACGCCCATCGAGCCGGAGCGGCTCTTGCCGATGGCATCGAGTTCGTCGATGAAGATGATGCAGGGAGCCTTCTTCTTGGCCTCCTCGAACAGATCGCGAACGCGGGCGGCGCCAGCGCCAACGAACAGTTCCACGAACTCCGAGCCGGAGATGATGAAGAAGGGCACGCCCGCTTCACCAGCCACAGCCTTCGAGAGCAGGGTCTTGCCGGTGCCGGGAGGGCCCACGAGCAGCACGCCCTTGGGAATGCGGGCGCCGATGGCGGCATAACGTTCGGGAGTCTTGAGGAAGTCGACGATCTCTGTGAGCTCGGTCTTGGCCTCATCGACACCCGCCACATCGGCGAAGGTGACCCGCGACTCCTCATCCGGCACGTAGACCTTGGCCTTGCTCTTGGTGAAGCTCAGGGCCCCCTGGGCTCCGCCCATGCCGCTGCGGCGGGCGAAGAACTGGAGCACCAGGATGAAGATCAACGGCGGCACCACCCAGCTCAGCACCGTGCTGATCAGGCTGGGCCGACGGGGCGGAGCGGCCGCGAATTCGACCCCATGCTGTTCGAGCCGCTGGGGCAGCTCCATGTCGAAGATCGGGGTGGTGGCCAGAACGGTGGGCGCCCCTTCGGCCGGTGGCTTGTTCAGCTCATAACGGATCTGATCAGAGGTGATGTAAACCCGCTTCACGTTGCCATCGTCCACCTGACTGATGAACAAGGAGTAGGGAACGCGCGGGACCTGGTTCGCCGGATTGGGCAGGAAGTTGCTGAACAGCAGCAGCACGCCGAAACCGATCAGTAGCAGGTTGATCAGACCGAAGCGCCGGGTTGGTCGATTGTCGTCCTGGCGGATGGCCATGCGGCGGGCAGCGTCGTTCTGGTCCAAACTAGGCACCACTGCCCCATGGCGGACCTGGGCAGGGGGGTGAGAACCGAACGCTCCTCTTGACCGGCCTGCCCCTCAGCGATGTGCGGCCGCTTCTCCCTGACCACCGAACTCGACCGTCTGCTGCCCCGGCTGCAGGGGCCCTTGCCGGAGGGTCTGGTGGAGCACTACGCCCCCCGGACCCAGGTGCGGCCAGGGGAGCCCGTACTGGTGCAGCGGCAGGAGCACGGGGTGCTGGGGGTGGGGCTGGCGCTCTGGGGCCTGCTGCCGGAATGGAGCCGGGATCCCCTCGGGGCCCAGAAGCCATCGCGCCGGCCGATCAATGCACGCAGTGAAACCGTGGGAGAAAAGCCGAGCTTCCGCGGCCCCTGGAGGCATCGCCGGGCCCTGATCCCCGCCGATGGCTTCTTCGAGTGGCAGAGGCGCACCGATCCGGCCACCGGACGGGCCTGGAAGCAACCGTGGCTCTTCCGCCGCCGCGACCAAGCGCCATTCTGGCTGGGTGGCCTCTGGGACCGATGGGTGGGTGCGGATGGCGGGGAACTGGACACCTGCTGCGTGCTGACCAGCGCACCCAACGACCTGCTGGCGCGGGTCCATGACCGCATGCCCGTTGTAATCCCGGACGGCCTGGAGGAACCGTGGCTGGCCCCTGCCGACGGGCCGGGCCTCCGGGCCCTTGAGCCGCTCATGGCGCCCTGGGATCCGGCCGACTGGGAGGCGGTGAAGCTGGAGGTGAGCCGATTTCAGCCACCCTCCTCTGGGATAATCAGCTGATCACGCATTGTATGCATGTTGAAGAAAGAACTGCGCAAGCTAATCTCGCGTATTGTTCGACAATTCAACCCATGGGCGCCAACGAGGGTGTTATGGGATGCGCCCCGCTGGGCTCAGGAGTGGAATATCCGCAAAGGCGATAATCGTGCCGTCTCACCGCTAGCACATGTTCAACTCCTTCAACAAGACACAGATAACGATGGAACCGTGCAGCACGGCTCAACTGAACCCATTCCCCTGGGAGTGACTGATCAGGATGTTGTTCTCGCCATAGACCTTGCAAAGGACAGATGCCGCTGGGCCCCTGCAATTCATGGATATCGCATCTCAGGGGCAAGGGTGTTCGGGATTGACGGGAGTGTGGTCTCCCAGGATAGGCAGATGTTATGGGATCTCAACGACAACGGAGGCGCCCCCGAAGATCATGCAATCTTCCGCCGAATTCGTTTTCCATCCAGATCCTTGCGTGGCCACGGAGACAGCGTTTCACTGATTCAGCCACTAGCCGGAAACTACTGGCATTGGATGCTTGAGACACTCCCGACACTAGCCCGACTACCCCGTGAGCACCTCAGCTTTGATCGATTGATCTTACAGGAAAATCCCCCTCCTTTCCAGCTGGAGACACTTAACCTCCTTGGTTTTACTGAAGAACAGTTGCACCGACTCGGCCACAATGAAGTCATAGAGTGCGAACGGCTACATGGCGTCACTTTTCGGTCTGGATGGCTTCCGGATCCATCAGTATTTCGCTGGCTTCAAAAACATCTGCTTACCGGTTCCATCAGCTCATTTGTCACGCCGCGACGAATCTACGTCTCTCGGCAGGATGCCAAGACACGTCGAGCAAGCAATGAAGAGGATCTGCAGGACTTGTTGCGCTCTTATGGTTTCTCCGTCGTCACCTGCGGCGCGCTTTCTGTGAGGGAACAAGCCTGGCTCTTCCACAAGGCTGATGCGATCGTCGGCCTCCATGGCGCAGCCCTGACCAATCTGATCTTTTGCCGGAGCGGCACACGCATCCTGGAGGTGTTTCCTCAGCACTGGAGCCCCCTCTGCTACTTCAGCATGGCCCGCCTGATCGGCTGCGAACATCGCTTCCTCACGGCTGCAACCTCGGGACGGTCACCTGCCCAGCTGCGGAATGATCGACGCGTGGTCCCGGAAACGAGTGCTGCCCAATGGGCCGACCTGGAGGTACCGCTCGATCGACTCGAAATCTGGCTGAAAACTCTTCCTACCGAAGATCCCCAAACAGCGCCGCATTCGTTTAAACAGGAGTAAGTGAAATCCTCTGTCCATGAGCCTTGACCAATTGGATGCCTTCCTGGCTCATTCCTGCGGCCGCCCGGAGCTCAACGCAAGGACCCACGATCACGAGAACCCTCTGGACCTGGCCTCCTTCCTGGCACTCGCCCGCAAAGAAGGGTTCGACGTGGAGGAGTCAGACGTTCTCGCCGCACTCGAGCGTGAGGAAGCAAGCCTCACGGATGCGCAGTTGCAGGAGAGGGCAGCCGTCGAGGCCCGTCGCCTCCGCCACTTCATCCCGGGCTGATGCCTTGAAAAATTCCACCAGCGAGCGATGGCAGCGAGCCGACGGCAGAGAAGTTGCCGCTCTGTATCCAAGGCCGCCAGCACTCGTGCCTTGCTCTCGACATCTGCGTATTGAGGTGTTTGGCCGGGTGCTGTGTGACACCTGCCTGAGCCTGCGGGTTCTAGAGACTTATCACCCCCCAACCTTCTACCTGCCTCCGGACTCCGTGGATGCCAGCTTGCTGCAGCATCGTCCCGATCGCAGCTTCTGCGAGTGGAAGGGCGTGGCCCACTGGTTCGACCTCGTGATTCGGCTCCAGGGAGGGCGAGAAGACCGCAGAGATGCAGCAGTCTGGTCTTACCTGGAACCGACCCCCGCCTACCAGTCCCTTGCCGGCTGGTATGCCGTTTACCCTGGGCGCATGGACGGTTGCTGGATCGATGATGAGCCTGTAACACCGCAGCCAGGGAAGTACTACGGAGGGTGGATCACTGCTGAGGTTGAGGGCCCTTTCAAGGGGGACCCGCTCCACCCTCATCTGATCTGAGCAGTCATCGCTGGGAGTCGGCAGGCTGCCAATCACTCTTCATGCCAATCGCGGATCATCCGGTTAAGGAGATGGGTCACAGGCCCATCTCGTGGAGTGATCTCGTCGATCGGGAAAAGCATGAGGTCATGTTCGGATGAAGCCGCCCTGCAGCCACTCGACCAGAACTGACTGACGAGGTTCAATTCGCAACGCAATCACAGACTGTCAAGTTCCCAGATCAGATCGGGGTCGCATCGCCGCAGTTCCCTTTCCTTCCAGAAGCTGGCCTCGGCGATGCGCTCAAGACCCAGATTCCCCACCACTGTGCGCGCGGGAATTCCCCCCAGCAGCTTCGGGGCGATCACAGCGGCCAATGCCTGAATGCAGCCTTGACTCATGGCAGCTGTGGCCAGTTCCGGGCCGCATTCCCACAACACCTGGTTGCAGCCGTACCGGGCCAAGGCTTCAAGCAGTTCTTGAGGCTTGCAGGCAACAAGCTCCATCCGCTCCACCCCAAGAGCGTCGAATCTGTTGCGTGCCTCTGCCGGCGCCTCCATTCCGTGGGCAACCAGCGTGGGGGCGAGGGAAAGGTCCCAGAGGCGTGCTGTTCCCGGCAGATCAAGGCGTCGGCTCAGCACCACCCGCAGGGGTTCGGGATCCCTCCGGCCGCGGCTGGTGAGCAGAGGGTCATCGGCGCGCACCGTGCCACCCCCCACAATCACAGCATCGCAACGCGCACGCAGACGGTGTACCCACTCCCGTGCCGTGGGGCCGCTGATCCATTGGCTGTCCCCATTGGGGAGAGCAGTTCGTCCGTCGAGGCTCATCGCCCATTTGAGGATGCCTAGGGGCCGGCCGTTGCGCACCCGGTACACGAAGGCACGGTTCAGACCGAATGCCTCATCGGATGCCACCCCTTCGATCACCTCAAGACCCGCAGCTCGAAGCCGCGAAAGCCCAGCGCCGGCAACCCGCGGATCCGGGTCGGTCATGGCCACCACCACACGGGCGACGCCGGCGGCGATCACCGCCTCCGTGCAGGGTGGGGTGCGCCCGTGATGGCAACAGGGTTCGAGGCTCACCACCAAGGTGCCGCCATGGGCCCGTTCGCCGGCCTGCAACAGGGCCCCCACTTCGGCATGCGGTGCACCGGCCCGGGCATGAATGCCTTCTCCCACAAGGGTGCCGGCGGCATCCAGCACCACCGCGCCCACCATCGGGTTCGGGCTGGTACGGCCCTGGCCCAGGGCCGCCAGCTGCAGGGCGCGGCGCATCCAGGGGAGCCAGGGGGAGGGATCCATGGGTCGCGCGCCGATGCCTGTGAGCCAATGTGCTGCACCGACAGGCCTGGTGGGGTCTCTCAGGCGGCCACCCTCTCATCAGTTGCATCGGCGCAGCAGCTGCGTGGCCCGCCGGCCATTCACCGATCGTTCGGAGGCGGTGGTGTCGGCGCCGTCGCCAGGCTGCGCCACTCCGCCACCACATAAGGAGGAACCGGGAGTTCGACGAACACACCGGGCAACTGCAATCTGAGCGGCCGGTTCAGGCGCAGATCCGCCAGCAGGGAGCTGAGGTCGAACTCGGCGGCGGCAGCACGGTTGTCGCTGGCGAGCTTCGAACTGGCCAGCGTGATGTCCTCCAGCAGCCACTGACGTCGCCCCGAGCGCACCTCCAGAGGTGTGGGGTGATCCAGGCGCACCCGACCCGGATAACCGACGATGCGCAGCGTGACAGGGGCGTGCTGGCGGACCGGGCCCTCGCGATAGGCCACAACCTGCCAGCTCTGGTAGTCAAGATCGCGCAGGCTCTCGAGGCTGCGCACCAGCCCAGTGCCGGTCTCGCTGGGGCTCGCCTGGATCTGGGCCAGGACTTGCGCTGGTGACCCAAGGACCACCAGCAGGGTCAGCAGCATCGCCGCCAGCCATGATGTTCGGGCTGTTCGGTTCATGCCGGAGCCACGAGCACGGGTTTCCTCTCGGCCCCGGGAATGGGCTGCCAGGCGGTGTGGGTGGCCCAGAGAGCCCAGATCGCCATCGCCCGCAGGTAGTGGCAGGCACGGAAGGTGCCCGCCGCGGTGATCGCCTCTGGGGTGCGGAATTGCAGGCCACCGCCGTAGACCTGCTCGACCACGGCGGAGGTGATCCCCAGGGCGGTGGAGGTGTCGCCCATCTGGCGGTAGTAGGCGGCCAGTCCGAAATTGATGCCGGTCCACACCTCCAGGGGATGGGTGCCGTTGGGATCCAGGGGAGTGCCGTCGCGTCGCAGGCCGTTGGCCACACCCAGGCGCCCGCCCTCGAAACGCTCGAAGCAAGCCTCCCTCACGGCCTTGAGGGCCGAACGGGCCCGCTCCTCGGCCACCACCGGTGGCAGCTCCAGGAGGCGGGCGTAGAAGTCGCCACAGAGCTGGTCGGCCATCACCACGGGGGTGCCGCTCTCGGCATCGATCTCGTAGTACTCGCCGTTCCAGAGCAGCCGATCGAAATTCGCACGCGAACGCTCGAGCCAGCTGCCGAACTCCCGCTGATCAGCGCTGGTGTCCAGGCCCAGCTCGAGCTGGAGCCGCTGCCCGATGGCAAGAGCCGCCTCCAGGGCGGCGATCCACAGGGCCCCGCAGTAGGCGCTGACCCCTTTGAGGGGCCAGTCGTCAAAGGTCTGATCCGGGGCGCCGCCGTTGTCGGGCAGGCCGTCGTCGTTGGCATCAAAGGTTTTGAGGTAGCGCAGCGCCTGCACGGCCGCCGGCCAACAGTCCGCCAGGAAGGTGAGGTCCTCGCCGCTGGGAGCCAGCCGGAAGGTGCGCCACACCTGCAGGACGAAGTCACTGGCGAGATCCTTCCAGAGGTTGCAGTCCTGATAGGCGGTGTAGTTGGTGGCGTCCCAGGGGCGCTCGTTGGGGGCGCCCAGATCGTGGGGGGTGGCTCCGGCGATCTTGCGGGCGGCCTCCACCCGGCCCTTCCCCTGGGTGAAGTACCAGCCGATCGGGCGCGGAGTGGGGTCGGCGGCGGGGATGGCGCGGGCGAAGCTGCGCAGCACGGCCTTGTCGAGCTCGGGCCAGAGCTGCAGCAGGGCGAAGGAGCCGTAGAGGCGCACATCGAGGCTTTCGTACCAGGCGTAGTCGAGGCACTCGAGCACCCCGAAGCGACCCACCGGATCGTCGGCCGTGGCGGCGGTCCAGAGGGTGCCGCCGCTGGCCAGGTCGTAGAGCTCGTTCAGCAGGGCCATGCGCAACGGCTCGGGGAGATCGGTGCGCTCCACCACGGGCGCCTGCCAGGTTTCAATCGCCATGCGCCACTGCCGCCAATCGCGCAGGGCCTCGGCGGCGATCGCCGCGGCGTTGTCGCCGCCGTCGCCGAAGGCGTCGGTATAGCGGCGCAGGACACGGGTGCCGGTGGCGAAGCTGGTGACCGGCAGGTCCCAGGCCAGCACCACCGGGATCTCGGCGCTTTCGCCGGGCTCCAGCCGGAAACGCACCGCCAGGGCCGCGGCGGCCTGCTCTCCTGCTCGACTGTGGCGATCATTGTCGCTCTCGGGGATCGAGCCATCCGTGGCGAAGCTCTGCCAGATCTCGCCGCCGTCACTGGCGGGATTCCAGCGGCTGCAACGCATCACGCTGACGCCCCCTGGGGCGAGGTCGTCGGCCGCGGGCACCGCCAGGCACCACTGGCCCTGCCCTTCCGCCAGGGGAACGGAGCGCTGGCCCTCGAGCAGGATGCCGCGCAAGCCCGGTGCATCGAGGCAGCGGTTGCGCTGCCCCTCGCCGCGGCCGATCGCAGGCACATAGTTGTGCTCCGGACTGCCGTCGTCGCGAAAATGGACCGATGCGGCGGTGTCGGTGTTGGTGAACCAGCCGCAGGTGTTGCGCCAGCTCAGCAGCAGCGACAGATCCAGGGGCGTGGCCGTGGGGTTGCAGATGCTCCAGTGGAAGACCGCCACCGGATAGGCCGTGCGCAGGTAATCGCCCGGCAGGATGGGGCTGAAGGCCTCACAGGTCACCGTGGCATCGAACACACTCTCGTAAGTTGTGCGACTGAGGGGATAGCGGGCGGTGTAGGTGCCGGTGGTTCTGGTGTTGGTGCTGGCCGGGTACCAGCTCCAGGCAGTCAGGGGCTCGCCGGCCTCGGGACGGGAGGCGTCGAAGGCGGGCTTGACGGCCAGGGCATGAGCTCTTTTGCTGGAGCCGTTGCTCTCAAACAGAGCGAACTGGCAGTCGGGCAGGGTACCGAACCAGTGCTCGCCGCCATCGAGATGCCAGAGATTGAAGGAACCATCAGGCGCTCGCCCGAGGCAGCCGGCACCGAAGCCCCCCAAGGGCATGCCGTGATTGGGGCCGTCGTCGAGATTGCTGGCATACCGCACGGAGTAGGGATCGGCCCAGGGGAGTCCCAAGGGGCGTGTCCAGCTGCAGGGCAACTCCTGGGGATGGCCCTGCGGCCTCCGGCCACCGGGGCGCAGGCGATCGCGAGCGGGAAAGCCGAAGGGCACCGTTACCGTTGCGGGTTGTGCGCCAGCTTGTCAGACCCCCCAGGCAAGCGGCAGTCCCAGGGGAGAGTATGCGGCCGAAGGCACGAAAACAAGTGATAACGTCGCTGCCCCGTTGGGTATTGCGTGATGGTCTTGGCCCCGCCCGGACTCCTCATCCCGAAGACGAAAGCCTACCGACCGGAGATTGACGGACTGCGAGCCTTCTCCGTGGTGGCCGTCCTGATCAATCACCTTGATCCGACCTGGCTAGCCGGCGGCTTCTTAGGAGTAGACATCTTCTTCGTCATCTCAGGCTATGTAGTCACGTCCTCTCTTCTGCAAAGGCAGGCAACAAGCAGATGGAGCTTTCTTTTTGAATTCTACGGGCGAAGGTTTCGCCGACTGCTTCCAGCACTGATCGCAAGTGTGTTGGTTTCAGCCATCATTTTCGCCATGGTCGTCAGCCCCATGGAGGACCTTCATGCAGCCACCTTGCGCACGGGCATCACCGCGTTGTTTGGGGTGTCCAACCTATATCTTCTCAGGCAGGGATCGAACTACTTTGCGACCGACAACCAATACAATATCTTTCTGCACACCTGGTCGCTGGGTGTTGAGGAGCAATTTTATCTTGTCTGGCCCGCACTCCTGCTTCTCTGCGGGCTGGGGGTGGCAGGAGTCTCCCGACGAAACCTGCGCATTTTCAAGCTGGCTTGCATTTGCCTTTTTGTGGCTTCCTTGGCCATTTTTGTCGTTCTCCACCTGAGAGGGTACTCAGATCGGGCTTTCTACCTGACGCCTGCACGTTTCTGGGAGTTGAGTGCCGGAAGTCTCGCCTACCTGTTCCATCGTGGCAGCGGCACCGCGATGGACCTGGGGAAGCGACTGCCCGTGGAACGGTTTCGGGGGCACCTGAGCCTTGGGTTGATGGCAGCCCTCACCGGTCTGTTGTTCGTCCCCGAGACCTGGAGTCTTTTCTCCACCATCACGGTCACCATTCTGGCTGCGACCCTGCTGGTGCTCCTACAGCCCAAGAGTATCGCAGGGCGGTTCCTCTGCCTACCCCTGAGTGTGTCCATCGGGCTGCTTTCCTACTCGCTGTACCTTTGGCACTGGCCGGTGATCGTTCTCTTCCGCTGGACAGTAGGAGTTGATCTGAGAACCATTCCCGCAATTCTGTTGATCACGGCTCTGCTCACTTTTCTCTCCTACCGGCTGGAGACACGTTTCCGCTTCGCCAAACAAGGGCATTCGTCAATCTTTCTGTATCCCCTGACGGCACTGATGGCGGCAGGCTGGCTGGGTCTGATGCAGGGTCCCCTGCGCGCGATCCCTTTTCTGGGCAATCGCTCCAGCCTTCAGGACGGCACCTTCAATATGAAGCGCATCGAGGGCACTGCCGTTAACACAGCAAATTGCTTTCTTGACCCCTTGGCCCCGATCAGGCCGGCTGGTGCGATCGAGGTCTGCCATGCGGTCAACTCAACTGACCGTCCCAACCTTTTCTTCGAAGGCGATAGCCACACCCACGCCCTGATTCCCCTTGGGGGAGAGATCCTATCGGCAGGCCGGTGGAATGTCGCCTTTCACGCCCGCGGTGGTTGCCCCTTCCCTTACTTTGAACCCCGATCGGGCAACACTCACAAAAACGAGCGTTACCGACTCTGCCGCCCCCACTACGAGAATTCCTTGGAGAGGATTGAGACAAGTCTTCACCCCGGCGATCGCCTGGTGCTTGTTTCCAATCTTCCAGGCTATTTCTCCTCCCTAACTGGGACCGACCGGCAGGAGGCGGAAGCCTCTTACAGCATCGGGATCGAGAGGCTCGCCGACGTAGCCCGACGCAGGCAAGCCGCACTGATCCTCTTCGGTCCTTTGCCTTCGTTCGAGCAGAAGAAGATCAACGTTCCACTCTCGCTATGCAAGACCGAATGGTTTCGCCCAGGCTGGGCCATTGATCAGGGATGTCGGCCGGTTCTGAGGAGTCGCCAGGAAGTGCTGGAGGAGACAAAAACTGTTCGAAACCTGCTCTCCCAACTGGCAACAGACATCGATGGTGTGGCTTTCTTCGATCCCATGGAGAGTGTGTGCCCGGAGCGTCAGGAGACCTGCTCAACGCACCGCGGGAACGAGGCATTGTTTTCGGACGGCAACCATCTCACCAATGCAGGTGCCATTGATCTCCACCCACGCCTTCAACGCTTCCTGGATCAGCCTGAGACCTCATCGCAGCGCTAGGAGGGGGGGACGCTTCTGGTTGGGTGCTCCCGATCGATGGGCGGAAGGGGGTCTTGAGCAATCTCCTGATCCATGAGGGCATCCAAGGTCACGGCCGTGCGCACCAGCGCCTGGTACCGCTGTACAAGGCGGCGGTTTCGCTCGATGCAGTGACCGGTATCCCCGCTGGGAAAACCGTTGGCGTCGCCTGCGAGCAACTCGAAATCGCCCTGCTGGGCCAGCAGAGCGACAACCAGCTCATGGATGCGCTGGCGACGATCGCTCATGGAAGGCTCGGGATCCGGCGACTGAGCATCATGGCCGCAGCGGCGGGAATGACTCTGGGCTTGCAGGACAAACGGGCCAGGGGGGTGCTGGAGGTGATCGGCACCGATGCCGGCGGGATCGGGGCGCTGCCGGCGGCGGCCCTGCAGCGGCTTAAGGGGGCTTCCATCGTGGCAGGTCCTGGCAGGTTGCTGGCAGAGCTGAAACCCTGGTGGGATGACCAGCAGGCCACCGGCCGCTTGGCGCCCTCCATCCCCTGCCCCGAGGCCGTGGCCACCGATCACCCCGAGGCCGCATGGCCGGCTCTGGAGGCGGCGCTGGTTCAGGGCCGGCCCACGGTGGTCCTCGCCAGCGGCGATCCCCTCTGGTTCGGCATTGGACGACTGTTGCTGCAGCGCTTCGGCCCCGGACTTCTGCGCTTCCACCCGGCCCCCAGCTCGCTGCAGCTGGCCTTTGCCCGCATCGGGCGGCCCTGGCAGGACGCCAGTTGGATCAGCCTGCACGGCCGGGATCCTGAACCGCTGGCGGCTGAACTGCAGAGGCGCCCCCGCGCCCTGGCGGTGCTGACCGACCCCAGCGCTGGCGGCGCGGGAACAGTCCGGCGGATCCTGTCGGCCTCGGGCCTGGAAACGGCCTATGCCCTGTGGGTCTGCGAGCGGCTGGGCCATGACCAGGAGCGCGTGCAGCGGCTGGCTCCGGGCGCTTCCCTCCCGGCAGACCTGGATCCCCTGCACCTTGTGCTCCTGATCGCCGAGCCACCGCCAGCACCAGGCGATCCGTCGGCCCTTCCCCTTTTCGGCCTCGACGACGGCCTGTTCCTCCAGCACGACGACCGCCCCGGCCTGATGACCAAACGGGAGGTGCGCATCCAGGTGCTGGCCGATCTGGAGCTGCCCGCGCGGGGGGTGCTGTGGGACATCGGAGCTGGAGTTGGGTCGATCGGGCTGGAGGCCCTGCGGCTGCGTCCTGGGCTGCATGGGTGGCTGCTGGAACAGCGTGGTGGCTCGGCCTCGCTCATCCAGGCCAACGCCGAGCGGCTTGGGGTGAAGCCGGCGGGAGTGGTGGAAGGGAAGGCCCCCGAAGCCCTGGAGACGCTGCCGGATCCCGATCGGGTGGTGATCGGCGGTGGTGGCCGCAACCGAGGTGAGGTACTGGCGAAGGTTCTGCGGCGGCTGCGTCCCGGGGGGTTGGTGGTGATGCCGCTGGCCACCGTGGAGGCCCTGGCGGAACTGCGGCCGCTGCTGGAGCAGGCAGGCCATCGGGTGGGAGTGACTCAGCTGCAGGCCTGGCGGGGGGCGCCGCTGGGTGAGGGAACCAGGCTGCAGCCTCTGAATCCGGTGCTGGTGCTGCGGGGCCGCCGTCCACTCCTCTCGGCCTGAGCGTTCAGGGGGCCGGGAGCTTCGGGATGGGTTCGATCCGCACCGGGATCCCGGGGCCGATGCCAAGGGCCGCCGCCCGTCCGGCGGCGAGCTCCAGCACCCCATCCACAGGCACCCCAGGGCCGTAGGAGCGACAGGGGAGACTCATGCAGGGCACTGCCCCCTCGACCACCGCAAGAACTCTGCCGTCACGAACAAAGATCATGTCGAGCGGCGCTGGAGTGAGGTGCATCCAGAAGCGTGCCGGCGTGGGTGAAGGGAACGGGAACCACATGCCCCGAAGCGGCGGCAGGGGATCCCGCAGTTGCAGGCCGAACATCTGCTGACGGACGGTGCGTGCCTCCTCCAGTTCGAGACACGGCCCGCGATCGAGACACCAGCGGGCGGTAATGGGGAGGTGCTGGGGCGGCCGGGCCGGCGGCGCATCGTCGGCCTGACTTCGGCGGTCGCAGCCCAGGAGCAACATCAGGCTGATGCCCAGCCACGGCAGCGACGATCTCCTCTTCATCGCTGAGGCTCCTCCGCCCTGGCCGGCGGTCGCTCCGCCAGGCAATAGCCCTGGCCACGCACCGTGTGGATCAGCCGTCTCTCACCGCCCTCCTCCAGTTTCTGACGCAGGTAGCGCACATACACCTCGATCACGTTGCTGGCGGCACCGGGTTGGTCGTCCCAGATCTCTCGCAGGATGCATTCCCGCACCACCACTTCGCCAGCCCGACGGATCAAGAGCAACAGCAACTGGTATTCGCGGGCCGTGAGCGCAATCTCCCGCCGGCCCCGTCGCACCGCACGACGAGTAGGGTTCACCTCGAGGTCGGCGACCCGCAGAGATGGTTCACCCTCGGGTGGCGACACGTTGGCTTCCAGATGAAGACGCAGACGTGTGAGCAGATCGCTCGGCCCCAGCCCGGTGAACCAGAAGTCGTCGGCGCCGCTGGCGAGACAGCGAATGCGGCCGGCCACGCTGTCATCGACGATGCCCAGCAGCAGAGGCACCCCCTGCCAGCGGTTCCGCAACTCCGGGATGCGCGGCTCTTGCCCCGGCGAGAGGATCACCGCCTGGGGCAGGTCCGTGCTGCTCTCCTCCACCGGCCTGTAGCCGGAAACCTCCAGACGCGCCGCCAGACGGCCGGCTTCCAGCCCCAGCAGCAGCACGGTGGGGATGCTCATCCGCCCCCCGCACTTCCCAGGCCGAGGCCGGGTTTTGCCACGTGGGGGAGACCCCATCCGAGTTTGTTGCGCAGCACCTGGAAGAACTCGTGATCGGCAAGCCTCACGAAGCGCACGGGGTGGTCGCTGCGGCGCACCAGCACCCGGTCCTCAGGCCAGATGTAGCAGCCGGCACTGCCATCGACCACCATCATCAGCCGCTCCGGGGTGGCCGGAAACACGGTCACCGGTTCCCGGTCGCTGAAGACCAGCGCCCGGGAGGCCAGGGAATGGGCGGCGATCGGCGTGAGCTGCAGAACCGGGCAATCGGGAGTGATCACCGGGCCTCCCGCACTGAGGGCATAGGCGGTGGAGCCAGTGGGTGAGGAAAGAATCACCCCATCAGCGGCAATGTCGACCGGGGCATGGCGGCCGATGGCGATCTCGAAATGGCACATGCTGGTGAGCGGCTCCCGGTGCAGGGCCATCTCGTTCAGGCAGAGCACCTCCCAACGCCGCTGCTCCCCGCGCATCACGCTCACCACCAGCATGGAGCGCTCCTCGATGGTCCACTGCCCGGCCACCACCAGGTCGAGCACCTGATCGAGATCCTTGAGGTAGGCCTCGGCCAGGAAGCCGAGGTGGCCGGTGTTGATGGTGAGGATCGGCACGCCGATCGGTGCGGTCTGGCGGGCGGCGGAGAGCACCGTGCCGTCGCCACCGAGCACCACTGCCAGCCTCATTTGATCATCAAAGCTGGCCGGAACGCAGGCGCTGTAGCCCTTGCTGCGCAGGTGCTGATCGGGGTTGGCAAAGCCCACCACCCCGCCCGAACTGCTCACCCGCACCACGTCGAGGCCAGCCTCCCTGAGACGACACTCGATCGTGTCGGCGGTGGCGATGGCCAGGTCCTTGCCGTCGTTGACGATCAGTCCGACGCGGGGCACCGATCGCAGTCGAAGGGCATACCAAGTCTATGGGCCGCCCGGCGGCGGCCCACGGCTTCAGAACTGCTGCAGGAAGCGCAGATCGCTGGTGTACAGCCGGCGGATGTCGTCGATGCCGTGGCGCACCATGCAGAAGCGCTCCACCCCAAGCCCGGCGGCGAAACCGCTCCAGCGCTCCGGATCGATCCCCAGGCCCTCCAGGACCGCCGGATCCACCATTCCGCAGCCCATCACCTCCAGCCAGCGGCCACGCCACTGCACGTCCACCTCGGCGGAGGGCTCGGTGAAGGGGAAGTAACTGGCCCGGAACCGCACCGGCAGGTCGCCGAAGAACTGCTGCAGGAAGGTGGTGACGGTGCCGCGGAGATGGCTGAAGTCGAGACCCTCGTCGAGGGCGAGCACCTCCACCTGGTGGAACACGGGGGAGTGGGTGGCATCCACCGCATCGCGGCGATAGACCCGGCCGGGCGCAACGATGCGGACCGGTGGAGGATTGGCCTCCAGATGACGGATCTGCACCGGTGAGGTGTGGGTGCGCAGCAGATGGCCATCCCCGAGATAGAAGGTGTCCTGCATGTCCCGGGCAGGATGGTGCTCGGGAATGTTCAGGGCGGTGAAGTTGTAGTGGTCGCTCTCCACCTCGGGTCCCTCGGCCACCCGGTAGCCGAGGCCAGCGAAGATGTCGACGATCTCCTCGATGGTGGCCATCAGCGGATGGCGGTGGCCCGGAGGCACGTAGCGGCAGGGGGCGGTGACGTCGATCCGCTCCCGCTCCAGCCGCTCGGCCATGGCGGCCCGTTTCACCTCCTCCAGGCGTTCCCTGAGCAGCCGCTGGAGCTGTTCCTTCAGCACGTTGGCGCGTTGCCCCACAAGGGGACGCTCCTCACCCGGCAGGCGGCCCATCGCGCCCAGCACCCCGGAGAGTTGGCCCTTCTTGCCGAGCAGCCCCACCCTCAGATCTTCGAGGGCCGCTTCGTCGGCGGCCTGGCCGATGGCCGCGGCGGCCTCCGACTCCAGGGCATCGAGCTGCTCGGTGAGCTGCTGCAGGCTGAGGGTGGCGCTCACAGAGGGCGTTTGGGCGGGGCCTGACTGTAGGCAGCGACCGGCTACGCCTAGCCTGCGGCTGCTTTACCCGCTCCGATGCCGCCGCTCCGCCTCCTGATCAGCAACGACGACGGGGTCTTCGCCGATGGGATTCAGACCCTGGCGGCGGAAGCGGTGCGGCGGGGCCATCGCGTCACGGTGGTCTGCCCGGATCAGGAGCGCTCGGCCACCGGCCACGGCCTCACCCTGCAGACCCCCCTGCGGGCCGAGCGGGCTGACGAACTGTTCGCCAAAGGCGTCACCGCCTGGGCCTGCAGCGGCACCCCCTCCGACTGCGTCAAGCTCGCTCTCTTCCGCCTGCTGGAGGAACCACCCGATCTGGTGCTCTCCGGCATCAACCACGGCCCCAACCTCGGTACTGACGTGCTGTACTCCGGCACGGTTTCGGCAGCGATGGAAGGAACGATCGAAGGCCTCCCCGCCCTGGCAGTGAGCAGCGCCGACTTCCACTGGCGTCAGTTCGGGCCTGCCGCCCGGATCGCCCTCGATGTGGCCGAATCGCTCTGGGAGCGTGGGTGGCCGGAGGGGATGCTCCTCAACCTCAACGTGCCTCCCTTGGAGGCCGACGGCATCGGTCCGTTGCGCTGGTGCCGTACGGCCGTTCGTCGCTACGTCGACCAGTTCGAGCGGAGGGAGGATCCCCGTGGCCGCACCTACTACTGGCTGGCGGGTGAGGTGGTGGACGACACCGAAGCACCTGTGGCAGGTCCCGCCGACTGGCCCACGGACGTGGCCTGGGTGGCGGGGGGCGGAGCATCGCTCACGCCGCTGCAGCCGGAACTGTTCTGGCGGGGAGACTGCACAGGCCTTCCCGAAGTGTCGGTGATGCCGAAACAGAACCCAGGCACTGGAGGCGCATACAGAATTTAGCGACAGTCCCATACCAATTACCGTGATGCAAACTGGATCCAGGCTGCACAACTGTTGACGCAACCACGATTGGCCAGGAAACCTCCATAGGCATTGCCCATGCCAAGCTCAACTCAGTGAAACCCATTCAGAAGCATCTCCCCTTCAGGGAAATACAGTCAGTCGCCCGAACGCCGCTGCACACAAACCTGCAAGCTCCACAAAGATTCATGTGATTTCACCTGGCCTTAGGCCACAGAATCAACGGAGCAACTGACATAGTTCCACCATCAGTCCGAGGTCAAATCGTTGACAATGGCTGCGATCTCGCCACCAGCAACATCAATACTGGATTCCCTGAACACCCTCGCAGAAGCCGCCGTACCCAGTTCCGCTTGTCTTTCCGGATCTGCCGCCAGGCCATACAGGGCATCGGCGAAAGACTCCAGATCGAGATAGGGAACCGCCATCCCGCAACCACCGGCGACAAACTCAGCGATACCGCCGGCCTGCTGGAAACAGACGGTAGGCACCCCGAGCGCGGCCCCTTCCAAGCACACCACCGGGTAAGGATCCTCCCGGGAAAGCAAGGAGACGGCCATGAACCGACTGATTACAGGTACCGCCGACGCCACTCCCTGGTGAAGCAGAAGCCGATCCTCCAGCCCAAGCCGTGAGATGTCGTGCATCGCCATTGCGTGAGACTCGGTGCCTGGAGCACAGCCCACCCAGACCGCCAGAAAAGGATGGTCGCCGAAACGCTCAGCGCAGGCTTTGACAAGCAGGGGAAGAAGGTCGAACCCCTTGCGGGCGATCGGCGAGCCCGTGAACCCGAAAACGAATGTTCCCCTTCGCCGTTCCTCATCGAGTCGGGCCAGAAGGGCAGCACAGTCGCTCTCGGGACGGGGAGCGGCCGCGAATTCCTCGGCACTTCGATGGGGGATAAATACGCGGACCAGTGAAAGCCTCTCCGGCGGAACATGATGTCTGCGGATAAGATTTTCGCGGACGCATTCGGCACAGGCAATCACCCGGTCGCTGAGCTCAAGTTGCAGCTGCACTGCATCTGGGGAACTGGAGATAGCGAGGCTTTGTTCAAGCTCATGCACATGAGTCAGGAAGCGGGTGTGAGGGAACGCTTCTCGCAGGCCTGCAAGATGTTGCCCTAAGACCAGGGTGTTGAGATAAACGAGATCGGGCCGAAAGCGGGAGATCGTCTGACGAAGATGTCCACCCGGACTCTCTTCATGTTGCAACAAGCGATCGAGGAGCCGCCGATGCAGACGCCTCGGAGGTGGAGGTACCCAGAACCCGGTCGGACAGATCGCCGCAAACTCCTGCCGCAACGGACCATCGCGAACGAAGAACGCCTCAAGTTCATGATCCTCATGAGTCGCCAACCACTGGCCGAGCCAGAGCAGCAGGTAGGGGGCACCTGTCCGCCAGCCGTCATGGGAAACCAGAAGAATGCGGGCCATAGGAGGAGGGATGGAGGGAGAAGAGGATTCAGGCCCGGCGATGGATCCGCTGCAGCATCCAGAGGGTGAAGCCCAGTCCGATCAGATGGGCGAACAACACCTGGGTGTTGCTGAGCACCGAGAGCATCTCAAGCGAGGTGATCGGGAAGGTGCTCACCGCCCCCCGGCCAGGGCTCGGGATCGTCATCGGTCCGAACAGCCCTGGCGCCTGCATGGAGGCCTGCAGGAACAGACTCCCCGCCAGGGCCTGGTAGCCGAGGGCTGCCAGGGTCAGTCCGGCAAGATCAGCCAGCAGGCCACGCTTGATCAAGCGATTCGTCTCCCCCTTGCTGGGTCGCACCGGACTCACCAAAGCCCGGCCGCAGCGGACCACGAGCCAGCCCTGCCACAGGCTCCACAGCAGAACGAAGAACGAGAACGTGGTGAAGGAAAGACCCGGTCCCAGCCCCAGGGCGCGTTCGGCATTGGCTGCCACTCGACCGCCGATGTTGTTGAAGATCAGCACCCCCACCACCACCACCCCCAGGGCCATCTGGATCCAGAACCGCACCCAGCCCACGCGCCGCAGAGCGGCGGAGATGAGCTGGATCTCCAGCGGATCGACCATCGAGGCAGCGGACGGGTCACCCAAACTTGCCATGGGAAGATCGGGGGAGGGAGAGCCTGTCGCCAGAGCCCCTGATGGCCCGTTGATTCCGCTTCACATTCCCGCCGACGCCCTGCGTCCCACTGCCATTGCTCTCGGGAGCTTCGACGGCCTGCATCAGGGTCACCGCAGGGTGATCGACGCCATCGTGGACGTACCAGGAGCGACGGACGACAGGGCCGTGCCCACCGTGGTGAGCTTCTGGCCCCACCCCCGCGAAGTTCTGCACGGCGAGACCCGCCTGCGGCTGGATCTGCCAGAAGAGAAGCTCGAACTGCTCGAACCCCTCGGCATTCACCAGCTGGTTCTGGTGCCGTTCGATCGCTGTCTTGCCGGCCTCAGCCCCGAGGAGTTTGTGCAACTTGTGCTGCGCGACCAGCTCCAGGCCAAGCGGGTGGCCGTGGGCGACAACTTCCGCTTCGGGGCGGGTCGCAGCGGTGATGCCCGCACGCTCCAGCTCCTGGGGGAGCGCCACGGCATCGCCGTGAAGGTGCTGCCAATGCTCTGGGACGGGCCTGAGCGGGTCAGCAGCAGTCGGATCCGCCGGGCCCTGGCAGCCGGAGCCGTGGAGGAGGCCCGGCGTCTGCTGGAGCGTCCCTACCGCTTCAGTGGCAGGGTGGTGAGGGGGCGGGGGCTGGGACGGGAGCTGGGATGGCCCACGGCCAACCTTCAGGTGGATGGACGCAAATTCCTTCCTCAGGAAGGGGTGTACGCAGCGCTGGCCTGGGTTGGGGAGCCGGGAGCGACCGGCGAACCCTTTGCGGCCGTGATGAATCTCGGCCCCCAGCCCACCGTGGATCCAGCGGCTCCCTCGGCGGTGGAAGTGCATCTGCTCGATCGACGCCTGGAACTGGTGGGGGCGCGCCTGACGGTGGAACCGCTGGAGCGGTTGCGTGGCCAGGAACGCTTCGCCGATCTGGAAGCCCTCGTGGCTCAGATCGGCCGCGATGCTGACCTGGCTCGTCGCCGCATCGCGACCTTGGTCCCTGCAATGGCCCTGGATTCAGCTGGCGGGGTAAGCGTGGGTAAGACCCCAACCGATGAACAGAGCGATGCCGCCGATCAGCAGGATCCCTGAGATCAGCACCACCATGGGCTGGTCGGCATCGCTGGCCATGGTTGCGTTCCTTCCTTCGTCACGCAGCCTAATCAGAACGCCCTAACGGCCTGCCCTGCACTTACCCACCGCGATGTCCCTGCCCGTCTCTCCCGTGTCGACCGATCCAGAGGCTGTGGATCAGCCGTTCGATCCGGCCGTGGCCCGCCTGATCGACGCCAACCTCGACAGGGCTCGGGAAGGCCTGCGGGTGCTGGAGGACTGGTGCCGCTTCGCCCTGCAGCGGCCCGACCTTGTAGCTCGCTGCAAGGACCTGCGCCAGCGGCTTGGGCGCCATCACCACGACCACTGGAAACTGGCCCGTCATACCGCCACCGACCCCGCAGCCGGGATGTCTCATCCCGCCCAGGCGGAGCGCCTGCAGCCCTCCCAGGTGCTGGCCGCCAACGCCGGCCGGGTGCAGGAGGCGCTTCGGGTTCTGGAGGAGTTCGGCCGCTTTCCTGACCCCTTGCTTGCCCGGGAAGCAGCTCTGATCCGCTACCGGCTCTACGACCTGGAGGTCGACCTTTTGCGGGCCGGAGCCTCAGGCCCGGATCGGAGGCGAAAACTGGGTTCGTGCTCCCTCTATCTGGTCACAAGCCCGGTGGAGGGTTTGGAGTCGGTGGTGGAACGGGCGCTGCAGGCAGGCGTGCGTCTGGTGCAGTACCGGGCCAAGGAAGCAACGGGGCTGAGCGACCGTGAGCGCCTGGCGCAGGCCCAGGCCCTGCGCTTCCTCTGCGCCGCCCATGGCGCCCTCTTCCTGGTGAACGACCGGATCGATCTGGCCCTGGCGGTGGAGGCCGATGGCGTCCATCTCGGCCAGGACGACCTCCCGCCGGCGGTGGCCCGCAGACTGCTGGGCCCCGACAGGCTGGTCGGACGCAGTACCCATCGGATCGAGCAACTGAGGCAAGCGGTGAGCGACGGTTGCGATTACGTAGGGGTAGGACCGGTTCAGGCCACCCCCACCAAACCCGGTCGCGCGCCGGTGGGACTGGCCTACGTGCAGGAGGCGGCGGCAGAGAGTCCAATTCCGTTCTTCGCCATCGGCGGCATCGATGCGGAGGCCGTGCCGGCGGTGCGGGCCGCCGGAGCCCGGCGGATCGCCGTGGTGCGGGCGATCACCGAAGCCAGCGATCCCGAGGCGGCGGCCGCCGGGCTGCTGAGGGCTCTGGAGGCGGACGCGTGACGGGCAGCGCCATGATCCGCCTGCGAGTGAACGGGGAGCAGCGCGACCTGCCGGCCGGGCTGAACCTGCCTGGCGCCCTGGAGGCGCTCGGCTATCACCCCAGGCTCGTGGTGGTGGAGTTCAACGGCGAGATCCTGGCGCGCAGCTCCTGGGCGGATCAACTGGTGGTGGAAACCGACGTGCTGGAGGTGGTCACCATCGTGGGGGGCGGTTCCTAGATTCCAACCACTTCCCCAAATCCCCAATGGGTCCCCGACTGCTCCAGCGCATGGCCACCCTGATGGCCGTTCCGGTGCTGGTGGCCGGTCTGCTGTTCTCCGTGCCCCAGTCAGCTTCCGCGGCCAGCGGCGGGCGCATCGGGGGAGGCAGCTTCCGCTCCTCCCCCTCGATTCCCCGCAACTACGGCGGCGGCGGTTACCGCGGCGGCAGCCCGGTGCCCTACCGAGGTGGCGGTGGCGGCTACTACGGCGGTGGCGGCTATTACGGTGGCGGCGGCGGCATCGGCTTCCCCTTCATCGTCCCGATCTTCGGGTTCGGCGGCGGCGGCCTGCTCGGCTTCCTGGTGCTGATGGCCGTGGTGGGGCTGCTGCTCAATGCCGTGCGGGGTGCCGCCGGCAGCCTGGGCCGTGGCTCCACCCCCGATGGCGACGACCTGCTGACCGGACGCGACGGACCCGTTTCGATCGCGCAGATCCAGGTGGGTCTGCTGGCCTCCGCCCGCGAACTGCAGGCCGACCTGCGGCGCATGGCCGGTACGGCCGACACCGCCACCACGAGCGGCCTGCAGAAGGTGCTGCAGGAAACCACCCTCTCGCTGCTCCGCAACCCGGAGCTTTGGGTGTACGCCAACGGCGACGTTGGCCAGGTGCCCTTCGCCAGCGCCGAATCCACCTTCAATCGCTTCTCGATGCAGGAGCGCTCCAAGCTGCAGCGGGAGATCACCGCGAATGTGGGCGGCAGCCGCTTCAGTGAATCCAGTGCCGTGTTGCCGGGCCACAGCGACACCACCAGCGACTACATCGCTGTGACCCTTCTGGTGGCCACCCGCCGCAAGCTGGATCTTGCCGGCACCGACACGGCCGAGGCCCTCCGTCAGAGCCTCCAGAGGCTGGGAGCCGTGGGGGCGGAGGATCTGCTCGCCCTCGAGGTGATCTGGCAGCCGGAGGGGGCCGGCGAAGTGCTCAGCGCCGAGGAGCTCCTCACTGCCTACCCCGACCTGCAGCATCTTTGAATCCGGATTACTGCCGGATCCTGTGGCTGCCACCCGTCCTCAGGTCAGCGCTGTGAATGCCAGAACTTGCCAGCCTGCGGTTCTGGCTTCACGCCCAGCCCGAGGGTGATGACCCTGAGTCTTCTGCTTTGGCCCCTCCCCACGTGGGCCCCTGAAGAATCCGCAGGGCCGCCATCCCGGCGCCATAGCCATTGTCGATGTTCACCACCGTGAGCCCTGGAGCGCAGCTGGCGAGCATGCCGTGAAGAGCTGCTCTGCCACCGGCGCTAACGCCGTAGCCCACCGACACCGGAACACCGATCACGGGCTGGGGCACCAGACCGGCCAGCACCGTCGGCAGGGCCCCTTCCATCCCGGCGCAGGCGATCAGAACCGACGCCCGCTCGAGTTCGTCGAGCCGATTGAGCAGACGGTGCAGTCCCGCCACCCCCACATCAAGGATCAATGTGGCCTCCACCCCATGGCAGCGCAGGGCCAGGCGAGCTTCTTCGGCCACCACCCGGTCGCTGGTGCCACCGCTGAGCACGGCCACCAAGCCCAGCGATGGATCGGAGGGCGGCGGATCGGGCCAGCAGAGACAGCGGGCCTCGGGATAGTGGTGCACAGGAAGGTCTGGCAGGATTTCGCACACCGCAGCCGCCTTGGCCTCGTCGACCCTGGTGACCAGAGCCAGCTCGCCGACCGCATTCATCTGCTCGATCACGAGAGCGATCTGTCGGGCTGTCTTGTGTTCACCCCATACGGCCTCCACCATGCCCAGGCGTCGGCGACGCCCCAGATCCAGTCGGGCTTCAAGGGTCACCCTTCGACCTGCAAAGGAGGGAGGGGAACCGAGGCCGGCTGATCGCCGGCGAAGAGCATCGGAAACGGATTGGCAATTCCCTCAGCACCTTGAAGCACCTGGCGGGCGCAGGCTTCGAAGCGTGCCTGCACCCGTTCCACCTCCTCGGTGGGAATCGCCTGCCACTGCTCCCTGCTGGCCCAGTGGATCAGCAGGATTCCCTCTTCCCGGGCGGGATCCCAGAGCAGATCGCGGCCAAGGAAGCCCGGCTGGGCTTCCAGCCAGGGCTCCCAGGTGCTCCGTTCGGCAGCGAGCCAGGCCTCGCGGGCACCAGCCGGGACCTTCACCCGCAGATGTTCGACGATCTCCACTGCCTGCCCCGGTCCCGGGCCATGGCTGCCGGCGTACTTGACCGTGAGATCGAACAGTGAGGCCTGTGGCTGCCCGGACAAAGGGAGAACGAGGCAAAAAGTGAGGCGATGCTAGGCACACCCCCTCGGGATCAGTCGCGCTGCAGCAGCGCTACCGCGTGCACCGCGATGCCCTCCTCCCTGCCCGTAGGTCCGAGACGTTCGTTCGTGGTGGCCTTCACCCCCACCTGATCAGGGGCCACGCCCATATGGCGGGCGATAGCGGAGCGCATGGCCTCGATGTGGGGCCTGAGCTTCGGCCGCTCGGCCACCACCACCGCATCCACATTCACCACGCTCCAGCCCTCGGAGGACACCAGGGCCATCACTTCCTCGAGCAGCACCAGGCTGTCGGCGCCGCTCCAACGCGCATCCTCCGGAGGAAACCAGCGCCCGATGTCGCCAAGAGAAAGGGCACCCAGCAGGGCATCCATCACGGCATGCACCAGCACATCGGCGTCGCTGTGGCCGTCCAGCCCCAGAGCGTCGGGATGCTCAAGGGTCTGCCCGCCGAGGATCAGGGGGCGACCCGGCACCAGCCGATGGATGTCGTAGCCGTTGCCGATCCTCAGTTGCATGGCCCTTCGGGGTGCTGGGCTCAGTCTTCCATCGCGCCGCCCGCTGCCCCACCGGCCACTCCTTCAGCCTCTTCCTCGGCCCGGAGCCAGCGGGCGTGGAGGTCGGGCCGCCGCTCCGCCGTGCGCAGGCGCTGCTGCTCCGCCCGCCAGCGTGCGATCGCGCCGTGATCGCCGCTGCGCAACACCGCCGGCACCTCCATGCCCCGGAACTCCGCCGGGCGGGTGTACTGAGGGTGCTCAAGCAGGAGCGAACTGTGGCTTTCCTCCTCCAGCGAGGCCGCCGTGCCCACGGTTCCGGGCAGGAGGCGCACCACACCGTTGATGATCGTCATGGCGGGGAGCTCGCCGCCGGTGAGCACGAAATCGCCGATCGACACCTCCTCGTGGGCGAGGGTGCGGATGCGTTCATCGAAGCCCTCGTAGTGGCCGCAGAGGAAGACCAGCTGGTCATGCTCGCGGGCCCAGCGGCGCAGATCCGCCTGGGCCAGGGGACGGCCCTGGGGCGTCATCAGCAGCACCCGCCGGCGCGGAAGCACCGGGATCGCCTCCAGGGCGGCGAACACCGGCTCGGGCTTGAGCACCATGCCCGCTCCGCCTCCGTAGGGCTCGTCGTCGACCTTGCGGTAGCGATCAGTGGCGTGGTCGCGGGGATTGTGCAGATGCAGCGCGGCGATGCCGGCCGCGAAGGCCCGGCCGATCACGCCGTAGCCGCGCAGGCCCTCGACGATCTCCGGGGCCAGGGTGATGACGTCAAGGCGCATCGGCTCAGGCGACCGGGGCGGCGGGACGGCTGACGCGGCGGATCTCGGAACTGAAGCTTGCCCGGGCCGGACGGCCGTCGCCGCCGCGCTCGATCGTGCTGCGCAGCCGCAGGTTGGGCTTGGTGAACCAGATCCGCTCGCGCACCTCCACCCCCTCGCGCTCGAGCACCAGTTCGAGCGAGCCATCGGGCCACAGCTGCCACTGCCCCCCATCGCCGTCACCGCCCTCGAAGCGGCCATCGGCCGAGAAGGTGACCGTGCGGGCGGCCGTGGCGCCTGGCGGAGTGATCAGGAGGCTGCCGGGATCGGCAGCAGCGGAAGGCTCACGGTAAGCAATCTTCAGTTCGCCGCGCTCGGAGCTGTGCCATTCGTCGCCGTCACCGTCGCCTTCGCCTGAGGCCGGCTCCAGCTCCCCGGGCAGGAAGGTGCTGCGCAGGACCAGCCATTCGCCCGCGCAGAAGGCCAGGAAGCCGCGGATGTCGTTCGGGGGGAAGGCGGGGAGATCGCTCACGGCGCGCTGGCACGAGGCTCCCATCCTCTCAGTCGCCACCCCTCAGTCGCCCCGGTAGCCCAGTTCCGCCAGCCGGCCCGGGTGGCGCCGCCAGTTGGGCACCACCTTCACGAACAGCTCGAGATACACGGGCCCATCAACCAGCTTCTGCATCTGCAGCCGGGCGCCCCGGCCGATCTCCTTGAGCATGCGACCCCCCTGGCCGATCAGGATGCCCTTCTGGCTCGAGCGCTCCACCAGCACCGTGGCCAGCACGGCGGTGCGCGGGCCGTCGTCGACGATGCGATCGATCTGTACCGCCACCGAGTGGGGCACCTCCTCGCGGGTGTGCAGCAGCACCTGTTCGCGCACCAGCTCGGCCATCAGCAGCTGTTCCGGCTGGTCGCTCACCATCTCCGGCGGATAGAGATGGGGCCCGGGAGGCAGGGCCGCCGCCAGCGCCTCGACCAGAGCGGGACACCCGGCCCCCGTGAGGGCGCTGCAGCGGTGCAGCTGCCATTCCGGGGGCATGAGCTCGCGGTAGGTGGCTTCGATGTCGTCAGCGTCTGCACCCACCCGGTCGCTCTTGTTCAGCGCCACCTGCACTGGGGTACGGGCCTGGCGCAGCAGCTCCACGATCCAGGCATCACCCCGGCCCGCCGGCTGGCTGCCATCCACCAGGAGCAGCACCTGATCCACCTCACCGATGGCACCGCGGGCGCTCTGCACCAGCCGCTCACCCAGCAGATGATGGGGCTTGTGGATGCCCGGCGTGTCGAGCAGCACCAGCTGGGCGGTAGGGGTGGTGAGGATCGCCCGCAGACGGTTGCGGGTGGTCTGAGCCACCGGGGAGGTGATCGCCACCTTCTCGCCCACCAGGTGGTTCATCAGTGTCGACTTGCCAACATTCGGCCGTCCGAGCAGGGCCACGAACCCCGATCGGAACGGCGGGTCGCCGTCGGCGGTGGCGGAGGCTCGGCTCGATTCCATACCCTCGACAATGGCAGCCCGCCCGTTTGTTCACCATGACCGACCTGTCCTTCCCCGCGGCCATCGAGCAGGCCAGCACCCTGCTGGCCCTCTGGGAGCGGGGCGAGCTCAGCGATGAGGTACTGGCCGACCGGGTGGCGGAGCTGGTGGCGAGCCGCGATGGGGCGCGCGGGTTCTTCGTGGCCTCCCTGCCCGCAGACAACCCGCTGATGGACCGTCTACCGGAGCCGCTGGTGCTGCAGTTGCGGGCCGCCGGCGACGGGGTGGTGGACCTCACCGCCCGCAATCTGGCGATGAGCACGGCGATGGAATGGCAGCATCGCCACAACGCCGACGAGGAGCACCGGGCCGGATCCGAACGGGTGCAGGCCCGCAGCACCGAACTGCTGCGTCTGCTCGAACCCAGCCTGGTGAAGGAGCGCCTGGAGCGCCTGCTGGCGGCAGCTGAGGGCAAAGTGGAGGCTGGTGGGGAGGACATGGCCTTCCTGGAGCGCTGGGGTTACAACGCCGAGCAGAAGCAGGCCATTGCTCACGCGATCGAAGCGGTTGCCGATCAGAACCTGAGATAGAGCAGGGTCATGGCCTCCCAGTCGGTGTCGTTGATGTCGGACTGGAAGATGTAATTCACGTTGAGCCCGAGGGTGACATTTTCGTGAACATTCAGATCAAGGCCGCCGGTAAGCATACCATTGGTTTGGTTGTTTGAATCGACGTTGGTAGCGATGCCTCCACCCAGATAGGGAGACACAAAGCCTCTACGGTTTAAATCTACAGTCAGAGGGAGACGCAGGGAACCATCGTTATTCGTACTGCCGCCATTATTATTGTTATCATTGTTACTGAAGATCCAGCTGGGTCGAAGCGAAATCGCAGTAGTGCCATTGAGCTTGTAGCCCACACGCCCAGTGAGCACGCCGTTGGTGGAATCACCGGCCCCAAAGCGGACGCCGCCGCCGATGCCGAAGATCCCGACATTCTCGATGATGTCGCGTGTGCGGGGAACGGCAGTGAGATCCTCGGGAGTGAAGACGGCTGGCTTGGGCTGGTACTCAGAACCCAGGGCAAGTTCATTTCCCACCGGCTCCCATGGCCCCGGAGCCTGATCGGTGCCCACGAACTGCCAGGGGGCAGGCGACAGGGACACCGGGCCCTGGGGGATGGGAATCCGGGGATCAAGAGGAAGTAGCTGCTGGGCCAGGCAAGCCGACGGTGCTCCGATGATCGCCGCGCCCATCAGCCAGCGAAACGTTGAGAATTTCAGCCGACTGGCCACGCCCAGGTACCTCCAAATTTTGCAGTGATGGTAAGCAGGATCACGGAGTCGGCACCGGTTCGACTGCCGGAACGGGGGCCGGCATGGGGTCGGCGGCCATGGCAGCCGGTTCGGGTTCGGGTGCGGGTGCTTCAACAATCGGCTGGGATGCCGGGGCGACCGCCTGGGGTTGAGGCGAGGGAGCACTCGGCACCACCTCCTCCCATGAAGATGGGGACGCCTTGGGTGCATCTGGAGACTGGGCAGGGCTGGTGGAGGCGCCAGTAGTGGGCTGCGACAGGGACTGGGCTTCGCTGCGGATCGGGATCGGAATCGACTCAGCAGGGCTGATAGAAGGAACATCCGTCACGGGGTGGAGCAGCACCACCGCGGGGAGAACGCCACCACGGCTCGGGGCTTGCTGTCGGCTGGACCAGTCCTCAATTTCCCGCACGACACCAGGGTTGTCAGGCCTGCTGAGGATGTCGACTGAACCATCACTCTGGAGAGCCAGGGGCACCTCGGTGGTGCGGGTCACCCGGCGGGACGGCACATGCACCACCCGTGCCTGTTCGACCCGAGCTCCACCACCGGGGATCTGACCCAGGGCACGCCGGATCGGATCGCGCCAAAGGGCGGGAAGGGGCGCCATCGGATCGGCGCTTCCTGCCCAGCGAGCCTTTTCTGCAAGGGCCACGGTGGACATCGGCGCCTCATCAAGGTCCCGAAGCCCGAGGGTGCCGCCGAGCAATTCCGAACGAGTGAAGCTGCGCAGCAGCACATCGCTGCCACTGGTGGGGATGGGAGGGCCATGCCAACGCGCTGAGCTCTCGTTCGTAGGGGGGGATGGCTTCAGCCTGGGGGCCGGTGCGGCCGCGGGAATCCATCGCGAGGGGCTGGCCAGGGCCATCACGGCCTGAACGGGAGTCTCCACAGCGCGCTTGAAGCCGCCGAGCCACGGGGTGGGGATGGAAAGCTGCCCACGACTTGGGCTGCCTCCCAGCAACAGACCGGTGCTGGCGCCCTCAACGCTGGTTCTCGGGGAGGAAGGCTCCCGGCGTACCCCGAGGGCATCTTCCTCAAGAGAAGGAAGAGGAAGAGTGGTGGCCAGGCGTGTGGGCGGCAGGGGATCCGGTTTCTCACCGGAGGCAATGGCCGGGTCGGTGGGCGGGGTGAGGGCCTTGACCCTTGCCTGCCATCGATCATGAGCATCGATGGACACCAGGGGAAGCCAGAACGACTGGCTCAGCAATGCCCAGGCGATGGCCCGGGAGCTGATCGGAGTGGGGTAGTGGCGCATCGTTAGGGCGGCGAAAAGTGCGGTTGAGGGCGAGGGGGGGGGATCAGCGGTTCCGGTCCCACCATGTGCTGTAGTTGAGGAAGGTGCCCACGGTGCTCAGAGGAACGACCACCTGGTTGAGGACATCAACGGTCTCGCCATAGAAACTGCGATTGACGATGATCGTGTCACCGTTGCGCAGGGGCGGATTGAGGCCTTTGGAAACGTTTTGGCTATCTTTATAATTGAAAACCTCCCGCGAGGTGGTGCCATTACGGTTGAGGCGCACCAGTTCAACGTTGCGCCTGTTCGCACGCCACTGCACGGGTCCTCCTGCTCGGAATATCGCTTCCAGCAGAGGGGTGTTGGCCGGCAGATTGAGCGTGCCGGGCGCCTTAACCTCGCCAATGACGTTCACACTGATGGAGGTGGGGGCCAGATTTGTGGCTCCGAGCTGCAGAATTTCCTGAGGGACAATCTCCTCAGTTCGTCCAACGATGAGCGTATCGCCATCAAAGAGGATGGGATTCTGACGTTGATTACCGAACTGGAACAGTTGGGCAAGGTCGAGAACCGTTTGCTTTTGGCTACCATCGGCGCCGGCACGGCGGCGCAGAAGCACCCGGCGGATGTCTGAGTTGAGAGTGATCCCACCGGCTGATTGGATGGCAAGCACCGGGGTGGCGAGGCTGGGCAGAGGGTAAAGGCCTGGACGTTCCACCTCGCCGATGACCGTCACCTTGACAGGCCGGGGGGTGGTGAGGGTGAGGAAGAGCTGGGGTCGCACCAGCTGCTTGGCGTAGAGGGACGTGAGCCAACGCGTGGCCTGGCCGATGGTGAGTCCGGTCAGCTGGACCGACCCGAGCAGGGCGAGGGTGGACGTTCCATCGGGGAGGATGTTCACGGGACCACCCACGCTCTCCGCGCTTGGATCCAGGAAGGTGAGGGTGAGAGCGTCTCCCGGACCCAGGACGTAGAGATCGGAGTAGATCTGAGACGTGCTGTCTACAAGGGGGACGGCGGACGTAGGAGCTGAGACGGCAGGAGGAGCTGCAAGCACGGGCCCGATGGGAAGCGTCGGGCCCAGGACAAGCGTGCCGGCCAGTCCCAGGGCGTGCAGACGCAGACCAGAACTGGAACCCTTCCGGGAAGATGGGCGCAGGGGCGGCGGCGTCACGGTCGCGAGGAAACGGGACTGCACTGTAGAGGGGCTGGGCAGATCTGCCGAAACTGTCCAGGTGGCCTAAGGTTCGATACCAACCTGCCAGCTGATCCCACCGTGACCATTACGGGTGCGCCTGCCGAACCCCCTGGAAGCGGGGTGGTCCTTCCATCCGTGCCTGCACGTGAGGCCAACCTCGGGTACGGCTATTCCAGGCCAGGTGGGTCAGACCTCATCGGGTCTCCGCTCAGTCCAAACACCGATGATCGAACCTCGCCCGGCGGCCTCAGCGGGATCCTGAGGACCGTCAATCGGCGACAGGGTGTCTTCCTGTTCACCTTCGGCCTCGTGACAGGGATTCTGGCCCTGAACACCCTGCGCCAGCGGATTTTCTCTCCGGTTTACGAAGGAGGATTCCAGCTCCAGATCGCCAACCCTTTCGAGACCCGGGGCGCTGGAGCGACTGGAGGCCCGGTCGAAGCGATCGCCCGCAGCACCGTAGAGAACGATGTGCCGAGCCTGATCGTGCTGATGCGCAGCCCACTGCTCGTCCGGCCTGTGGCTCTCAAGCAGGGGGTCGCCATCCCGGAGATCCTGGGGAACCTGAACATCCAGCCGGCTGGAGACGTGCAAGAGGTTCTGAACGTCAACCTTCGTTGGCGAGACCCTGCAAAGGGAAGAGCCATCCTCTCCCAACTGGCGCAGGAATACACACGCTTCTCCCTTTCCCAGCGTCAGTCCGCCGTTGACTCGGGTGTCCGCTTTCTCGATTCACAGGCTCCAGATCTAGAAGCAAGGGTTGAAAAGCTCCAGAGGGAATTGCGAGAATTCCGACAGCGCAACAAGTTCCTGGATCCCTCATCGATGGCTGCTTCCATCCAGGGGAGCCGCGATGGAATTGTGAGTCAGTTGCGGGCTCTTCAGGTTCAGCAGGCTCAGCTGGAGAGTCAGCTCGCCTCCGTGCGTTCTGGCAAACTGCAGTTCTCGCCGAGCGGAGCACCCACAGCTTTTGCTCAGCTTGGTTCCGCCAGCCTGGCAACCCCTGGTCGGGGTGAAGCCGCCCAATCCGCTGCAGGTGGCAAGACACCTAGTGCTCAGCTCAATGAGTTTGAACAACAGCTGGCTTCAGCTCGCGGCACTTTCCGGGAAGACTCCCCGATCGTTCAGTCGATCAAGGCCCGCCGCGACCAACTGATGCCTGTGGTGCAGCAGCAGGCCACCGATGCCATCCGTGCTCAGCTTCTGGCCATCGGCGCACAGCAGGATGAATTGAATCGACAGATTCTGCTGCTAAACGATAACTTCCGCACCAGCCCGATGCTGATGAAGGAGTATGAAGATCTGCAGCAACGGCTCTCGGTAGCCCGTAACAGCTATGCCTCCTACATCCAGGCGCGGGAGTCTTTCCGCCTGGAGCGTGCGCGAACCACCCGGGCCTGGCAGGTGATCTCTCCTCCAGAGTTCGGGGATGTTCCTGTGGAGCCCAACATTCAGCGGGATCTTTTTCGTGCTCTGATGCTCGGCCTGGTTGCTGGGCTTGGGGCTGCCCTGTTACGTGAAAAGACGGACAACGTCTTCCATACCCCCATGGAAGCCGAGAAAGATCTGCAACTGCCAGTTCTCGGTCTGATTCCCCACCTGCCTCTGGAACCTGGAGTAGAGATCTCCAATAGCATCTCGAAAATGACCGCCAGCGAGCGGTTCGCCATTAAGGAATCCCTTCGGAGTCTTTTCACCACCTTCCGCCTACTGCGCGCCGATCGCAATATCCGCCTCGTCGGTGTCACATCCTCTACACAGGGCGAGGGTAAATCCACTTCCGTGACGGTGTTCGCACGTACTCTTGCCGATCTTGGTCTCAAGGTTCTGATTGTGGACTCGGACATGCGCCTCCCCATGCAAAACCGCTATCTGGGTGTTGCCCAGGGGGACGGACTCTCCACCCTCCTGTCCGATCCCTCACTGATGTCGGCCGATCTGATCCTTAACATTCAAGAGAATCTTGATATTCTCCCGGCAGGACCCAAACCGCCCGATCCTGCAAAATTGCTGAACTCGCAACGATGCCAGGAGGTGGTTGACCAGATTCGACAACTCCCTGGTTACGACATTGTCCTCTTTGATGCACCCCCCTGCTTGATGCTGGCAGACCCGATTCTGCTCGGAGAGAAACTAGATGGAATTCTCTTCTTGGTTGGTCTAGGCAAGGTCAGTCGGGACCTTGCTCCCCAGGCTGCCCGCCGTATCAAAGCCACGGGGGTTGACGTACTGGGTCTTATCTGCAACCAGGTGAACTTCCCAAGTCGGCTTAACGATTATGGCTACGAATACGGCTATTACTATCACTACGCCTATGCGGGCAGCTATGGCAAAGCCGGTTCTCGCTACGGCAAATACGGCACCTACGGCAAACCTTTGGGCAGCTACATGCGTGGTAGCCGCACGAACAGCGACGCTGCTCCAGCCGGAACCCGTTCAACAACTGTGGAGGCTCCCTCTGTGGAAGCGCCCTCCTCAGCAGAGACTGCCAATGGAACAGAAGCTCCCAGCAACTCAATCACCCCTCCCGATCGTGGGAGCTCGCAAAGGGGAGGCTGGCTAAGACGCTTTGGTGGAGACAAGAACTCATGATTTCTTGTCAACAACCAGATCTGTAAATAGTTACAAGGAAGTGGGCATTTTATGACACAGCTCTGCGCTTGATAATCTGATCAAGCATTTCAAGATGTGCATAGATTGGTGAGGCAGGTGGATGGCAACGCCTCACCCATTCAAGGGCTTCAAATAGGTCACCTCTCTTTTCTTTTGCCATCAATCCGACAGCAACCAAGGCAGAACGTTCGCGGCCCGCCCAGCAGTGAAGATAGAGTGCTGGGCCACCCTCAAGCAGCGAACCAGCTATATCAATGGCACGTTCTAGTCTCTCTTCGAGCAGAGGCTCCTGTTCTCTGTGGTCGGGCAGAGGCACACCAGCGCTTGTCCAATGATCCGGGATTGGAGCAAAAAGTTCCTCATCGGAGTAACAGCAACTGAATCGCGAGCGGAAGCCAGCCTCCTCAAGCTGCTGCCAGTGCAATGTGGTCCGGGGCATTGGCCCGATGGCCAGCCGAGAGGTGAGAACCCAGCTATAAGGTAAAGGCGCCTCATCCGACGGCAGGGAGCGTTGCGATGGATCGGTGCCGGGGCGCGAGCGGCGAAAAGGAAAGATCAACGTCGCTGCGCGGATCGTTTGGCCATGGCCTTAAGTCGCCGCCTCTCTGCCTGGCGGCGCAGGTTGCGTTGAAAGGAAGAATTGAAGCTGTTCAAACGTTTCTGTAGGCCTTGAAAGAGCCCCGGTCGGCGAGGCGCTGCAGGGGACTTGCGGAACAACTGCTTACCACCTTGAGCGAGACCAACTCCGGTTCGGGCTATCGATAGCCTAATGGGTTCAAGCCATGGAATGATTCGAAGAGCTAACGCCATCATCGACAGACCAGAAACAAGACTACCTACTACAGTGGTACGCATCAGGGCTTCTAGAAACTGAACACGATTATTGCGTTCGCTGGTTGCCCGCTCAAGTTGAGATTGAATGCCCTGATTGATCCCCGAGGCGATAGCATCTCTTACCTGAGCAGGTGAATCCGCAGGGCTGATATTCACGGCACTGACCTCGGGAAACCGACTGAGTGCCAAGCGGAATTGATCGGGTGTGGAGGCACCAGCCACTGCCTTTAGAATCTCTGCTCGACGATTCTGAAGCGTGGATTCCATACGCCGGACTATATTCTCGGTGGTGCGAGCGTAGTTGTACTGCGTGAAGATAGACAGAGGAATGAACGCTAGATAGGACAGCGCCAGGACCAACACGAACCAGCGCACCAAGACATGACGCAGAGAAGTTTGGTACCTCGCGGCTGGTTGGGCTGCATGCAAGAGGGCAGGCCCAAGGAACAGCACAGGGAACTGGGCAACCAGCTGAGAGATACGATTGATCACAACATCTATGCCTCCACTTCCGCTCAGCAGGGTGAGAATGAGGTTATACAGGCCATAAGCAATCAATCCATAGCCCGCAACCGTGAGGATGTCGCGAGAACTGGCACCACTCCCTGAAGAAGAAAGGCCTGGAGTGGTCGGTTCGTTACCCTGCGTCATGGAAGCACAGAAATGAGGCACGGAGGCCTAGGTAGTCAAAGGCTAGGTGATTCCTGTGTCGCCCTCGAGAGGCTTGGAGTCAGTGCGGAAACCACCCTGAACCAGGTGGAAGGTGATGGATCTTTTCCTCCATGCGCCTGCAGGCTGATCACCACGCAGTCATAGGTGCGCATGGGACGCAGACCCAACACGCCTGCCAGCAATGCCTGGGGTGGATTCGGCCGCTGGCTTTGCAATCCAGTGAGCTGCTCCATGGTGACTCCGAAAGGTTGTGTGGAGGAGGTGCCCGACACCAGACAACTCTGCTGGGCGATTCCCCCCTTCACCTGGCCCAGAGCGAAGGGACCGCTCCTGCCGTAGGCCGCCAGACGACGGCCCTTCAACGCCAGGTCCGGAACATTACGTGTGATGGCAGCCAGTTGAAAGGCCTCCCAGCGACGCACGGCGCCACCGCGAAGCCGCAGGACCTGGCCATCCTGCAGGCGCCAGACCTGGGATGGGGTGAGAGTCTGCTCGGCATTGCGAAGGGCTGGTTCACCGGCCAGAGGTGAAGGCCGTAAGCCACTGCGCTCAAGGGCTGCCTGAAGAACCACAGGCGAAGGCAAGGGCTTCACGCTCGGCCAGGGAGGCAGCAGGATGGTGCGAAGGGTTGCAAGAATAGTGAAGGCTGCAAGCAGACTCAACCAGGGTTTCAACGGGAAGGGAGAAGGATCCCGGGAGTCATCGACCACAAGCGGTGTGGGTAGCAGGGAGGTCATGAGTCGCCGCTATCAGGAAGCGGTGGTAGCTCGCGCTCAAGAAGGCGCATGTAAACCAGACCGAACAAGAACACCGCCACACCGGAGAAGACCAGAGATCCAGTGTCTTTGTGCCAGAAATCGAAGACTGGCGAACCTTTTCCCTGGCCAAAACTGGTGATCACTGCCAGCACGGCGATGCGAATGGAGTTGGTGATCATCCCGATGAAGGGTGCGGACAAGAGAACCACAAGACGACTCTTGATCGAGCGAATGCGGAAAGCGAGTAGGAAGATAACGGCAACACAGAAAATCTGGGCCATCATGTCAAGCCCATTGCAGGCCCCCAGCACTTCGACACCACCACCTGGAAGGAAGAGATTGCGCCCACGAACAAGCGTGGGATAGCCAAGTGCTCCGACCCACACCGCGGCGATCTGAGCGGTGAGCAGACTGATCGGCTCCTCAGGCAAAAGCCGCATGATCAGGGCAAAGCCCGGCAACAACATCAGGCAAAGGAGGGCATCGCGGAGTTGAGTCAAGACCTGATGCTCAGGCATGCACAGCAGCCCCAGTGCCAGCCCCGCCAGGGGAGCCAGAGCAAACAGGACACCATCCCAGTGCATGATCACACTGCTGCGAAGCACCACCCACACGAGAAGCACTGTGCCGAAGAAAAGGCCGAGGCGGCCTGGCCTGGGAGTGAGGCTGTCCAACTGGTCTTCGATACAGATCAAAGCCCCACCCCAGATCAGCAGGGCGAACACAGAGGTGTTGGAGGGTTGGGTAACCCAGAAGACCGTGATGCTTTGAATGGCAACAACAGACGCCAGCAGCAGCCAGAGATTGCGAGGTGTGGCAGGTGGAATTCTTGGGATCTGAGCTGCCAACGGTGCAGGCAGAAGTTCGATCCAGCCGTTGAGGCGTCGGCGGAGGTTCATGGTGCGTGTTGGCCCCCTGCCGGAAGGGGCGCGTAAGAAGAGATGGTGGATTCCGGCTGATACTCAGGGACCAGTTGGCGCAGAAGTCGAGCAGTTTCCTCATGATCCCATGAGCGCAGGGCTTGATCGAGCTCTGCCAGCAGACTGCGGAAACGCACGGGCGGGTGGACAGGCTCAGTGGCCCGACGGATCAGGGGGTGGGCAGTGGGGGCCGCATCACTGCTGATCAGAAGTTCTTCATAGAGCTTCTCCCCAGGACGCAGACCCGTGTACTGGATGGCGATGTCGCCGTGGGGGTTGGCACCATCGCGGACACGCAGACCGGAAAGTTCGATCATCTGGCGCGCAAGGTCGGCAATGCGAACAGGCTCTCCCATATCGAGCAGGAAGAGATCGCCGCCAGTAGCCATGCCCGTGGCCTGAAGAACCAAAGCGACGGCCTCGGGGATCGTCATGAAATAGCGAGTGATCGCAGGATGGGTCACCGTCACGGGTCCACCCGCAGCAATCTGCTGGTGGAAGAGAGGGATGACCGAGCCGGAGGAGCCGAGGACATTGCCGAAGCGCACCATCGAAAAGACGGGACCATCCGGGGCGACCTCCTCAGCGGCGTCCTGAATCAGGAGTTCGCAGATGCGTTTGCTGGCACCCATGACGTTGGTCGGACGCACCGCCTTATCGGTGCTGATCAAGGTGACACGCTCGACACCTGAAGAGCAGGCTGCCTGGACAACAGCCCTTGTGGCGTGGATGTTGTTCGCGACTCCAGCACAGAGATTGGCCTCCACCATCGGCACATGTTTATAGGCCGCTGCGTGGAAGATCGTCTGGATGTCATGGGCATGACACAGAGCCTCCAACTGGCTGACATCCGTCGCATCCCCAAGCACGGCCCGGAGCTGAACCGGTTGATCCCCAAATCGAGTCAGGTCGTGCAATTCGCGCTCGATGCTGTATAGCGCGAATTCGCTGCGTTCATGCAGCACCAGGATGCGCGCTCCGAGGGCAACCACCTGGCGACAGAGCTCGCTGCCGATCGATCCACCGGCGCCGGTCACCAGCACAGCCTTGTCTCTCACACTGGCCGCCAGCAGGGCTGGATCGGGGCTGGAGGGCTCCCGGCCCAGCAGATCCTCGATCGCCACCGGCTGAAGATCCGAGACGGTCCTTGTTCCGCTGGCCAATTGGCTGAGAGAGGGGATCGAGAGCACGCTCAGGCCACTGTGACTGAGTTGGTCGACCAGCAGCCGCTTGCGTTGCCGTGGGGTCGAGGGCAGGGCCAGCAGCACCTGGCTGACCTCCTCTCTACGGATGAGATCCGGCAGGCGGGTGGGGCTGTGGATCGGCAAACCCTGGACCGTTCGTCCGTGCAGCCGACCGTCATCGTCGAGAAAGGCGACCACTCGGAAGCGAGGGTCGTTGCGCAGGGCCATCAGCAGGTTGAGGCCAGCGGAACCAGCCCCATAGATCACGGTGCGGAGTTGCCGGTTGCCATCGATCAACACCTGATTGCGCCCCAGTTGGTGCAGCAGCAGATCCCGGAGCACGATGCGCGCACCGATGGCGGTCCCTGTGAACAGCATCCAGTAGAGGATCCAGAAGGAGCGCGGAGGCGTGGGGGCCCCCGCAAGGGTGTTGACCAGCAGCAGCGTCAGCACCATCACGGCCGAGCGCGGCAGCAGGCCATACATGGAATGGCTTCCCGCATAACGGGTGAGGCCGCGGTACCAGCCGCTGAAATAGAGAACCGGCAGCCCGCAGATCAGGGCCAGAGGGATCAGCAGGGGCGTGGCTGCAAGGCGGCTGATCAGCAGTTCCCTGTCCTGCAGCCTCAGAGCGAAAGCGCCCACAACGCTGACCGCGATCAGGCCGGCGTCCACCGCCACCATCGCCAGCCGGCGCAGCAGCACCTCCGGCATCAACAGGCCCATCCCGCGCAACTTGAACGCACGGCCATCGGGGCGGGCGGGGCGAAGGGGGCGGCAGAACGGGAGCAAGGAAGCGAGGCGATCAGGGGACCTTACGGGAAAGATGCCGCCTTGGACTGGGCCAGGGCACGAGCAAACGGCACGGCCACACGCCGATCGAGCACCAGGGCTGCTGCAAACTCGATCAGCACCAGCAGCATCAGGGCCCCCGGCCCTGCCAACAGCCAACCCAGAGCCAGCAGGGCTGTTCCGCCTGCATAGATCAGGCTCACGTGAGCATGGGACCAGCCAGCCTGCTGGAGCCGCTGGAACAGATGCAGCCGATGGGCCTGGAACACCCGTTCACCAGCGGCGATGCGTCGCAGTACACAGACAAAGGCATCGGCCAACAGGGGGAAGGCCACCAGAAGCAGGGAAACGGCCTGGACGGGGTCGGGCTGCAGCAAGATCAGACCGGCGAGCAGAGCGCCGAGAAAAGTGCTGCCCACATCACCCATGAACACCCGGGCCGGACTCCAGTTCCACACCAGGAATCCCGTGAGTGCCCCCACCATCGGCGCCAGAGCGGATCGAGCCGGCGAACCCGGGGCCAGGGCTGCCGCCGCCAGCAAGACGATCATGCAGCTGGCCACCAGGCCGTCGAGGCCATCCATGAAGTTCACGAAGTTGATCACCGCTGTGATCGCCACCAGAACCACAAGAAGCAGCCACAAGGGAAGGGGAACGGAAGGCAGGATCACCACCAGCACAAGCGCGGTGAGCAACTGGGCGCCATAGCGGAATGCCGCCGGGAGATCCCTCAGGTCATCCACCAGGCCCACAAGAGCCAGAGGGAGGCAAAGAAAAGGCAGCCAGCTGGCGGGGCCCCAGCCACTGAGGGGGGCCATCACACTCCCCACCACCACGAACACCACTCCGCCACCGCGAGGTGTTGGCATTCGGTGGGAGCTGCGGGCATTGGGCTGATCGAGCAGGCGGCGGCGCAGCACCGGTAACAGCAGCGCCAGCAGCTGCCAGCTGAGCAGCGCGGCCAGCAGCAGGAAACCCCAAGGCGCGGCCTGCGGAGGAAGCAGGGTCAAGGCCGGGCACCGGTTGCGATGAACAGTCCGGAAGATGACGGCGGAGTCTGAACCCTTTGCACAAGCCGGGGGTCGACTGGACCCAGGTTACCGGCGTTCGTGAGGGTGGGATCAGAGAGCTAGGGGTTTCAATGGGAACCGACGCGGAGCGTCGCCCAAGATCCGGTGGCAGGGGGTGAACCCTGCCAGATCTGCCCCGATGCGGAGCACAGCTTCAAACAGCTTGGGGTTGATCGGCAGCAGCGGCGCCGCCAGGCCCAGCATCAGCCGGGTCGGCAACCGCACCAACCGGCAGTTCCGCCCTGGATCGCCGTCGGGCATGGCCTGCTGGAGTCTCTCCAGCATTCGGTCATAGGGCAAGGATTCGTCCCCTCCCAGGGCCAGCAGCACACCACTCCCTTCCGTCCCGTTTTCCTCTGTCGCATCGGCTGGAGGAGGGAACGGAGACAGCCGGTCGGCGAGGTGGAGAGCCACAGCGGCGAGCTGACTGGCGTGAATCGGCTGGCGCAAGCCGGAGTGGGCCGGCATCGGCAGCAAAGGGGCGCGGCGCATCAGGCCCGCCAAGACACTGAGGTTGCGATCCCGGAAGGAACCGACCTGCCCATAGATCATTGTCGGCGCAAGGATGCGCAGAGGCACCCCCAGCAGCCGGCAGGTCTGCTGCAGAGAACGCTGGGCCTCCGACAGCTGCTGCACCAGCCGGCGGTCGTAGGCGTTCGCAGCGAAGCGCTTGGTGATCACCGAGGACGACGAACAGGCGATCACCCCTTCCAGAGCTGCAAGCGTGGCCGGCCGCTGCTGCACCTGCCGGGCCAGGAAGGGAGCCAGCTCCCAGATCGGGGCGAAGCTCACCAGCACCGCCTGATCTGCCGCCGCTCCCAGGGTCGCCTGGGGATGGGCGAGGTCGCAGAACAGAAACCTCTCCTCCGGGCAACCAGGGGGCCGGTGGCGCCCTGCCACCGTGAGGCACCGCGACTGCGCCTGGATGCGCAGGGCCGCGCCGCTCGGACTGGAAGCACCGAAGAGCAGCAGGTTCTTCATGGTGAGAAGCGGCTGGCGATCCTGCGGATGTAGCGCAGGACGAAAGGGAGCACCCAGAAGGCTCCGAAGGCCCGCCGGTAAGCCCACACCACCTCCCTAAGACGCCTGTGGGTTTCGCGGGCACTCACGCCGCCGCCGTCCATGTGCACCAACTCCAGGTCAAGCACCTGAACCTTGAGGTCGGGCACCCGCGCCAGTTGGAGGAAGTAATCCAGATCAGCCGAGAGCCGGAAATGGGGGGCATAACGGGCGAGGTGGGAGCGGGCACCGGGACCGATCAAGGTGCCCTGGTGCGGCGGGGTGGATCCCAGCAGCAGAGCCAGGCGGTAGGAGGAGCCAAGCCGGAAGACCGTGCGACGGCCAAGTCGCTGGCTGCCCATGCCGTCACGTTCAACGTAGCGGCCACTACACACGATCAGATCACAACGCTCCCCGCGCTCATCACCCTGGGAGATGGCGTTCGCCAGCTGCTCGAGCACCTGCTGGGCGGCGGCCCGGTCATCACTGCCCCAGAAGAGCAGCCAGCTGTGCGGGGAGCAGGCGGCGAAACCCTGATTCATCGCCCCGAAGATCCCAACCCGATCGGGCTCCTGGGGCTGCCAGCGAAAGCGACCATCCCTGCGGCAGAGGCCCTCAAGCCACTGACGATGGGCCTGGCCACTGGGGCCATCGATGAACAGCACCTGCCAGTGGGTCCAGGTCTGGCCCTGCAGCGATTCCACCAACGCCGGCAAAAGGTGGTGGGAATCCAGGGTGGGCACGATGATCTCGAGCCTGGGTGCCGGCGCCCGACCGGGCGGCACCCCCATCTAGGCGGGCCTCCGGATCAGGTGGTCGCCGAGAACAAGCACGTCCATACGCGTCCGAAGGAAGCAATCAAGGGCCTGTTCCGGGGTGCAGACGATCGGTTCGTTCTCATTGAACGAGGTGTTGAGCACCATCGGAACACCGGTGCGGGCAGCGAAGGCGCTGATCAGCCGGTAGTAGCGGCCGTTGTCGGCTTCGCTCACGGTCTGCAAGCGACCGCTGCCGTCGACATGGGTGACAGCGGGGATCAGCGGACGCTTCTCTTCACGAATGGGATACACCTGCATCATGAACGGCACGTCACCGTCGCGTTCGAACCATTCCGGCACCGCCTCGCGTAGCACCGAGGGGGCAAAAGGCCGGAACGATTCGCGGCGCTTGATCTTGTGGTTGAGGATGTCCTTCATGTCAGCCCGGCGTGGGTCGCCGAGGATCGATCGATGGCCCAGGGCCCGCGGCCCCCATTCCATGCGGCCGTCGAACCAGCCCACCACAAGCCCCTCGCCGATGGCCTGGGCCACCTCCTCACAGAGGCCCTCCTCCGGGAGCATGCGGATGGTGCAACCCGCCTCGTCGAGCTGGCGACGGGTGTCTTCCCGGTCGAGCATCGCGGCCACCGCGTCGCCATCACTGCGGCTGCCCAGGTAAGCCGTGCGCATCGGCGCGCTGCGGGCGCCGCCCAGCTCATGCCACACCGCCAGGGCCGCACCCAGGGCTCCGCCGGCATCGCCGGCCGCAGCCTGCACCCAGACCTGGCGGAACGGGGTGGCAGCGGTGACCTTGCCGTTGGCGACGGAGTTGGCCCCGCAGCCGCCGGCGATACAGACGGCGTCCACGGGATGACGCCGATGGAGAGCACCCAGGAGGTGAAAGAACGCCTCCTCGTACATCGCCTGGGCCGAACGGGCGATGTCGTGGTGCCTCTGATCGAGAGGCTCCTCCGGCCGACGGGCCGGACCCAGAAGGTCTTCGAGAGCCCCGCTCCAATGGCTGCCTACCACCGGAGTGCCCTGGCTCCACTGATGCGGCAGGTCCTCGGTGGCGTGGCGGAAGTAACGCAGATCCAACCTGTAGGTGCCGTCGCTCTGCAAGCGAACAATCCGGCGCATCTCCTCCATCCGTGTGGGACGGCCATAGGGGGCCAGCCCCATCACCTTGTATTCATCTCCGTAGTGGGGAAAGCCCAGGTACTGAGTGATGGCCGTATAAAAGGCCCCAAGGGAATGGGGGAACCAGATCTGGCCATCGAGCTGGAGCTCGGTTCCCTCCCCATAGCCCCAGGCGCCGCTGGCGAAGTCGCCGAAACCATCCACCGAGATCACCGCCGCCCGGGGAAAGGGGGAGGCGTAGAAGGCCGAGGCCAGGTGGGCCCGGTGGTGCTCAACGAAATGGAGCTGCGCCTTCGGGGTGCTGCCCGGAAACGCCGCCGCCAGCTGCTGGGCGAGGCCGGCTCGCTCCCGCTTGTTGCGCCACCGTCGCCACAGGAAACGGGGATCCGGGCGCCGCGCCAGGGTGTAGGCCACCTTGCGCCAGCGATGGGCTCCTGGAAGGGAGTTGATGGCGATGTGATCCACATGCTCCAGCCGCACACCGGCATCAGCCAGGCACCAGGCGATCGCCTGGGACGGGAAGCCTGCCCAGTGCTTGATCCGACGGAAACGCTCCTCCTCCACGGCCCCGAGGATCTCCCCATCGCGGATGAGGGCCGCCGCGGCATCGGCATGGAAGGCATTGATACCGAGAACGAGCGTCATCGGGGACGGCGAGACCGGATCGGACAAACGGAGGGAGCTTAGGCGTGTTGGCAGGGATGACCAGCTGTGCGATTCAGGAGGAATCCGCCAGGTCGATGCCCAGCCACTGCCGGAGCCAGTGCTGCAGCACCATCAGGTTCCACCGCCGGTACCAGGGCCCCAGATCGAGTCCCACGGGCACCGGGGGCAGCTGACCAAGCAGACCCGCGCGCGGATCGTCGAGCCAGAGCTGGAACGGGAAGCGAAAACCCTGCTTGGGGCGATCGGTGAACCAGTCGGGCAGTTCGGGTACCGCCAGGCGCAGCAACTCCTTACCGGCCTGGAGACGCAGATCAGCGGAAAGCAGGCCGAGACGACTCTCCAGAGTGGCGTCCACCAGCGGGAGCCTGAGCTCCAGCCCCGCCGCCATCGCCATCACATCGCTGTCGGGGAGCAGCTGATTGCGCAGATAACGGGTGCCTTCCAGCCAGGCCACCGCCTCCCGATCACCGAGATCCCTGGGCGGCTCCCGCCGTTCCTCCCCATCGGGTTGCCAGGGATCGTCGCTCAGGGCCCAGCGCCGCAGCAGCCCACTCACCTCACGGGGGGAGAAAAAGCCACGTTGGCAGCGATAGGCGCGAGCCAGGGAAGGGGGAGCCTCCAGCAGGGCCGCCAGACGCTGGAGCTTCGGGCGCCGGCCGGCCGGGGAGTTGCGCACCAGCAAGGCTGCTGACGGTCCCAGCGGACCGATCCGCCCACGCCAGCGCCGCAGCCGAGGCACCGCGCTGAAGCTGGTGTAACCACCGAACAGTTCATCACCTCCGAGCCCGGAGAGGGCCACCTTCAAGCCCCGCTCCGCTGCCAGCCGCGACACGCAAAAGGTGTTGAAGCCATCGTTGGAGGGCTGGTCCTGGCTGGCGAGGAACGCGGGCAACCAGGCCCGGGCCTGCTCAGCGGCGAGGGGCAGCACCGTGTGCTCCGCCCCGAAGGAAGCCGCAATCCTGGCCGCAGGCTCCGATTCATCGAAACCGGCAGCTCCGGCCTCGGGGAAGCCGATCGTGAAGGTGCGCAGCCCGCGGGGAGCCAGGGCCAGCAGGGCGGCGGAATCGAGGCCGCCACTGAGGAACAACCCCACCGGAACATCGCTCACCATGTGCGCCGCCACCGAATCCTCCAGGGCGGCCCGGGTGAACTCGACGGCCTGCCGCTGGCCGACCGGCTCGGGGCTGGCGCCGGCTGACACGAGGGACTCGGGCAACGGCCGCCAGGGTTCGACCTGCAGCCTGCCCTGGCTCCAGCGGGCCCAGTGGCCGGCGGGCAGGCGCTGTATCCCCTGCACCAACGTGGAGGGCTCGGCCACCGAACCGGTGGCCAGGAAGCCTCCGAGGGCCTGGACATCGAGCCGGAGAGTCGGCAGACCACTGGCGAGCAGCGCTCGCAGCTCGGAGGCAAAGGCCAGCTCACCCCGCGGGCCCTGCCACAGGTAGAGGGGCTTGATGCCGTGGGGATCGCGCGCCAGCAGAGCGGTGCGCTCCTGGCGGTCGTAGAGGCAGAAGGCCGCCATGCCCCTGAGTCGTTGCAGACCCGCTGGGCCCCGGGCCATCAGCCAGGCCAGCAGGACCTCGGTGTCACCGGTCCCCTGGAAGCGAATGCCCTCCAGGAGCAGCTCTCGCCGCAACTCCTGGTGGTTGTAAATCTCGCCATTGAACACCAGCAGCCAGCGGCCGCAGGCGGAGGTCATCGGCTGATGGCCCGCGGGGGAGAGATCGAGGATCGCCAGACGGCGATGCACCAGGCAGGCGCGTTCGTCCTGCCAGGTGCCGGCATCATCGGGACCTCGATGGGCGAGGGCCGGGCCGACCCTGTCGGCAAAGGTTCCTGGGGAGCGGCCGAGCAGGCCGGCGATGCCGCACATTCAGGCCACCGCCAGGGAATCCGGAAGCGGGGCCAGGGCCTGGAGATGGCGGCACACAAGGCTGCGCGCCGCCTCCGGCGTGGCGTTCTGGCGCACCCAGTCCAGGGCAGCGGCCCCCATGGAGTCCCGGCGAGCGCGGTCCTCGGCGATGGCGACCACGGCAGCGGCCAGATCCTCAGCATCCCGCTCCACCAGCAGGCCGGTGCGATCGGGGAGCACGTAGGTCTGGGGGCCTCCACAGCGGGTGCTCACCACCGGAACCCCACAGGCCATCGCTTCGAGGGCAGCGATGCAGAGGCCTTCCTGATGGGAAGGGATCACGAACAGATCCAGACCCTGGAGCACCGCAGCGAGGGCCTCCGGTCCGAGGTGGGGATGGGTGTGCACCCGTCCTCCCAGGCCGAGATCCTGCCAGCGGGCACGCAGGGGTTCGGGGTCGTTCTCTCCGGCCAGCACGAGTTCCACAGGATGTCCCCGCTGGGCCAGAAGAGAGGTTGCCCGCAACAACAGGTCGATGTCCTTACGGGGATCGAGCCAGCGGCCGCAGAAACCCAGGCGCCAGGGACGTCGCCGGGAGGGATCCGGTCTGTAGCACTGCGTGTTGACCGGCATCAATAAGATGCCGTCCATCTGGCGGCCGGCAATCGCTTCGAGCTCGGCCGCGGTGTAGGCGCTCAGAGCCAGGATGCGAGCCCCAGGAGCTCGCAGCACGCTGCGCTCCAGCCGTCGCAGCACCGGCGCGTTGAGGCCACGGTCCAGAAGGCGACGGGGACGGGAAAAGGTGCGGACCCGATCACTCCGGTCTGCCGCCCAGGGGGTGGCCACCCAGGCAAGGAATGGCAGACCCAGACGGGCATAGGGCACGGCGCAGAGCGGGTTGCCGGTGACCGCGAGGTGCCAGCGACAGGAAGCAATCAGCTCGCGCCAGCTCCGGCGGGGCAGGTAGTGGGTGAACTCCAGTTCAGGCAGCCAGGCTCCCAGCCCATGTGCCTCATGCTCGCCGTAAGCGGAACAGATGCGCTCTCCGGGGTGGCATCCCCGCAGCAGCGAGGGGAGGGGCACCGACAGGTCGGGGCGGCGGCTCCACGGCTCATACCAGGCGAAGACGGGCTCGATGCCCAGCTCCTCGAGCATCCCCGCCAGGCAGCGGGTCATGGTCGGAACCCCGCCATCGATCGGCTCAATGGTGCTGATCAGGGCCCGGGGGCGGGTCATGCCGAGAGAAAATCGAAGAGGTGCCGGTTCTCCCGCACCCAGCCGATCAGGTCGCGGACGCCCCGCTCGACCCCGATCGCCGGACTCCAGCCCAGGGTCTCCTGGGCCTTGCGGATGTCGCACACGAACACCGGCTGGTCGCCGGGGCGGGACGCCCCGGAGAGAGGCTCGATCGCGATCCCCAGCTCCTCCTCCAGAAAGCCCAGAAGATCGCGCAGACACAGAGTGTTGGCAGGACCGCCGCCGATATTGAAGGCCTGACCGCTGATGCTGGCCCGGTGCTCCCAGGCGGCCTCATAGGCGCGGGCCAGGTCGGCGACGTTCAGCACGTCGCGGGTCTGCCAACCGTCGCCATACAGGGTGATCGTCTTGCCCAGCAGGGCGGCGATGCTGAACCAGGCCACCCAGCCCTGATCCTCGATGCCGAACTGGCGGATCCCGTAGATGCACGACTGGCGGAAGCTGCAGGTCTGCAGGTCGTAGATGCGGGCGTAATCGATCGTGTACTGGTCCGCCACCCCCTTGGAGCAGCCGTAGGGGGAGTGGAAATCGAGCGGCTGGGTCTCTGGCACGCCGAAAGGCAGGGCGCTGAAGCGGTAGCCGTGCTCACCGCGCTCCACCGGCACCTCTTCCATGCCGCCATACACCTTGTTGGTGGAGGCATAGAGAACGAAGGCCTCAGGCGCCTCCAACCGCACCGCCTCCATCACGTTGAAGCTGCCGAGGGCGTTGATGCTGAAATCCTCCCGGGGATCGGTGTAGGAGGTGGTCACCGCCACCTGTGCTGCCAGGTGCAGCAGCATCGATGGCCTTTCCTGGCGCACCACGGCAGCCAGAGCGTTGTCATCGCGGATATCGACGTGGTGGAAGCGCACCGCGGGGCAACGTTCCTGGATCCAGGAGAGATTCCTGTCTGTGCCGCGACGGGAGAGGTTGTCGAGAATCGCCACGTCCCAGCCGCGTTCGGCAAAATGAAGCGCGGCATTGACTCCGATGAAGCCGGCGCCGCCGGTGATCAGGATCGAGGGCATCAACCAGGAACGGGGCGAAACAGTGAATCAGGACGGGGTGCAATCGCCCCGAATCCCGGAATCCAGCCCGAGGGTTTCCCGACGAGCAGGCCCATTATCAGCACGTTTGGCGCCGGTTCCGGGCAGTCTGCGCTCGATCAGGAACAGGAGCAGGAGCAGTTCCGCGTAGCAACGCTGAAGGGCATAGGCCCAGCCGTACCAACCGTCCAGAACCCCACCGCGTCCCACAAGGCAGATCAGCAGCACGGCCAGGGGCGCCAGGGGAGTGTGACGACGCAGCCGGTCAGCCGCCGAGAGCCTGCGGGGGGAGGTGGCCAGAAGCTTGTCGGCCTCCTGAACCATGTAGCGCTGCTGGGAGGCGAGCCAGCGCTCGATCGGCTTTCGGTCGTCGTGGAGGAGAGGGTGCCGCAACCGGCCCACCGGACCGTCGATGACCACCCGGTGCCCGTGCCCGTCGTCGCGGTAACGGGCCGAGGCGGTGCGATACAGGCAAATCCGTGGGGGCAACAGGGCACCCCGGAGGGGATGGCCAGCAATGCAGTAGCGGAAGGGGATGGCGTAGCCGGCCAGCTCGGGCTGGACATCGCCTTCGAACAAGGCAAGGATCTCCGCGGCCAGATCATGGGGCATGACGTAGTCAGCGTCGAGGCTCAGAGCCCAGGGGGTGCCCAGCCGCGTCAGCCCGAAATTGCACTGACCCGCAAAACTGTCGAAAGACCGATGAAGCACCTCAACGGCAGGATGGGCGGCCAGGGTGGCCAAGGTGCCATCGCTGCTGCCGCTGTCCACCACAAGAATGCGCTCGATCCAATGGAGAGAGGCCAGTGTGCGGGCGATATTTGCCTCCTCATCGTGGGTGAGGATCAGCGCACCGAGTTTTACCGAACCAACCGATTCCCCGGTAAGTGTCACGGTTGAACCAAAGGGGGTCGACGGGGCTGCACTGCCGATTGGCCGTAAGCATGAATTCGCTGCTGATGATGCTCTGAGACAAGAGCTGGAACCGCAAGGAAGGAACCCAGGCAAAGACTCATCATGATTAACACGAAGGGATCGCTATACAATTGAGCGGCAGAAATAAAGAGAGGGATATTCGCGATGGCGAAGGATGCAAGCCCCAGAAGGAGTATGGCCGCCTGGGGAGGGAGGAAGCGGAGCAGCCGGAAATTTCTATATAAGACCAAGGCCAGGAGGAAAGCCAGAATCAAGAGCACAATCAAACCCGGGATCCCCAACTCCAGGATCAAGCGACCTCCGCCACCCTCGGAAACGAAACCGATACTGGTAATGCTCCGGTCAGCCGTGACCTGGAGGTTCCCTGTCTGAGCACCAGCACCCACGCCAAGCCCAAAGACCTGGGAAATTTCAATCGCCCTGAAAATGGCACCCACACCCTGGGCCTGAAAGCGTTCGAAGAGCTCTTGCCGAGTGGTGAGCGTACGGGCGATGTATTCACCGAAGTTCTGCCCCAGAGCACCAACCAGCACAAGAGTGAACAGCAAGTAAGCCAGTCCACTCGCCCCGAGCAGGTTAGAGACGAGACGATCCCTCACAGCCGGATCAGCCCGGCGGAACAGCAGCAACAGGAAGATGGCTGCGAAGACCAGAACAAGCACCAGAGCCTTACGGCGCCCTGTAACAATCGTGAGAAAAGCGAACCCTACACTGAGCAGCAACAGGCCAATCTGATTGCCAGGCTTGCGCGAGGCGGCACCCAACGTGGCGGCGATCGCAGAAGCTGCTGCCAGATGCCAGGAAGCGATCTCGCTGGTACGCCAAAAACCTGAGGCCCCTTGTGCCGAGAAGCCATAGCGGAAGGTGATTAGAAGTCCCTGACCCACTTCCTTGAGCAACGGGTGATTTACCCCGCGATAGCCAAGAAACACCGAGATAGCGAAGATCGACGACCCAATGAGATACACACCAAGAAGACGCTGAAGCAGCGATATGTTCATGCCAACCTGAAAACCGACCCACAGGCCCAATGCCGGTGCCACATAGAACGCAATACCGATAGCGGTCAGAACAGGATCTCCGAATCGAGTGAAGGAATTGACGGCCTGAAGAGCGATCAAGGCGAAATAGACGCTCACCCAGTCATCCAACTGTGCGACCGTCCAGAACATGGTTCTCAGATCAAACTTTCTCTTGCGGTCCAGCAGAACCACCGTGCAGAGCAGAAAGCCGATCAGAATCAACCCAGCCATCTGGCTGGGTTGATTGGGGAGGAGCTTGCGAAGGGGATCCTGGAGGAAGCCGATCAACAGCGTCACAACCAGGCCGGTCCTCCAGTCGCCATCCAGAAGGGTCAACACGAGGATGGCGAACAGCGCCACCATGGCCAGAAGCATCATCGGCGCATCAAGGTGGGAGGGCAGAGAGCGAGGTATAAGCCTCGGCGAGGCGGCTGGCGAGGCTGCTCCAGGAGAACTTCTCGCCAGCCAGGTTACGGGCAGCGTTCCTCTGCTGCAGCGTCGGGTGTTGGAGCGACATCCCCAAGGCGTCGGCCAAGGGACCCGGCAGCCCAGGACAGATCCGACCTGCTCCAGCGGCAGCCACCTCCGGAGCTACGGCCACCTCAGGAGAAATGACTACCGGCGTACCGGAGGCCAGAGCCTCAACGACGGCAATCCCAAAGTTCTCCGATGCAGAGGGCAGGACAAACCAGTCGGCCAAGCGGAGCTCCTCCCACTTAGCTTCCCCCTCCAGGAATCCCAGCCAGCGGCAACGATCCGCGACGCCAAGCGCCTGGGCTCGCTCCTGGCAGCGGTGGGTGTAGTCGGGATCGCCGCTGCCGGCGATCCTCAGCTCCCAGGCCGCTCCCGGGTGGCGACGCCTGACGATGGCCAGGGCCTCCAGCAGAACCTCCAAGCGCTTCTTGGCATGCAACCGCGAGAGGAACAGAAAGCGCACCGGTTCCCCAACCGCCCGTTCCGCAGAGAGGGATAACCCCTGAGGCATGGCAACCCCAAGGGGAATGACCAGCCTGGGAACCCGCAGGCCAAGGGCTTCAACCTCCTGACTTTCCTGCTCCGACGTCACGTGAATGGCTGCGGCCCCTTCCAGATTCCGGCGCTCGATCAGCCGCAGCATCCAGCGCTTGCGGCGGGCGCTCTGCGCCAGGCTCCAGCGATCGAGTTGGCCGATGGAGCGCAGCAGATAGGGAACGCCGCCCCTGCGAGCCAGGGCCATCGCGATGGTGGAGGGATAGGAGAAGAGGGCGTGGACGTGCAGCAGATCGTAATCATGGAGATGAGCGCTCAACCAGCGCTGCAGCGAAGGGGAGCAGGCAAACTCGCGCAGGGGGGCCACCGGCGGAGTCCAGCGGCGGAAAGCGAGCACAGGAACCCCTTGACGTTCGCTCCAGCGACCGACAGGAAGATCTTCGAGTCGCCCTGGGCCGTTGTCATCGGTGGTGAGCAGCTCGGCGTCCACTCCCTGCCGGCGCAGAGCGGCGACCATGGCCAGCGCAGCGGCACTGGGACCGCCCCGAACGGGGCCGATCGAGGGAATCACGTGCAGAACCTTCATGACCCCACAACGTGCTGCACGCCCCTCAGGATCCCCTCCGCGGCCTTCTCGATCGTGTAGTCCCGCTGTACGAGGGTGCGTGCTGCCTGGCCCATCGCTGCCGCCCTCTCAGGATCATCCGCCATCTGAGCCATGGCAGCCGCCAGGGCCTGGCGATCACCCAACGGCACCACAAGACCGGTGCGACCAGGCAGCACGAGATCCTCCGCACAACCCACAACACGGCTCACAATGGCCGGCAGCCCGCAGGCCATCGCCTCGTTCACCACCAGTCCCCAGGTCTCCCCGTGGTCGGAGGGGAGCACCAGGGCATCCGCAGCCGCGTACGCCGCTGGCATCTCCGACTGATTGAGGAAACCCGCGAAGCTGACGGGAAGATTCTCCACCGCCGCCAGGGAGCGGCAGTCGGTCTCGAGATCACCGGATCCCACCACCAGCAGATGCACCAAAGCGTGCTGGCTGCTGCGATGGAGAAGCGCCAGGGCGTTCAACAGATCGATGGGCCGCTTCTTGGCCTGCAGCTTGCCGGCAAAGAGAAAACAGAAAGCTTCTTGCGGGATGTTCCAGCGTTGACGCAACTCCGCTCGATCGATGGCCTTCGCCGCCGCCGCCGTGGCGAAGGCCGTGTTGTCCACGTAGTGAGGCGAAGCGATCAGCCTCTTGGTGGGGAAACCGTTGGCTTCGTACCAGCGGGCATTGGCGCTGCCTACAGGCAGCCCGAGGGTGACGCCGCGGAACAACAGCCAGTAGACCAAGTTGAGCCAGGGGGGACGGGGGCGCATGCCATTGGAGTCCATTCGCAGCAGCACCGGGATGCCCTTCCTCCAGGCTGCGAGATGGAGCTGAACCAGCCCGAGGAAGTGCCAACCGGTCAGAAGCAGAACATCAGGCTTCTCCCCCTTGTCACCGAAACTCAGTTCACTCCAGGGTCTGGCCAGCCTCACCCCCCGATAACCGTAGGTAATGCCGCGACCTCGCGTGCTGCCGGCACGGTGCCAGCGATAGCCCTCGAGCAGAGGGATATCCCAAGTGAAGGATTGACCAAAACCCAAGCCCTGGGTTTCCGGGCTGGGTAGGGAGAGATAGAGCACATCGATAGCCAGGCTGGAATCGGCGGCCAGCCGCTGGAAGAGCGGAGTGTGGTATTGCACGGGGTGGCTGCTGGCGATCAACAGCCGCGGCTTGCGCTGCGGGATCAACCGCTGACCCTTGCGGTGCAGGTTCAGGGCCCAGACCATGCCCCGCCCCTCAGCCACCAGCGTGAAGGGAATCCACCAGGGTTGGCGGAGGTGATGGCGAGTGGCGACGGCACGCACGAGACCGGCTGCCGCCTGCACCAGAGCACGCGGAAGGGGCTGCGTGCAGAGCAGAAAGTAGTAGCGACCTACCGTATGGTCCGGGCGTGCCGTGGTGAGGTGCAGCCCGTAGCTTCGGGTGCCCCCACGCTCGGCTCGCAGGTGATGAATCAGCGCCGTGGGTTCGTAGTGGATCGGCAGGCCGGCGCTCACCCAGCGATGGGCAAACTCCGCCTCAAAGCGGTAGGCCACCCGCACGAAGTTGGTGTCAAACCCCCCCAGTTCGATCGCGCGCAGGCGGGGAATGGCGACATTGCCGCCCATGAACTCCCTTACCTGCCGGGGGGCCGGATCGTTGAACAGAAACGGAGCATCCGCTGGGTCGTAGCGACCGCCATGCCAGGGCTGCAGCACCCTGCCGGCAACCATGGCATCGGGTTCGTGAGCAGCTGCCCGCCCATGGGCTGCGAGCAGATCAGGGTCGGGGAGGATGTCGTCGTCGAGGAAGAGAACCCTGTCGCCCCGCGCCTCGAGCCGGGCCCGGTTCATGGCGGCCGTGATCGAGGGCCGGGTCAGTCGCAGCCAGCGAAGCCGCCCTTCGGCAGCCAGATGCTCCAGACGGGACTCCACCTCGGGGACATGGCGAGGCGTCTGATCGACCACCAGCAGCTCCCAGGGCGGTGGATCCAGGGCCAGCAGAGCTTCCACGGTGTCGAGAAGCACCTGATCGCGGCCGTAGGTGGGGATGGCAACCGTGAGGGTCATGGCAACCGGGCCAGCTTCCAGCGAGCACGCCAATGCAGAGGATCGAGCTCAACAGCCTGCTGGAGATACCTGCGTGCGAGATCGGGCTCTCTTCTCGAAAGGCTGGCACCGATGAAATAGGCCCCGGCGGCCTTCCGTCGGGCGGAGCGAGGCAGACCCCTGCGACAGCGGACACTGAGGGCCTCAGCCCTGCGGAGCCACGGAGCCTCTGAACGCCCGGAACGCCGGGCGCGTGTGGCTTGCACGATCAGACGGTGGAATGCGTCCTGCTCACGTCGGCGCATGCCACTGATCGATCCGGGGTCGATCCGCGCCTCGTACAACACCTCAGGCAGGACACGGTGCCGCCCGATCTCCACCATGCGACTCCACAGGTCAAAGTCCTGGGCGAAATAGAAGCAGGGGCGATAGCCCTTCACCTGCTGAAAAGAATCCCGACGCATCATCACGCAACCATGCTGGGCTGTTTTCCCCAACCCATCCGCCAATGAGGACTCATCCGGTGCATTCAGCGCGATGGTGAGTCCCTCCGGAACGACCAGCCGACTGTGGGTAGAGCAGAGTACCGCTGAGGGATCGGACTCGAGGCAGTCAAGCTGGCGGCGGAGTCGTCCGGGGAGGGAGAGATCACCGGCATCCTGACGGGCGAGGTAGGAGCCACGGGCTGCAGCGCAGCCCTCGATGAGGGCCGCGGTGAGACCGCGACCGGAACGGCTCAGCACCCGCAGGCGGCCATCCTGCGCCGCCAGAGCCTGCAGCACCCGATCCGTGCCGTCATTGGAGCCATCATCAACCACTATCACTTCCAGATTCACATTTTGCTGATCCAGCACGGAGCGGAGACCTGCCTCCAGGGTGCTGCCGCCATTACGCACCCCCATCACCACGGACACCAAGGGATTCGCCAACTCAGGTCGCCTCGTCGGTATGTCCCTCGGGAGTGAAGCGATGCAGCCAGACGCCGATGGCTCCAGCCCGGTTCCAGCCAATCAGCGCAGCAATTCGTTGGTACAGGCGAATGTCCAGAGAGCGTCCCCCCCCTTCCTTGGCCAGCGAGAGCGCGAGCCCCGTCAGCCGGCGGGACTCGCCTGACAGACCCGCAGCACCGCAATGGCGCGCGAGCAGGAACAGAGATCGGGCAAAGGTCCGCATGGAGGGGTCGTGGGCCCTCAGGCCGTAGCGACGAGCATGACCCAGCATCAGGGTCTGGGCTGTGGCCTGATCACGCAAGCGACCCGGATCAAGGAGTGGGCCACGGCTCAGCCGTGATTGGCCGTGATCGCGATGCTCCGACACAGGCAGAGGGCACCAGACCAGCCGTCCCCCAAGGGATGCGATGCGAACGTCATACTCCCAGTCCTCCTCCAGTCGCAGATCGGTCCAGGGACCAGCCTCGTCGCAGACGGTGCGCCGATAGAGAGGAGTGCTGGTGAACCACCATCGCCAGTTCAGGAACATCGGAAACATGGTGGGGATCTCCTTCCCCGTCGCTCTCTGAGGGCTGTCACTGACCCGGCCGTGCCGATCCCGCAGGAAGGTGAAGCCATAGGCCACCTGCGCTTGCGGATGGCGGCGCAGGGCGGCCACCTGGGCGCTGAACTTTCCCGGCAACAGCAGGTCGTCACTGTCGAGATACTGAAGAAACGACCCACGGGCGGCGCGCCGCCCGGTTTCCCTCGCCCGGCCCGGGCCGGCGTTGGCCTGGTGGTAGCCGAACACCACGCCCGGGTGTTCCCGCTCCAGCCGCCGGATCAGGTCCGGGGTAGCAGGATCGCGGGAACCATCGTCCACGATCAGGATCTCGATTGGCCGATGGTCCTGGGCCAGCACACTCGCCACAGCCTCTGCCAGGTACGTGGGCCGGTCGTGGACCGGAATAATCGTGCTGACCAGGTCAGGGATCACCACACCTTCACTCATGGAGCCACCCCTGCCGCTGGGGTGAACGAGATCTCCTGCCATGGGTGGGTGTGGGGTCGTGCTCCCGATTCGGACGCAAAGGGGGGGAATCTGCGCAGGCTTCGCGTTCTGAAGACCAAACGCGTCGCAGAAGGCTGGTGAGGATGAAATCCGTCATGGCCCCCCGACCGAGCCGGTGGCGACATTCTTACCCCAAGCCGGATTCACGCTGCCGGCAGCTGTGAACGGTACGTCGAGCGCTGTCGGTCGGAAGACAAGGCAAACCACCCGGATCCACTCAGGATACCGATTCCCTGCGGTCCACGAGGGAGGCGATGCGCGTGGCAGCCGGGAGCTCCATCAACTCCCTGGCACGAATCAGATTCGGGTTGTCGGAGCGGAGTTTGTGGGGCTGGCTGGGGTGCCAGAGATGGACAATCGGCTCATACCCCCAGATCCAGGTGGGCCTGGTCTGGCAGCGGTCCCAGAACTCGTTGTCTTCACCACCCCAGCCCACGAACGTTTCATCCATTCCCCCAATCGCGCGGTAGGTGTCGGCCAGGATTGCCATGCTGCCCCCCGCTTCAAGGTTCTGCACGATCATGCCGGCGGACCCATCGATGGGAGCCCCCCCCCGCAGCACGGCCTCGCTTGCCTCCTGATCCAGGTAGAACACGAAGCGCTTGGGATTGATCACCTCAAAGCCCCGGTCGATTCGTTCCAGCACCCGTTGGCCGTACCTCTCGGGAACCAGCATGTCGTTGTCATGCAGCAGCAGCACCCTTCCACGAGCATGGCGGGATCCAACGTTGAACGTGTGCGATCGGTTGTAGGCGGCGCCAGCAGGTTGGGGTGGAGCATGAACGTGGCGGACCCAGGCCGGTAGGGCACAGGCGATACGGGGCACATCGTCCTGCTCGATCACCAGGCACTCCAGCCGCACCTCTCGCTGGGCTGCGAGGCTCTCCAGGGTGGCCAGCAGCAGGGGGAGCCTTTGCTCGCCCCGATGACCGATCAGGACGCTCAACTGGGGGATCTCCCCTGGAGCAAGGGGATGGGAAGGCGAGGAGCGGCGAACGATCGGGGCGTCCGCCAGGCAACGGCTCAGCAGTCGCGACCCGAGGCGTGGCTGGACGCCTGGTGCGTGCAGTACAGAGGTGTAGCGCCAGTGGCAGGCCCAACCGATACCGTCCGGTGCAGGCTTGAGCCGCTCCCGGCGATTGGCCAGGGCGAGGTAAGCGGGGGAGGGAGCACGAAGGGCTCGCTCATAACGCCAGCGATCCTTGACCCAGACCCCGAGAAGCTCCTTCAACGGAACACCGTTGCGCTTGGTGATCCTCATGTCTTCACCTCCATGACACCTTGCGTACTGGCTTCGAGGGCAGCGGCCCGCCGCAGCAGCACAGCCTCTTCCCCACCATCCCGGTCAGCATGCGGCCATTCGGCGCCCGCATCGGGATGCCGGAATCCTCCGCCCAGAAGTTGCCGGAAATCCTCCGCCCGAGCGGCCCCGAGCCAACGGTCAAGCCGGCCCCGCACCGGCAACGGCGGGGCGGGGGGCGGAACCGGCAGGGGGTCGAGGGCGAGGGCATCCTGAAAGGCCCGATCCCAGGCCGAGAGAGAAGCCTCCCGTGTGTAGCGCCCCATCACCAGACGATGACCTCCCGCCACCAGACCGGCGCGCCGTTCTGGATCGTTCAGGTGTTCCAGTTGATCGGCTGCTCCGCTGACATCCCCAATGTCGAACAGCAGGGAGTTGACGCCATGCTCAAGGGCTCCCTCCAGACGATGGCCCACGTAACGGCTGCTCACCACCGCCAACCCCGCAGCCATCGCCTCCCAGGCGACGATAGGTCCGGTTTCCCAGCTGGAGGTGATCAACAGGGCGTGATGGTCGCCGTACACCTGTTCTCGGAGTGAGTCCGCATCAAGACGGCCCAGCAGCCGCGCCGTGCCCCGGTCGATCCAGGGCGCAAGAACCCTCTCGATGGCCCCGGAATCGACCCCATCGCCGGCGATGCTGAGGCGATAGGCAAACCCGCGATGATCCAGTTCGGCAAGGATCGCCGGCAGATCGAGCACCCGTTTCTGATCCTCGCTGAGGCGTCCGATCCAGGCGATCCGCAGGGGGCCTTCCGGAGGCCCTCCTGTGGGTGGCGGTGTGGGCTGGGGGTCGACAGCCACACCGTAGGGCGCATACAGAACCCGATCTTCAGGCATACCGGCCTGCTCCCGGCAGAGGGCGCAGCTGAGCCGGTTGGTGGCGATCACCGCATCGATCACCCTCCGTTGGGCTGCCAGGCTGGCCAGCAGATCGGCCTGCAGCCCGTGGAGAGTCATCACCGTGCGGCCATGGAAGGATCCTTCGCGCCGAAGACGGGCCACGGCCGGATACAGGGCGGCGATGTTGACCCCTGCCACCAGATCAGGCTGTCGCTCCTGGAGCAGCCGTCCGATGCTGCGCAAGCGTCCTTCCTCGCTGCCGGTGGGGTTGCCGACGGCAACCACCGGAAGTTCCGGGAAGGCTCGGGCGTATGCCGCCACATCGTGCCAGTGGCCGGAGACCAAGGCCACCTGCACCTGCCAGTCCCGCCTCCGAAGACCAGGGACCAGTTCGGCCAACCAGACCTGCACGCCGCCGAGCAGGTAGGCCGATGGAGCGAGGAAGAGCAGCTTCACTTCGAAGGGGCGATCAGGGAACCCCCGTTCTGGGAGGAAGGCGCGTCGGGGCCGTCCATCCGGATCGGTCCCGGGCCGCGACCGGCGAGCGTCCTTGTGAGCGGAATCGGGAGCAGAGGGGGGTTAAGGGGCTTCACGTAGCTGCGGAGCTGGCGGATCGCCACGCCGTCCTCGGGGCCGCATTCCTGCCAGCGCGACTGGAAATGAGCCTGGTTGGCGGAGGTGTACTTGCCCCACACGCGCCCGCCGTCGTGATCAAAGGAGGTCGTGGTGGGCTGGTGGTCGTGGTGGGTGAGGTAAGGACAGAGGCGGTTGCCGATGGGGATGCCGGCAATGCCGGCGCGAGCGGTGTAGTCCATATCTTCGAAACCGATGCCCGGGTAGCTCGGGTCGAAAGCCCCCGCCCGTCGGACGGTGGCATCCGTGATCACGAAATGGGACCAGGTGGAATTGAGAAGCATGAGATCGGCTTCGCCCCAGGGGAAGGCCTCGGCCCAGCGACGCAGCCAGGGATGGATCTGCAGATCATCATTGAGGATCAACGTGGGAAGGGGCAGGCTGAGGTCGAGCAATTCGTTCCACAGCGTGGTAAGGCCCACGGGCCGCTCATGCAGCACGAAGTGGTGGTGGTGGGGAGCATCGGCACAAAGCTCTACCTCAATCCTCTCCAAATAGCGACACTGAGCAGTGAGGTCGCCGTAACCGTTGACCGTGACGCTAATCGGGACTTCCGGAAAGATCCGGCTGAGGGAGCGATAGAGGGGACGGAAGTAGGTGTCGTATCGCTCGATATAGGTTGTAATGCCGATGGCGAAGCGCCCCGACAGCGAACGGCGAGGCCGCACCAGCGCCTCGGGGATCCTCCGCCGGATCCCGTGCAGGGAAGATCGAGCCAGGCTGTAGAGCCTGAAGTTGAGATTGGGCCTGGGACCGGCAGGATCCGGTGTGTTCACGCCGCCTCCGCATCCACCAGCAGGCCAGCAGGAGCTCCAAGCACGGCATGGATCGCCTGCGCCAGTGACGCATAGCGATCCGGAGGCATGATGTACTGCTCGAAGCAGCGGAAGCAATTACGGCGCATGGCTGGCAGGTTGGTTCCGATCACATCAACAGCCGCTAGAAATTCCTCGTAGGAGTCCACCATTCTGCCGCAGTCGTAGTCCTCAACGAAGCGGAAGCTTTCCTGGCGGCTGCAGATCACAGGCACCCCCATAGCGATGAACATGCACAGACGATTGGAGCTGATGCCCATCCGCTGGAACTGGGGTGCCTGATTGGTGTAAATGGCCAGACCGATATCGAAGCCCACCGCCGACCTCCAGGCTTCCTGCCAGCCCAGGCGCCGCTCTTCGAGGTATAGCCGGCTACCCAGCCCTAGATGGCGCATCAGGAAGAGGCACAGAGGCGTGACGCCGAGGGGCTGGATCACCGCGTGAAGGTCGGGCCGCTCCTGCAGGGCGCGGATCAGCCAATCGGCACCGGCCGTGAGGTTGAAGCCGCCGGAGGAGGCGATCACCAGGGCGTTCTCCTCAAGGCCCCAACCTTTGCGCAGTTCGCGGCGCAGTTCCGGCTCCGGTCTGGGCGGGGTGCGGAAGCAACCGGGATACACCACCACCCTGGCGTTGGGGGACAGGCCGGCGTAGCTGCGCAGCAACTCCACCCGGGAGTCGTCGTTGACGATGGTGAGGCGAGCCTGTCGCATGGCCCAGCGGCAGAGGGACTTCCAACGTTCGGAACGGTCGCCTCGGTAGCTGCCGGCCTTGATCTCATCCACCAGCAGGAAGGAGGGCCGGCCATGAAGGGCAGCCAGCACGCCCGCTGTGGCGAGCGGATCCTCTGCGGTAGCGGAGAAGCAGCGGACAGAGCGCCAGAAGGGACGGGCAGCATGACGCAGGAGCCAGCGCAGCGAGTAGTCGACCCGATGGGTGATCACGCCGGGACCGTAGTCGGTGCGTTCCGGGAGAGGACCCGGGGCGAAGACATGCACCTCATGGCCAGCCTGCAACAAGGCATGCAGAATCGCCTCATTGGGAGGGGAATGCAGAAGTTCCGGCAGGAGCAAGAAGTGGGCAGCGCGCCTTGGCTTGGAGGAGAGGGTCATGACGAAGGGTTCAGTCAGAGGGCCTTGGGTGCGCGCACCACATGGAGATCGCGGGGGAGATCAACGCGGCCAGCGTGGTAATCGGCGAGAAAGCGTTCGGAGTACTGACAGATGAACTCGCTCGGGAACTCCCGGCGGAGCTTGCCGAAACCATCCTGCTGGGGCCTACGGGAGGCGACCCGGTCGTACCAGTTGTGATAGTGCGTAACGTCATCACCGATGCCGTAGAAGTTGCCGAGCCCATAGCGCAGATATCCAAGTTCTTCGGTCCAGATCATCGGCGGCTCTGAGGGCACATAGAGAGGCGTTGTCTCCCTATTGGAGACATGAACTTTCATCGGGAACCAGCTCAGGCCCTCACGCCCCAGCAGGGCAGGCATGTTGTGGGTGACGTGGCCGCCATAGAAATCAAACTCTCTCCGTGGCAGTGGAATCCTGCGACGGCGGCGCCAGATCAGCCGGCGGCAACGCCGCAGGGCCTCCGTGCGGAAGAACAGGAAGGAGCTCTCGGGCTTGCCCGCTCCAAAGGGGCGGGTGAGGGGGCCGCAGCCGATGTCCTCGGGGGACACGAGGGCCACTTGCGAGGAGAGGCGTGCTTTGCAGAGTTCAAACCAGCGGGGGTGAAGCAACACCACATCCGCGTGCATCAACAGCGTGTGGGGCTCGCGGGTGCGACGCAGGAGGAGATTGAGCGCCTCGGGCTGGGTGCACGAGCGGCGAATCACCTCTGCCCCATGCTCCTTGGCGATGCGAGCGGAATCGTCGCTGGAGATATTGTCGACGACACAGAGCCGGACCCTGAGGTGGGCAGTGGTGGCCCGGATCGCCTGCAGGCAGGTGGGCAGGAACATCTGGCTGTTCCAGCTGGTGATACCGATGAAGAGTTCGCTGGCCATCAATCGCGTGGCAGAAGCCGCAGACGCTTCAGCAATCGCACTGACAACTGTGACTCATAGCGATGGACGCGGGCCTCCAGACGACTACGCTCCCTACCGAGGGCATCAAGCAATTCACGCAAATCAGAAAATGCTCCATTCTTGGCATACACATAAGCCATTTCTTCACTGGTCTTGTTGCGCTGTCGAACAGTTTTAGCCTGAGGGTAGTAACGCATTGCCGCCAGAGTCTGACCAATCATACCAGCCTCAGTGAGCTTGGAAAAGCGGAACCACAGGTCATAGTCCATTAGCAGATGTAGGGATTCGTCCACACCACCCACGCGCTGCCACAGCTCGCGGCGCCAGAAACACGACTGCTGCATGACCCAGCGGTCCAGCTTCCAATCCCGCATCGTGGTCGCATTCATGGGCAGGGGAGGGACATGACGCAGGAAAGCATTCTCAAGACTCACGACATCGCCGGCTCCAACTAGAAACTGCAACTGGGGCTCGGCGCCGAACCGGTCCAGCACGGCGGCAAGGGCCCCTGGAAGGTAATAGTCGTCGGAATTGAGCCAGGCAAGGACATCACCCTTGGCGATGGAGAGCCCGCGGTTGATCGCCTCGGATTGGCCGCCATCGGGACCTGTGATCAGATGATGGATCCAGGGTCGGTAGCGTTCCAGCACTTCCAGGGTGCTGTCGGTGCTGCCGCCGTCCATCACGATGATTTCGAGATGGTCCAGGCAATCCTGGGCCAGGATGGAGGCGAGGGTGTCCTCGATCGTGTCGCCCTGGTTGAGCGTGGGGATCACCACGGACAGGGTGAGGGCGGGCAGGGGAATCTGGGGATCCTGGCCTGCTCCAGCCCAGCCGTGCAGATGATCGGTGCGGAGCATCGGCCGTTGGGTCCGGGAGGAGGGACCATTCATTCGACGGCCCCCGAGAGCACCTGCTTCCAGCGGATGAGGGTGAGCAGGTGGGCAAGCGTTCGGGTGCGATCTGTGCCGCTGCGGTGGCTGTCAGCGATGCGGGCAGCCAGGGCCGGGTCCACCAGATCGTCAATCAGCGAGAAATGGTCGTGAAGGAAATCCTGGAGCAGCGGCTGTCGATACCAGGTGGCGCTCTGGTCGTAGGTCACGTAGGTGGTGCGTTGGATCAGTGGGGTCCAGTACAGAGGTGGAGCGCGGCGCAGCATGCGGCGCCTGTCAAAGCCTTTTTCCTCAGAAAAATCCAGAAGATCAGGGCAATTGCGCGCGATCGCGAATCGATGCCAGTTGGAACCCAGCTTCCAACGTTCCGGAAGATTCCACACGGCCTCGATCCAAGGGCGGCTATGGAAGGGGGAGCGCCACGCACTGGAAGCCCTGTACATGGCGATGCCGTTGGCGTAGAAATTCGGCACCCGCTGCTCGAAGTAGTAGCGGGTGAGACCCTGCAGGAAACGATGGTGACAGAATCCTGACAGTCTTCGGGCCCGTCGTTGGATGCCACCAGCGTCAAGCTCGCGGGCCAGATCAGGCGCCAGGCCTGCGAGTTCCGTCTCCATGAACGTCGGGTGCCTACCAAGCTTGAGGCTCCAGAACTGTTGCAGGGAGAAGACCGGGAAGCGATCCGCCAGCAGCCCGAGGGATCCGTAATCGAAGTAGTAATTTCGGGCCAATTCCCCCAGAGTGCCCACAAAAAAGGCTGAGCCTGATGGAATGGAAGCCTTTAAAGGGTATACGAAAGTATGCCAGTGGGAAGCCGTCTTGGTGCCATTGGTGAGCGCAGAGACTGTCAGTCCATGGCCCAGGAGATCATCAAGCTCAAGCCGGATCAGTTCGTGGTGGAGATCGAAGTGAGTGGCGATCCGGCGGGCGACCTGGACGTCGGAAGAGGACTCATTGCCCATCGTGATGAGATGGGGTCGGATGCCGAGGCGCAGCATCGATGCGAGGATGACCCGTGAATCGAATCCGCCGGAAAGGGAGAGGTAGGGGTTCGCGCCAGCCCAGCTCTCCACAGAGCGATTCAGGCACTCCACTGCCTCCGATGCCGTGGAGTGCCTGCGGGGGAGATCGTCGAGGCAAACGCGGCTATCCAGCGTCAGCCTTCGGCTGGGGCAGTGGAAGTGAACAAGGCTGCCTGGAGGTACCCTGTGGATCTCCGGATGAAGGGTGGCGTTCCCTGTAAGATTTTCGAGCTGGAGAAGATCACCGAGCGCCTGCCAGTTCCAGCGCCATTCCAACCCTGACTCACGGACAATAGCGGCGATCTGCTGGCCGTGATAAAAGCGTTCTCCTTGATGGCAGTAAAAATAATGGGTCGCCCCTACGAGTGATGTAGCGATCCAGCATTCAGTTGCAGAGGTGATCACAATGGTGTACTCACCCTCAAGCCCCCGAAGCGCTTCCGCCCCTTCCTGGGTAAAGCGCCGGAGAATCAGATCCTCTGAGAGGCTGCAGTAGCCGATCAGACGGACGGCGAAACCAGCGGTGGGGTCAAGCATGCCTGGGTGAGCGACCGCTGGGGGATGGAAAGGCAAGATTACTGCCCAGGGCTGCCCTAGGCTGCGGGCGGCCTAAACCTACAGGATGCGCGGGAACTGCTGGGTGATGTCCTACGACTACGTGGATCTGGATGTCTTTCTCAACATCCAGGTATTCTACCGGTCGGCAGGATATCGGGTGCATCTCAATCGCCCCCCTGCAACGCAAGACCTGCTCGTGCTGTTGCGCGGGGATCCGGGCGAGACGCTCACCGGTCATCGTGGAGATGTACACGTTTATGACTACGTCAAGGAACACAGGATCGACTGGGCAGGACGGCTGCCCGCAGCGTCCCGGATCCTAGTGGTGTCCCTCACCCCCCCGGACCACCACGAGGGAGTGGAGTGGCTGAGAGGATATCTGCCGGTGGTGCCCGAGGTCTGGCAGCAGCCCCTTGCCCGCAAGCGCCAGACCCGTCCTCTGCACATCGCCAACTGGAAACCCCTGCGTGACGATCCCTACCAGAGCCAGATCGTTGATCTGGTGCGGGACGGATTTCTGGAGGTCTACGGCGGTAAATGGGATCGCCTTGGAGTTGAAACCCACGGACTGAGCTACCTGGAGGCCAATCGAAGGCTGGCAGGCGCCCGCTGCTGCTATGGCCTGATGTATGCCTACCAGCGTGGTACCACGGTCTCAGGGAGGATGTGGCAAGCCCCTCTCAATGGATGCGTGGTGTTCAGCGAAGCTGGCACCCGCATCGCCGACATCCCAGGCGTGATCGTCGTGGAGCGGTTTGAGCCGGCCAATCTCCATCTGCTTTCCCAGGAATCCTGTGGGGCATCACTGGCCTATGAGGCCGAGGCCCACTGGCGCCAGGCAAACTTTGCTCTTGCAGAGAAGCTGGGTCTTGCGCTTCCGCCCCAGCCCAGCAGGCTTGCGGTACTTGATGGGCGCTGGCACTTACACCTTCAGCATCTGGCCACCGTTGCGGATCGTCTGGTGGGAAGGCTACGCAAGTTCCTTGGACCTCGAAGAAGACTGCAGGCGTTGCGGCAACGACGCTGAGAACGGCTCCGCAATCTCCGTGCATGCCGCACTACGGGCCTCCAGCATGGTGGAGTGGGATGCGGAGCTGGCTGGGGTGAAGATGCACACCTGGGGAGGAGTTCTACTGACGGTGCTGGGGTTGGGCCTGGTCACGGGTTCCGAGAGCCTGACGTCACCAAACCCCGTGGTGGTTGGGCCAGATCCCGACCATGGGCCCCTCGACCAGCGGCATCTGGCTCTGGTGATCAACCAGAACGATCCCCTGAGCCAAGCCATCGGGCGCCACTACATCCGCGCCAGGCAGATTCCTGACTCCCAGGTGATTCGTGTGTCCTTGCCCGCTGATCGCTCGGACATCTCTGCCAAGGATTTTCGCGCTCTCAGACACTCCGTTCTGCGGCAGACCCCATCCCATGTTCAGATCTACGCCTTGGCATGGGTACAGCCCTATCGGGTCGGCTGTCAATCCATCACGAGTGCCTTCGCCCACGGCCTGGACGTCTCCCAATCCTGCGGCGGCAGGTGCGGGGCATCCGCAACCAACCCCTATTTCGCTAGAGGAGACATACGCCGTCCCTGGTCGCAACTCGGCATTCGACCTACCATGATGCTGGCCGCCACCTCCGCCTGGGAAGCACGGCGACTGATTGATCGAGGCGTGGCAGCCGACGGGAGCCGGCCCCCCGGAACCGCCTACCTTCTGAGCACAGAGGATCCAGCGCGCAATGTCCGAGCCGCTGGTTTCTCGTCCATTGCCAGCACGATCGGTCCGTCCTTCCGGGTGAGGGTGCTCGAGGGAAATGCTCTGCGAGGCGCCGGCGACGTGATGGCTTACTTCACGGGTCTGGCCTTCGTGCCGCATCTTCGCAGCAATCGTTTTCGTCCTGGCGCCGTGGCCGATCACCTTACCTCTCTGGGTGGAAAACTCACGGACAGCTCCCAGATGAGTGTGTTGCGCTGGTTAGAAGCTGGCGCGACAGGGAGTTACGGGACAGTTTCGGAACCATGCAATATAACCGCCAAATTCCCGAATCCAGGACTCGTGCTGGCCTACTACTTGCGCGGCGACACCCTGATTGAGGCTTACTGGCGCAGTGTCGCTCTTCCCAGCCAAGGGATATTCGTCGGTGAACCCCTTGCCCGCCCGTGGCCAGTGAGGCCTGAGTCCTTGACGATAGGCATCAAAGAGCAGGAGCAACGGTGATACCTTGAGTTGCCTGACTACTTTGCTGACTCCAGAGATTAGCGTAGAGGCCATTCATAGACAATAGGTCACGATGATTTCCCCGCTCCACAATACAGCCTTGATCCATCACGCAAATCAGGTCGGCGTTTACAATCGTACTGAGCCGGTGAGCAATCACAAGCACGGTGTGCTGGCGCTCAAATTGCTCGATCGCCTGTTGAACCAAACGCTCGCTCTGACTGTCAAGAGCGCTCGTGGCTTCATCGAGAATGAGCAATTCAGGGTTCTTCAGAATAGCCCTAGCCAAAGAAATACGTTGCCGCTGCCCACCGCTCAATCGGTAACCACGCTCGCCAATAATTGTGTCGAATCCATTTGGAAGACCAGTAATAAACCCTGTAGCCTGGGCCTTTGCCGCAGCAGCTTCAATCTCTTGAATGCAGGCACCGGGAGTGCCAAAACTAATATTGTAGGCAATACTTGCATTAAATAGAAATGTATCCTGGCTGACGACGCCAAGCCTTTGCTGCCAACTAAGCAAATCTAAAGTAGTGAGCTCAGAATCGTCCACCAAGATTCTTCCATAAGTGGGATTATAGAGACCAACAAGCAAATCCGCAATCGAACTTTTTCCGGCACCACTAGCCCCAACCAATGCCAATGTGCAGCCTCGAGGGATAGTTAAACTTACATCGCTCACGGCAGGCGGTGAATCTGGCGCATAATTCAAGGTGACTTTTTCAAGCTCAATAGCCCTAGAGAGCTTCCTAAAAGGAATGCCGCCTTGGCGCCTAAAAGTCTTATCTCGAGGATCAAGGATCTCATTGAGCCTTTGTATAGCTGCACTATTTGAATTCAAAGATGAAAAGTTGGCAGCAACGGAACCAAAAGATCCATTCAGCCTTTGGAGCGCCACTACGAAGGTCACAAGACTGGGCAGCACGCCGGAACTTCGAGCTCCGAAAACCATTAGACTAAGCACTGCAATGAGGGCAATCATGGCCATCGGCAGGAAGATGGTGACCGGAGCCGTGACAGCATTGAGCTTGGCAATAGATCGAGAATTCCCCTCTAACTCTCCCATCTTCTCAAGCAATCCGCTGTCGGCCGCTTCGAGTTGACCACTTGTGTGCAGCAATCTCAGACCTTGAATATTCTCAGTGATTCGGGTGCTAATAGCAACACCAATAGATTGTTGCTCGAAAGCCCTAAGGCGAATCCTTGGTAGAAGTTCGCGCTGGAGAACCATCAACACCAGCGCCATCAATGCAGCGGCGGCGAGGAGCCATGGCGAAAGTGAAATCAGAACAAATAAATAGACCAAGAGCATCATCACATTGACGATGAATGAACTTGCGATATTAATCTGGTTCATTACAGCGTTAGGACCACCCGAAGCATAATAAGTAAGGTCACCAACAGGATAGTTACTCGCACATGCAAGAGTAAACTGAAGAATCTGATGGTGAATCAGACCTGTAACCTCTGCATTCACCCTCGCGGTGTAATAGCCTACATTCACTGCGGCGAGATACATTGCCAGGCTTTGCACCAACTTGAACAGGACAGCCGCACCGAGCAAGAGGGCGAAGAGTGTCGTCGTCGACAGGCCTCCAACAGCCTGACTCAAGCCTGGGACAAAGGACAGAAGATGAAGGCCGCTCCAACTCTGATCGACATTTTGAGAGCCTTGGGACTGGGAAAGCAGGTCCACAGCAAGGAAAACCACACCCAGGGTTGCGCCCTCCGCGCCAGCTTGAAGGAAGCTGAGCAAGAGGTTGACCACAAGACGCGGCCACTGCTTACGGGCGGTGGAGCGGATCAGCCTTGAAGCCGGACGGGGATCGAGCAGCGGATCTGCCAAAGGAGCAACCGCAGAGCGAACAGCTCGACGCAGCCAGAGCAAGGGAGTTCTCTGCGGAAACATCAGACTACTTTAAGCCATCTACCCTGCGCACCATCCCTGAGTGCTGAAGTGTCGGGGGGAGAGATAAATCGAAAAACTCGGTGACTGGAGCGTCACACCACCCTGAAGAAGCGTCCACCACGAACCAATGAACATGGTAAGAATAAAAATGAAAACAGCCTAATCTCTACACTTCGGGGCAACTCGTGGGAAAAAAGCATATCTGCAACAAAGGAGTGACCCACCAAAAAGGGATGAGGGCGGGCCACGGCTTTGAAAGAATGCTCACCATCAGGTGTGACGTTGGCGGTTCCAGGCCCACGCATGTTCAATGATCGTCTCCAGTTCAGGATACCGAGGCCGCCAACCCAGCTCATCGCGCGCTCGAGTTGCGCTGGCCACCAACTGGGCGGGATCTCCTTCGCGGCGCTTGGCGACATGGGCTAGTAGACCACGGCCCGTGACCCGTTTAGCGGTTTCTATAACCTGCTGCACGGAATAGCCCGTACCGTTTCCGAGGTTATAGACGAGAGGATCTTTCGAGGTTTCCTCCCGCTCGCGCATCCGAAGCAACCGTTCGAGACCGAGCACATGAGCATCAGCAAGATCACTGACGTGAATGTAGTCGCGGATGCAGGTACCATCAGGGGTTGGGTAATCGTCCCCAAAGATCTGCAGATAGGGCTCCCTGCCGCTCATCACATCCAATACGCGAGGAATCAGGTGCGTTTCGGGCGTGTGATCTTCGCCCAGATCGCCGTCGGGGTCAGCACCGGCTGCATTGAAATAGCGAAAGATCACACTAGGAAGCCCATAGGCACGGCCAAAGTCACGGAGTAACTGTTCCACCATTAATTTGCTCTGGCCATAGGGATTGATCGGGGCCTGGGGATGCTCCTCGGTGATCGGCACCTGCTGGGGAAGGCCGTAAGTGGCACAGGTGGAAGAGAACACAATGGGAAGAGGCCGCTCGCTGGCCACCAGAGCTTCGAGCAGGGTGAGCGTATCGCCAAGATTATTGCGGTAATACTTGGCAGGATCACTCACTGACTCACCAACATAGGCATAGGCGGCGAAGTGCAACACCGCCTCAACCGGTCGACCTTCATGGGGAGTTCCCTCCAGTGCGTGGTGACGACCCCGCAGGAGAGCTTCGAGCACCTCACGATCACCAACCTGCCCCACCACGAGGGGAATGCCCAGCACCTGCTCCACGATCTCGGCATGGCCGTAGACCAGGTTGTCGAGCACCACGGGCTGATGGCCTGCACGGTGCAGGGCACGAACGGCATGGCTGCCGATGTACCCAGCCCCTCCGGTGACCAGAACCCTCACGAACCGACTCCAACATGGAAAACCACGGCCCCAAGGTAATCCGGCGTTGCACGGAGCCCTGGAAGCTCGCGGTAGGGAAACATCACCTTGGTGATCAAAGCCTCACCTCCTCACCCTGCCGCAGGCTGCTGATGAACTCCTCAACCGTGCGCCTCAGCCCTTCTTGAAGAGGGATCTGAGCCCGCCAGCCAAGCGCGGTGAGCATGCTCACATCAAGCAACTTCCGCGGCGTGCCATCGGGCTTGTCGGCGTCCCATAGGATGGTACCGCCAAATCCGGTGGCGGCAGCAACCTGCTCAGCCAGTTCCCGGATGGAAACATCGCTACCAGTTCCCACATTGAGGTGTTGAAGATCATCGGACTGGGGTTGCCAGTGCTCAAGGCAGAACACGGCAGCGTCAGCAAGATCGTCGACATGCAGAAACTCCCGCCGCGGGGTGCCGCTGCCCCAGCAGGTGACCACCGCATCACCACGCTCCCGGGCTTCATGGAAACGACGGATCAATGCTGGAAGCACGTGGCTGTTGGTGGGATGGTAGTTATCTCCCGGCCCGTAAAGATTGGTGGGCATGAGGCTGATGGCATCAAACCCGTGCTGAGCCTTCAAGGCACGGCAGAGCTGAATTCCGGTGATCTTGGCGACTGCATACCACTCGTTGGTGGGCTCCAGGGGCCCGGTGAGCAAGGCTTCCTCGCAGATAGGCTGAGGGGCATATTTAGGATAGATACAGCTACTGCCGAGGAAGAGAAGCCGGCGGCTTCCGTAACGCCAGGCCTGTTCGATCACATTGTTCTGGATCTTCAGATTCTCCAGAAGAAAATCGGCGGGGAAGGCAGAATTCGCTACAATACCACCCACCTTGGCGGCAGCGAGAACTACGACATCGGGCCGATGATCGGCGAACCAGGTGGCCGTAGAGATCGGATCCGTCAGGTCGAGTTCGTCTCGAGAGGCAGCCAGGATCGATCCATAACCTGCATGCCTGAGGCTTCGCACGATGGCGGATCCAGCCATGCCCCTGTGTCCCGCCACGAAGATGCGATCGGTGGGGTTGATCAGCAGAGACATGGGCGCGAGAGAACAGAAGGCAAGGTGAGGGGACGGATAACGAGATCAGCGTCCGGAAGTCATCGGCCCAGAGCCGTGGGCGGATTCTCCATCGACCCGACGACCGCAAAACCCTCACGTCGGAGTACGGCCTCTTTGGCTGCTTCCTCCCGGTCGGCCTGAACCATCTCTGCCACCAGTTCCTCCAGGGTTGTGGTTGGTTTCCAGCCCAACTGGCGATGTGCCTTGCTTGGGTCCCCCAGCAGGGTCTGCACCTCGGCCGGGCGGAAGTAACGCGGGTCGATCCGCACTACCTCTGAACCAGTGTCGGCACGGCGCCCAATCTCGTGAACCCCTTCTCCCTCCCAGATCATGCCGCCCCAGCCCAGTTCTAAGGCTGTGATCTCGATGAACCGTCGCACCGATTCCTGCCGGCCAGTGGCAATCACATAATCTTCTGGTTTTTCTTGCTGGAGCATGCGCCACTGCATTTCAACGTAATCACGCGCATGACCCCAATCCCTCAAAGAATCCAAATTGCCCATGAACAGGCATTGATCAAGACCAGCATCAATACGAGCTAAGCCACGAGTGATCTTTCGTGTTACAAACGTTTCGCCTCTCCGTGGCGATTCGTGGTTAAATAGAATCCCATTGCAGGCATACATACCATAGGATTCACGATAGTTAACTGTAATCCAGTACGCATATAGCTTGGCAACTCCATAGGGGCTACGGGGATAGAAGGGGGTGGTTTCTTTCTGGGGAATCTCCTGGACCAGTCCATAGAGTTCACTAGTACTGGCCTGATAGATGCGAGTATGGTGGATCAAATCGAGGATCCTTACCGCCTCCAGAATACGAAGGGTGCCAAGGGCATCACTGTTGGCGGTATATTCTGGGCTCTCAAAGCTTACCGCCACGTGGCTTTGAGCGCCAAGATTGTAGATCTCATTTGGCCTCACCTGCTGAATAATGCGGATCAGATTTGTACTGTCTGTAAGGTCGCCATAGTGAAGAACAAGTCGCGGATCACGCTCATGGGGATCCTGATAAAGATGATCGATGCGATCCGTGTTGAAACTGCTGGCACGCCGCTTGATACCATGTACCGTGTATCCCTTTTCAAGCAACAGCTCGGCCAGATAAGAACCATCCTGCCCAGTGATGCCGGTAATCAGTGCAACGCGAGTCATAGCTTCACTCAAAGGAAACGGTATTGACGCAGGCCCTGAACGCCTGTAGCGCGGGCTTCACGCCTGCTGAATTGACTGACACTAGGATTTCCTTCTGGTCGGATCACCCCTGAAGCCTGCTCCCACAGTTCCCGTTCCACCACGGAGAGACTGTAAGAAAGGCGGTCATGTCTACGAACATGCCACCAGGTGGATGACTGGCAAGATTCGCACCAGAAGCATTCCAGCCATTCATCTGTCAAAGCCACAACTCTACGATGAGCCTGAAGAATCTCATCAGCCTTTTTCCTGCTCAAACCTCTAACGACGAGATGACCAACATCGGTGAGATAGAGATGATGCTTCTGAGAGACACTCAGTAGACGTTCTTCAGGGTGATGAGGGCAAAAAAGAACACGACGCCGCGAACGGGATCGTGTCTTGGAAGGGATGAAAGCCCCAGCCTCCGAGGACGGGACCAAAGAATCTCGGTTCTGCTCCCCGCAGGTGGCATCGGGGTTGGACGGAAACGCTGTCAAGCTGGGAAGGGTCTGTGACCTTAGATTGAAGCACGAAACTCGCTTCGGCCACAGACCCGATCCAAGCGACGTCCTCTCAGTCGCGTCGACCACCGCCCTGAAGGGCGATGATCAGACGAAGCAGGAACACGAAAAGGTTGATGTAGGTGAGGTACATGCCCAGGGCACCGGCCAGATACTGGTCGTCGCGGTAGGTGCGGGGCATGGTGTAGAAGTCGACGAAGGCAGCTCCCACGAACAGCACGGTGCCGAAACCGGCGATCAGCAGTTCAAAGCCACCGCCCCTGAACATGCCGGGGGCAAAGATGCCGCCCACCAGCTGAACCACCATGGCGATGATCAGACCGATCAGACCCAGGCCAACGGCCCCGCTCAGGGCCTGGCCGACGCTGTCGCTCATCCGGCGTCCCACCACCGAGGCAAGAACGAAGGTGATGCCGGTGGCCAGGGCGGCGGTGCCCACGGCACCGATACCCGCCGAGGTGAGGGCATAGGAGACAATGCCGCTCAGGGTAAAGCCGGTGATCAGGCTGTAGGCGGTGAGCAGCGGGAGGGCCGTGGCGCTGTCCCCTTTGGTGGCCACGTTCTGGGCCACGAAGAAAAAGATGAAGTTACCGATCAACGCCACCCAGAACAAGGGCATGAAGAGCGCGGCGTTGCTGGCCATCAAAGCCAGTCCACCCATCACCCCAGCGGCGGTGAGCACCATGCCTCCGCCCACGTAGGGCAGGGCCTTGTTGACGACATTGGGACCCACCAGGCCACCGCTCTGGGCCTCGCGGATCGCTTGCTGGAAATCACTGCTGGCCGGCATGGCGGCATCGGGATTCGGACTCGGTACATCCTGACAGCCCTGCCCTGAGGGCGTAAGGGGTGCGTGTGCGGATCTCCTCCTTCCTCAGCGGGGGCGGCCGCCCGCATCCCGGCTGGCATAGGCCTGCACCAGACGCTGCACCAGCGGGTGGCGCACCACGTCGGCGTCCCCGAACCGACAGATGGCCACGCCTTCCACCCCCTGAAGCACCTGGGCAGCCTCCACCAGACCGCTGAGCTGACCGGGCGGCAGATCGATCTGGGTGGTGTCGCCCGTCACCACCATGCGCGAATTCTCACCCAGGCGGGTGAGGGCCATGCGCATCTGGGCGCAGGTGGTGTTCTGCGCCTCATCGAGGATCACGAAGGCGTCGGCCAGGGTGCGCCCGCGCATGTAGGCCAGGGGGGCCACCTCGATCGTTCCCTTCTCGAGCAGCTGGGCTGTGCGCTCGTTGCCGAGTCGGGACTGGCGGGCGGCGTAGAGGGGCCGGAGGTCGGGATCGCCCTTCTGCTGGAGATCCCCGGGAAGGAAACCGAGCCGCTCCCCGGCCTCCACGGCCGGGCGGGTGAGGATCAGTCTCTCCACCTTGCGCTCCTGAAGCATCCTCACCGCCTGCACGGTGGCCAGGAAGGTCTTGCCGGTTCCGGCGGGCCCGATCGCCAGGGTGAGATCGTGCCGCTCGATCGCCTCGACGAAAGCCTTCTGCCGCAGGGTTCGAGGCCGCACCGGGCGACCGCTGCGGCTGGTGGCCAGCACCCGGCCGCCCAGGGCACGATGTTCTTCGCCCCGGCCGGTGTCGAGGGCTGCGAGGGCGTTCTGGAGATCGACCGGGGTGATTGCCTCGCCGGCCTGCCAAAGGGGCTGGATCAGGGTGAGCAGGCCGGCGAGCCGCTGGCGCTGATTGGGTCGCCCCCTCACCTGAAGATCAAGGCCCCGCAGGACCAGGGTGGTGCCGGTGAGGGCCTCAAGGCGGCGCAGGGTCTGCTCGTCCCGGCCCGCAAGGGCCAGGGCGGCGGCAGGGTCGGGCAGGGGAACAACGAGTTGGTCGTCAGGGACCGACCCGGTTCCAGGCTGGGCGGAAGCGGAGGGAGGCTGGCTCAGGCTTCGGCGGAAGCCTCTTCGGCCTCAGGGGCAGCGGCGGCGGCTTCAGCTTCGGCGGCGGCCTTGGCCTTGGCTTCCGCTTCAGCCTTGCGGGCCTCGGCGGCGGCGGCCTCACGGGCCTCGGCCTGTTTCTGCTTGCCCACGATCTCGCCGGGGCGCACGGTCTTGGTGATCAGGCCACCCTTCTCGAGCAGAGAGCGCACGGTGTCGGTGGGCTGGGCGCCCTGGCTGAGGCGGGCACGGATCGCCTCGGTATCGAGACGGGTTTCCTTGGTGCGGGGGTTGTAGAAGCCCAGCTCCTCCAGCGGACGGCCGTCGCGGCGCGACGTGCTGTTGGTGGCCACGAGGCGGAAGCTCGCTTCCCGCTTCTTCCCGAACCGCTTCAGGCGGAGCTTGATCATGGGTGGCCTAACAGATGGATGTCCGATGGAAGATCGTACCTGTTGACCGGTACCGCCCCGTCGGCCCCCTTCGGGGATGCTGATGCTTCAGAGCTCGCCAAACCCCTTGCGCTTCTTGGCGGGCTTCGGCGGGCGGGGGGGCCGGCCAGCGCCGCCCCGGCCCGGAGCGGCAGGAGCCCCGCCGCTGGGAAAGCCCCCAGGGAAGCCCCCCATGCCGGGGAAGCCTCCGCCCATGCCGGGCATTCCGGGCATGCCACCGCCGCGGGTCATCTGCTGCATGAAACCACGCATCTTCTGAAAATCAGCCAACACCTTGTCCACCTCGGCAGGGGTGTGGCCGCTGCCACCGGCGATGCGCCGCCGTCGGGAGGGCGCCGAGGCCAGCAGATCAGGGTTCTCACGCTCGGCCTGGGTCATCGAGCCGATCATCGCCTCGATCCGCTTGAGCTGCTGCTCGCCCTGCTTGAGCATGCCGTCGTCGATCTTGTTCATGCCCGGGATGAGCTTCATCAGGCCGCCCAGGGAGCCCATGCGCTTGATCAGCCGCATCTGCTGAACGAAGTCGGAGAAGTCGAAGGTGGCTTCCTGCAGCTTCTGCTGCATCTTGGCCACATCGGCCAGCTCCACCTCCTTCTGGGCCTTCTCCACCAGGGTGAGCACATCGCCCATGCCGAGGATGCGGCTGGCCATCCGCTCGGGGTGGAACGGCTGAAGGGCCTCCACCTTCTCGCCGGTGCCGATGAACTTGATCGGGGCGCCACTCACCTTGCGGATCGAGAGGGCGGCTCCTCCGCGGGAATCGCCATCGAGCTTGGTGAGCACGGCTCCTGTGATCCCCACTTGCTCGTGGAAGGCGCGGGTGAGCTCAGCGGCCTCCTGGCCGATCATCGCGTCCACCACCAGCAGCACCTCGTGGGGCTGCACGGCCTCGCGGATCCGCACCATCTCCTGCATCATCCCGGTGTCGATCTGCAGACGACCCGCCGTGTCCACCAACACGGTGTCGAAGCCTCCCTCGCGCCCACGGGCCAGGCCGGCAGCCGCAATCGCTTCCGGCGTGGCCTCGCTGCCGAGGCTGAACACCTCCACACCGATCTGCTGGCCCAGGGTCTGGAGCTGGTCGATCGCTGCGGGTCGGTACACATCGGCGGCCACCATCAGCGCCCGGCGTCCCTGCTCCTTGAGATGCAGGCCCAGCTTGGCGGTGGCCGTGGTCTTGCCGGCCCCCTGCAGGCCGGCCATCAGGATCACCGTGGGAGCAGTGTCGGCGTTGGCCAGGGGGGCATTCTCACCGCCCATGGTCTCCACCAGTTGTTCATGCACCACCTGGATGAACTTCTGGTCGGGGCTGATGCCGCGCACCACTTCGGCCCCCACGGCCCGGCGGCGCACCTCGTCGACGAACTCCCGCACCACCGGCAGGCTCACGTCCGCCTCCAGCAGGGCGCGGCGCACCTGCTTGAGGGCGCCGTCGATGTTGGTCTCGGAAATCGCCGCCTGGCCGCGCAGGCCCTTGACGGCGTCCTCGAACCGCTGGGAAAGCTCGTCGAACATGGGGGGTGGGAGAAGGGGGAGGGAGGCTTTGCCGTCAGTCGGCGGCGTGGGAAGCGGCCAGGCGCCACGTGCCGCCATCGCGGCCGAAGATGTAGACGTTGCGCAGGGTGGTGGGGGCCGTGCGCTCCACCTCCCGGCCCTGGCCGTCAAGCCGCCGATCGCTGTAGGCCAGTTCAGCGGTGATCGCGATCCGCTGGGAACTGCGCTCGTCGATCGCCAGATCCTTCACTTTCACATCCAGCTTCTGCACCTCGCCGCGGCTGCGGTCGTCACGTCGTTCCTCCTCCAAGCGCTGTACGGCGGCGGCACGGGCAATGCGATCCAGGGGAACCGCAGCCTTGTCGCCGGCCAGCACGGCAGCCTTGGCGTCGAGCCAGGCCTCGAGCAGTGTGCGCAGCTGCGGCTCACTCGGTTCCGCCACCTGCAGGGGAACCGCGACGACAGGGGAGGCCGGGACGGATGGCCGCGAAGCCGTCGGCGGGACTGGGGTAGGACGGGAGGAGGGAACCACAGGGATGGGTCGGGCGCTCCCCGCCGGCCCCGGGCTGGGCGCACGGGGTCGCAGCGCCCAGGTGACGAACGCGAGGCCCGCCACCACAGCGGCCAGGCCACCCACCAACCAGGGCATAGGCAGAGGAAGCAAGCCCCCGATGGATGAGGTGCGTCGGCGCCGCGGGCGTGCCGCCCCGTGGACGAGGTCTTCATCAACACCAGGATCCAGCGGTTCGCCGAAGGGGTCGGTGGTGGGTGGAGGCACCAGGGTGCCCGCGCTGCCAGACAGGGCAAAAGAGGGAGACGCTCCTGGGGGTGCCCAGGCGGAGGAGGGATCGGTGCTGCTGCCGAAATCAAAGCCTGCGCCGAAGGAGACTTCGCCCGGCTCGGCGAAGGAGCGACCAGCCCGGCGATCCTCCTGCTCCACGTAAGCGATCACGTCCCGGTCGCTGAAATAGGCGTCCAGATCCGGATCGGCATCGATATCGCGATAGCCGGGAAGCACGTCGTTGCTGAGCCAGTCCCGGCAGTAGGCACAGAGCTGAGCCAGGGGGTCTTCGCTCTGACGGGCCGTCCAGGCTCGCAGCTCACGGCTGGCCCCGCGGTCGAAGGCCTCCCGGGCTGCCTCCACATCTCCCAGTAGGAGATGAAGATTGGCCAGCAGGGGATCGATGCCGCTGCGACCGCTGGCCTCCAGGCGATCGCGGGCGGCGGCGATCCTCTCGGGCTTGCGCTGGACAAAGCCGGAGGCGGTGAGTGCAGTGGTAGCCAGAAAGTCAGCGGCAGGGGATCCGGCGTCTCCCCATCGGCTGAAGAGGTCCACCTGTTCCTGAACTGTGAGGAAGCAGCGGATCTGCTTGAAGAAGGCCTGGAACGCCTCCCCGGGGAATTCCGGATCGCTCGTACCCTCCAGACCGCCCCGGCGGCGCACAAGATCTTCGAGGAGCGCCAGACCTTCTCGGCGCTCCTCCACCGCCGAGAGATCCCGGCTGAGCAGGTCAAGCACGCGATAAGGGGCGAGGCGATCGAGCTCCTGACTCATCCGCTCACGCAGATCCGGCAGTTGGCCCATGCGCTGCAGGAGTTGAAGTCCCTGCTGGAGCGTCTGGGCGGCGGCCTCATAACGCCGCTGGCCGTGGTAGTCAACGGCAGCCGCCAGGCAGGAGAGGCCTGCCAGGCGGGTCAGATCGGACTCCCTGCTGCTGCCCAGGGCTGGAGTCTGGGGGGGCTGCAGGGCCCGGCAGGCCAGATCGAAGCACTCCAGGGGCTGGTCGGCCTCGAGCAGCAGCAGCAGACCGGCAACTTCACGGGAAGTGGCGATATCCAGTGCTGGCATCACCCCGTCGCCGGCCCCTACCAGAGCCGTGAGGTCGGATTCGTAGGCGGCACGCCGTTCGGGATCACTGAGCACGTCGGCACTGGCCCTCAGCAGTTCGGCCCGGGCCTCGAGGGTGTCGCGACTGAAGGAGGGATCGGGAACCCTGGCGACACGCTGGTGATAGGTGTGCAGCACCGTCTGGGCATCCGTGCCGGGACCCACCCCCAGGAGGCGAAAATGATCGATCGGCAGCTCCAACCGCGGCACCAGACGGACGGGGAGCAAGTGTAAGGAGAGACCGCGGAAGGCTCCTGCCGCTGTATCGGTTCGCTGAGAGGCCGGTTACGGCCAGCCAGCGCTCACCTGGAGCCGTTGCCACCAAACCGTTTGGCTGGAATGGACCCACTACAGTCAGCCCAAGACCCCCGGACCCCCATCCGATGACTCAGGAGCTCGCCGCCTCTCGAGAGACCCAGCCGGCGGGTCCTCCCCCGGAGGCCGGCAGCCACGCTCTGAGGCTCGAGGGTCTGTACCCGGCGGAGCGCGCCCAGGTGAGTCGTGAGGAGGGGCTGATGCTCTACCGCGACATGGTGCTCGGCCGTCGCTTCGAGGACAAGTGCGCGGAGATGTACTACCGCGGCAAGATGTTTGGCTTCGTTCACCTCTACAACGGCCAGGAGGCGGTGAGCACCGGTGTGATTCGGGCCATGCGCCTCCAGCACGACTGGTTCTGCAGCACCTACCGCGATCACGTGCATGCCCTCAGTTGCGGTGTGCCCGCCCGGGAAGTGATGAGCGAGCTGTTCGGAAAGGAGACCGGTTGCAGCAAGGGCAGGGGAGGCTCGATGCACCTGTTCTCACGTGAGCACCATCTCCTCGGGGGCTACGCCTTCATCGGCGAGGGCATCCCCGTGGCCCTCGGCGCCGCCTTCACCAGCCGCTACAAGCGCGATGCCCTCGGCCAGGCCGACAGTGATGCCGTCACCGCCGCTTTCTTCGGCGATGGCACCTGCAATGTGGGGCAGTTTTACGAATGCCTGAACATGGCGGCCCTCTGGAAGCTGCCGATCGTGTTCGTGGTCGAGAACAATCGCTGGGCCATCGGCATGGATCACAACAGGGCCACCAGCGATCCCGAGATCTGGCGCAAGGCGGCGGCTTTCGGGATGGCCGGTGAAGAAGTGGATGGCATGGATGTGCTGGCGGTGAGGGCCGCCGCCCAGCGGGCCGTGGCTCGTGCACGGGCCGGGGAGGGGCCCACGGTGCTCGAATGCCTCACCTATCGGTTCCGTGGTCACTCCCTGGCCGACCCCGATGAACTGCGGGCAGCGGCGGAGAAGGAATTCTGGGCTCAGCGGGATCCGATCAAGCGGCTGGCGAACGATCTCACGTCCCAAGGCCTGGCCAGGGCTGAAGAACTCCAGAGCATCGACAAAGAGATCGATGCCGTTGTGGCCGACTGCGTGGAGTTCGCCCTGGCGGCTCCGGAGCCCGACCCCAACGAACTGACCCGCTACATCTGGGCGGAGGACTGAACATTCTGTTCCGCTCAGAGGGTCGGCGGGATCCGGCGCGTGAGATTGCGAAGCTTGCGCAGGGCCTTCAGCTCCACCTGACGCACCCTTTCGCGTGACACTTCGAGCTGGCGACCGATTTCAGCGAGGGTGTGGCGCTCGTGCCCATCCAGACCGAACCGCAGAGCCAGAACCTCCCGTTCCTGCTCGGTGAGATGGCCGAGCCAGCGACCGAGCTGCTCCTGGTGAATGCCACGCTCCACCTGCTCAAGAGGTTCTTCGCTGGAGCCATCGGCGATCAGATCGCCCAGAAAGCTGCGCCCTTCCTCGGCATGGATCGGGGCATCCAGACTCGACGTGGTGAGTGCCTGCCTCAACAGCGAGTCGAGCTCCTCGATCGGCATGTCGATCGCTTCGGCAATCTCCCTGCGGCTTGGCATGGCACCGAGCTTGTGAGCCAGATCAAGACTGACTCGGCGGATCGTGGTGAGCCGCTCGCTCAGGTGCACGGGCAACCGGATGGTACGGCTCTGGCAGGCGATCGCCCGCGTCATGCTCTGGCGAATCCACCAGAAGGCGTAGGTGGAGAACTTGTAGCCACGGGTGGGATCGAATTTCTCGACGGCCCGCTCGAGCCCGAGTGAGCCTTCCTGGATCAGATCAAGCAGTTCGAGACCCTTACCTTGGTACTTCTTGGCAACACTGACAACGAGACGCAGATTGGCCTTCATCATCCGCTCCTTCGAACGGCGGCCGATCTTGATGATCTTGCGTTCGTGCGGCGTGAGCTCGTCTCTTTTCTCCTCCAGCAGTTGCATCATGGCCTGAACCTGATTGCCGAGCTCGATCTCCTCGGCCGGGGTCAGCAGGGGCTCGCGACCGATCGAAGCGAGGTACCAGGTCATGGAATCACCACTCCTGCGTCCGGAGCCATCGCTCGACCTGACCGAAGAGGCAGTCATGGGACTTAGAGCAGCGAGGAAAGCCACTATCTCGCTCGATTGCCACGAGCAGCGGTCTCTTCAGCAACCTTTTAGAATTTACTCGCAAATGAACACATGTGTCATTCGGCATGGGTGGACTGCTTGATTGTTGCGCCTCAGCGAACAAGGCAGTGGCAGCGAGTGCAAGGTTTGACCGCTTGTTGACCTCAAGTTTCGCTTTGTTTCTTTGTTGCCTAACCCACGGCGCGGGCCAGGCGGGCCGCCACCGCCAACGGCGTCGCAGCGCCGGGTCCCCGGCGCTGCGCAGCATGAGCTCCGGCCCGGGCATGAACCAGCGCTGCCAGAGCCAACAGCTGGGCATCGGCCTCCATGCCTGCTCCGGCAGCCAGCGCCCCCAGCCCAGCCGCATAGCCCGCCAGGACATCACCCAGCCCGGCCCGCGCCGCCTCCGGGCAGGCCTGCAGCAGCTGCCAGCGCCGCCCGTCCGGGGCAGCGATCACGCTGCGCGCCCCCTTGAGCAGCACACTGCAGTTCGCCGTGGCCGCAGCGACCGCTGCGGCCTCCAGGGGCTCCTCCCCTGCAAGATCGGGGAACAGCCGGGCAAACTCCTGGTGGTGCGGAGTCAGCCAGGTCGGACCGGCACGCCGACGCAACCAGTTCTCGGCGGGAGAACCGGCGGCTCCGGCGGCAAGCCGGTTGAGCCCATCGGCATCGAGAACCACCAGGCCGCCGAAGGTCTGCAGCGCTGCCCAGGACTGGCCTGAGCCCGTGGAGGAAACATCAGCGCCGATCCCCATCCCTGGTCCGAGCAGCACCGCATCCAGGCGCTCCAGAACGTGGTGATCCAGCCCTTCCATGCACAGGGCCCCTTGGGCATCGCAGCCCGGGGAACGCTCCAGCACCACCTCGGGCAGAAGGGCCCACAGACCCTCCGCCAGGTCGGAGGGCAGCATCGCCCGGAGGCTGCCGCAGCCGGCAGCAGAGGCGCCCGCCAACGCCATCCGGGCGGCCCCCCTGTAGGAGACGCTGCCGGCGATCACGAGCAGGCGGCCCCGGCCATATTTCCCTGCTGCAGGATCAGGAACGGGAAGCGGTGCCCCCAGCAGATCCGCTTTGGCAAGACCACGTCCGCCCAGCCCGAGGGGCTGGTTGTCGGGCAGGGTTGCCAGCAGATGACGGGGGAGTCCGAGATCGATCCGCTCCAGGCGGCCCACCCGGGCCAGACTCCGATCCTGCACAAGACCTCGCTTGATCAGACCGATCGTGTACGTGACCCCGGCCGTTGCTGCCTGCTCGCCCAGGCAGTCCCCGCTATCGGCGCAGAGACCGGTAGGAAGATCGATCGCCGCCAGCTGATGCGGGCGCTGTCGCTGGCGATCCGCCAGCAGCGCCTCGAGCGTGGGACCGGGTGGGCGGGTTTGACCGATACCGAAAAGGGCATCCACCCAGAGGGCTGGGTCAGCCGGATCGGGAGCGATCTCCAGCCGGGGGATCCCCAGCCAGGCGGCATGGCGAGCATGGGCGTCGGTCAGCGGCCGCATCCGCTCGAACGGACACCACAGCCGCACGCGATGGCCGCCCAGGTGCAGTTCCCGCGCCAACACCAGCCCATCGCCGCCGTTGTGACCGGGCCCCACCAGCACGATCACCCCCGGATCGACGGCTCCCGGCTCCCGCGCCCGGACCAGCCGCTGGCTCAGGCGACGGCTCACGGCCAGGGCAGCCTTCTCCATCAGGGCCTCCACAGGCAGACCGCTGGCAAACAGCTGCTCCTCCAGGGCGGCCATCTGGGCCCCGCTCACCAGCAGGTGGTCGGCATCCCGGGGGGGCCAGGGGGCCGAAGTGGTCCGCTGGGACACGGCGGCTCTGGGCGGCGTCCTTCCATGATGGGGATCAATCGGCCCAGCGCGAACCCGCCGGCCCCTTTCCGCTCCCTGTGCCCACAACCTCCCCGACCCCCGCGACCTCGCACGCCCCCGATGACAGCGCGGCCACCCCGGCAGGCACGGCTGTGCTTGAGCGCCTGAGGGCCTGGCCCGGGGAGCGGCGTGTGGCCGTCGGCCTCTCCGGTGGCGTCGACAGCTCCCTCACCGCAGCCCTTCTCCAGGCAGCGGGCTGGCAGGTCGAGGGGCTCACCCTCTGGTTGATGAGCGGCAAGGGATCCTGCTGTGCCGAGGGCCTGGTGGATGCCGCCGGACTCTGCGAGCAACTGGGGATTCCCCACCACGTGGTCGACTCCCGGGAGCGCTTCCAAAGTCAGATTGTGGACCTGCTGGTACAGGGCTACGCCGACGGCGTCACCCCGCTCCCTTGCTCCCGCTGCAACCGGGAGGTGAAATTCGGGCCGATGCTGGCCTGGGCCCGCGAGGAACGGGGAGTGGAACGGATCGCGACCGGCCACTACGCCAGAGTCCGTCCAGCCACCGGGCCTCAGGAGCGTCACCAGCTGCTTCGGGGCCTGGATGCCCACAAGGACCAGAGCTACTTCCTCTACGACCTGCCCCAGGCGGTGCTGGGCCGCCTGGTCTTTCCCCTTGGGGAGCTCACCAAGGCCGACACCCGCGCCGAGGCTGCCCGACTGGGGCTGCGAACCGCCGCCAAACCGGAAAGCCAGGACCTCTGCCTGGCCGATCACCATGGCTCGATGCGGGCGTTTCTCGATGCCCATCTGGCACCGAACGAGGGCGAGATCGTTCTGGCCGACGGCACGGTAGTGGGCCGCCATGACGGCATCCACCATTTCACGATCGGCCAGCGTCGTGGCCTGGGCGTGGCCTGGAAGGAGCCGCTGCATGTGGTGGCGCTGGATGCCGCCCGAAACCGGGTAGTGGTGGCCCCGCGGGCGGAAGCCGCCCGCTCTCACTGCGAGGTGGGGGCGGTGAACTGGGTGTCGATTGCTCCCCCTGACATCCCCCTTGAGGTGGCGGTGCAGGTGCGCTACCGCAGCGCTCCAGTGACGGCGCGGCTCACACCGGTGCCACCACTGGAGTGCGATCACGCCGCTGATCGGCCCCATCGCTGCCGGCTGCACTTCCACGAGCCCCAGTTCTCGATCACCCCCGGCCAGGCGGCGGTGTTCTACGCCGGAGAGGTGCTCCTGGGCGGCGGCCTGATCCAGAACGGGGGGGACACGGAGCCGGCATGAACTCCCAGGCGCAGCGCTTTCTGGAGGGACTGCCGGCCCTCGCCGCTCCCCCTCCCTACGACCTGCTGATCGTGGGTTGCGGCCTGTATGGCGCCACCTTCGCTCGGCTGGCGGCCGATGCGGGACTGCGACCCTTGGTGATCGATCAGCGCACGCACATCGGCGGCAACTGTTACACGGAAGAGCGGGAGAACATCCATGTACATGCCTACGGCGCCCACATCTTCCACACCAGCAACCGCCACGTGTGGGATTTTGTGAACCGCTTCGCCGAGTTCAATAACTATATCAACTCACCCAAGGCCCTTTCCGGCGGCAGACTCTATTCCCTGCCATTCAACATGAATACCTTTCATGAACTCTGGCAGGTGCGTACCCCAGCAGAAGCCAGGGCCACGATTGAAGCCCAACGATTCCGGCAAGAGCCCTCCAACCTTGAAGAGCAGGCGCTAGCGCTGGTGGGGCGTGACATCTACGAAACCCTGATCCACCACTACACCCGCAAGCAGTGGGGCAAGGATCCCAGTGAATTACCGGCCTTCATCATCAAGCGGCTGCCGCTGCGCTTCACCTACGACAACAATTACTTCAATGACCGCTGGCAGGGTATTCCGATCGGCGGCTACACCAGTCTTTTCCAGAAGATGCTCGAGGGCATCGAGGTGCGGCTCGGCATTGATTACCTCCGCAACCGCTCCTCCCTTGATTCCCTGGCCCGTTGTGTGGTGTTCACAGGTTGCATCGACGCGTTTTTCGGCCATGAGGAAGGCCACCTCGAATACCGCTCGCTGAGCTTTGAGCACGAATTGATCGCCACCGAGAACCATCAGGGAAACGCAGTGATCAATTACTGCGACCCCGAACCGACCTTCACCCGCACGATCGAGCACAAGCATTTCGATCCTGTTGGCTCCCGCTCCGATGTCACCGTGGTGACGAAGGAATACCCCCAACCCTGCCGGGACGGCGCCATCCCCTACTACCCCGTGAACAGCGAGGCCAACCAGGCGATCCACCGCCGCTACCGGGAGCGGGCCGAGGCCCTGCCTCATGTGATCTTCGGCGGGCGGCTCTCCGAGTACCGCTACATGGACATGCACGTGGTGGTGGAAGCCGCGATGAACCGGGCCCGCAGCGTGCTGGCTGCCCTTACCAGTGGGGATCTTCGGCGTAGGTCACCTTGAGCTCTCCGCAGGGGTGAGGCGGCACGGTGGCAATGCAGGCTCGGACGAGCGCGCCGTTCACCTCGATCTCGCAGGCGCCGCAACTACCCCCAAGGCAACCGGTGGGGATGCTGACGCCCGCATCCCGTGCAGCCAGAAGCCAGTCCATTCCGGCCGGGGCAGTGCTGCGGCGGCCATCGGGCCAATGGATCGCCACAGAGGAAGGGACAGGGACCATGCCGGCGGCAGGGGCAGATCAGAAGCTACCGGGAAGCAGGCTCCGCCAGCAGGGGGGTGAGGTCGACATGGGCCTCGAAAGCATTGGCCAGACGATCCAGCAACTGATCGCGCTGGCGGCCGTGGTGGGGCTGGCTTTCGCTGAGCACGGGCAGATCCCTGCGTTGGCGCAGCAGGTTGAGCCAGCGACGGCGCCAGGGGCCGTTCTCGAAGATGGCGTGCAGGTAGGTGCCTGCCACCACCCCCCCGACCGCGCCGAAAGCCTGCCAGTAGCCGAGTCCTGACGGCTCGGCGAGCGGCGAGGCATCCGAAAGGCTTCGCCCGTGATGGAGTTCGAACCCTTCGATCTCCAGCGGTTCCCCCGCCAGCGGCCAGAGGGCCCGGCCTCGGGAGCGTCGCAGGGTCTTCTCGGCTGTGAAGATGGTGTCCAACGGCAGCAGGTCAAGCCCCTCAGCCGCAACCCCGGGTCCCATCCCCTCCAGACCGTGCGGGTCTGCCAGCTGCCGGCCCAGCATCTGCAGCCCTCCGCAGATGCCGAACACATGCCCCCCAGTGGCAAGGTACTGCCGCAGCAACGGCTCCAGCCCCCCGGAGCGCAGGGCCGCCAGATCGGCCAGGGTGCATTTGCTGCCGGGCACGATGACCGCATCGGGCCGACCGAGGGGATCACCGGGGCGGACCCAGTCGAGCTGAACGCTCGGTTCGGCCTCAAGGGGATCGAGGTCGGAGAAGTTGCTCAGCGACGGCAGCCGCAGCACCGCCACACGGAGATCGGCCTCCCGCTTGAGGCCCCTGCGCTCCAGCAGATCAAGCGAATCCTCGGGGGGGAACAGTTCATCGAGCCACGGCATCACCCCCAGGACCGGCAGGCCCGTATGCCGCTCGAGCCAGGAGCGGCCTTCGTCGAACAGGGAGCGTCGTCCCCGAAAACGGTTCACCAGGATGCCGGCGATCAGCGGCCGCTCCACGGGGCGGAGCAGAGCCAGGGTGCCCACGATCTGGGCGAACACCCCACCGCGCTCGATGTCGGCCACCAGCAGACAGCGGGCCCTTAGGTACTGGGCCAGGCGGAGGTTGGTGAGATCGCGGGCCTGCAGGTTCACCTCTACCGGGCTGCCGGCTCCCTCCAGCACCAGGCGGCCGCCGGGATGGTCGGCCTGCAGCTCCGCCAGCGCGGTGCGGATCGCCTGCCAGCCCGGACGGAACCAGTCGCGGTAGTAGTGCTCCGCGCGTGCTGTGCCCACGGAGCGGCCCAGGTGGATCACCTCACTGGTGCTGTCCCCTCGGGGCTTGAGCAGGACGGGATTCATCGCCACCCGGGGCTCCAGCCCAGCCGCCCAGGCCTGGAGGGCCTGGGAGTAAGCC
>JBKDPV010000095.1:0-6999 GCA_046342315.1 Cyanobacteriota bacterium
GATCTTCTGTTCCGCCTCATCGAGCACCTGCTCCATGGGCTTGCTCTGATCGAAGCCCAGCTGGATCACCTCGTTGCCCGAGCGGATCAGCCGCCGCCGCAGGAACTTGTCCATCACCAGCCGTGCCACCTGGTCGATCGACGCCGTGGACAACGTGCGCTCCACCAGCTCCGTGAGCCGCCCCGTGCCTCCCACCTTCTCCAGCTGCCCCGTGTCCGCCAGCCAGGCCGCCATCGCCGTGAGGTCGGTGGGCTTGCCCTGGCCATGCAGCATCAGGGCCGTGCGGTAGATCTCGCGATGCGCCCCCAGGTAGAAGGCCTCTGGCCGCAGCACATCCGCCACCCGCCCGATCGCATCCGGATCCAGCAGGATCCCGCCCAGCACCGCCTCCTCCGCCTCCAGGTTCTGGGGCGGCACCGAATCCGGCAGCGCCTCGAAGTTCGCTTCGCCCCGTTGGCCTCCGCGCCCGCTGCGCAGGCTTCCCGCTTCGGCTTCGGCGCTGGAGCCGCTGAGGGGAACGCTCACCATCGGGGGATCAGGGCGGCCGGGGTCCGGCGCGGCGGGGGTTGAGGGGATTGCCATCCTCCCCCGGGGTGGGCGTTTGCGCCAGCCCTGCTCCCCCAGTCATGGGGTGCGCCCCCCTGCCGTTGCACCAGCTGTGGCGTTGCCACAAAAAACCCCCGGGACCAGTGGCTCCGGGGGTTCAGGTGGACCTGTGGCGGCAGGGGATCAGTAGCTCACCACTTCCAGGTTCACCTCGGCGGTGACCTCCGGGTGCAGCTTCACCTGCACCTTGTAGCTGCCCGTGCGGTGGATCTCCGGCACCGTGATGTCGCGGCGGTCGATCTCCTTCTTGGTGGCGGCTTCGATGGCCTCGGCCACATCGCCGTTGGTCACGGTGCCGAACAGCACGTCGTCGCCGCCGGTCTGCTTCTTCACCGTGAACCGGCCGATCGTGTCGAGGGCGGTGCGCAGGGAGATCGCTTCCTGCTTCAGCGCAGCCTGGCGCTCGGCCTCCTTGGCCCGCCGGTGCTCCACCTGGCGCAGCACCGCCGCCGTGACGGGCACTGCCTTGCCCTGGGGAACCAGGAAGTTGCGGGCGTAGCCGGGGGCCACCTCCACCAGGTCACCGTTCCTGCCGAGGCTCAGCACGTCTTCGCTGAGCACCACCTGAACACGCTTGGCCATGACGTACGAAACCGCTGGTTTCCTGAAATCCGATCGACCACCCTACGCCACGGGCCGGGCGCTTCCGACGGCCGCCGCCCGCGGCAGCCGCACCTGCGTGGCCAGGCCCAGAGCCCGCATCAGCCGGATGTGCTGCCAGGTGAGGTCGATCTGGCCGGGGCCGAAGCCGTGCCTCGCGGAGTGGGGATAGGCGTGGTGGTTGTTGTGCCAGCCCTCGCCGAAGGTGAGCGCCGCCACCCAGGGGTTGTTGCGCGACTTGTCGCCGCTCTCGTGCACCGCATCGCCCCAGGCGTGGGTGGCGGAATTCACCAGCCAGGTGCAGTGATACACGAGCACCAGGCGCAGGGGGATGCCCCACAGCACCAGGGCCCAGCCGCCGGCGCCGGTGACGGTGCCGATCCAGAACAGCAGCAGGCCGAGCACCACCTGCAGGCTCAGGAACCAGCTGTTCAGCCAGCGGTAGTAGGGATCGGCGGCCAGGTCGCCCGTGAGCCGGGGCACCGCCCCCATCGCCGGGATCTCCTCGAACATCCAGCCCATGTGGCTCCACCAGAAGCCCTTGTTGCTGTCGTGGTGATCCGCATCCGTATCGGAGAACTTGTGGTGGTGGCGGTGCAGCCCCACCCAGTCGATCGGGCCGTGCTGGCAGCTCAGGGCGCCGCAGGTGGCGAAGAAGCGCTCCAGCCACTGGGGCACCCGGAAGGCCCGGTGGCTCAGCAGGCGGTGGTAGCCGATCGTGACCCCCAGACAGGCCGTGACCCAGTACAGAACCAGCAGGCTGGCCACCGCCGGCACGCTCCAGAACTGGGGCAGCAGGGCCACCAGCGCCAGCACGTGGATCAACGCCATGAAGGCGATCGTGCCCCAGCGCTGGCCTTTCGGCACCGTGCCCGCCGGTTCACCCCGGCGCGGCTGGTGCAGCGATTCAGCGCGACGCAGCGCGTCGGAGCCGGTGGTGATGGTGGCGGCGCGGCGGGTGTGCTGGGCCTGGGGCGGAGCGCCGGCGATGCCGGGGCGGCGGGAGAGGGGGGTGGCGGCCATGTAGGACCGACCTCGATGCAGAGCGTTACGATGATAGCAATACGGATTCGGATCACAACCGATCCTGATCCCCTCTTTCGCTGAGAACGGAGCCGATCGCTTGGGTCACCGGGAATCTCTTGCCGCGGGCCGCGTCGCCTTCGCCCATCTCATCCGCGTCTGGCATGCCCGCAACGGCTGGTCCCATCGCGTGCTCCCCGCCCTCGCCGATGCCCTCGACCTCGGCCGCGTGCACAACTCCCAGCTGTCGATGCTGCGCAACGGCAAGCTCGCCTCCCCCGGCCCAGAGGTGTTCTTCGCCCTGGGCGCCATCAACCGCTGGCTGGCCGAGCAGGCCCCCGATGGGCGTCTGCCGCAGCAGCTGGCCGAACGTGAGCTGGCCGGCCATGCCGACCTGATCGAGGCGCTGACCGCCTCGGCCCTGCCGGTTCGGGACGATCAGGAACGGGTCCTCGGTCCCGGCGAGCTGCTGGAGGTGTTCGTGGGGGTGGGCGCTCCTCCCCCAACCTTCGACCTCCGCATCGCCGAGGACGAGGCCGCTGCGCTGAGCGCGGCACTGGCGGATCTGCTTTGCGCGGGTCGCACCTGGCGGCAGTGCCGGGAGCGGGTGCTCTCGGCCTACCCTGCGAGCCGCCGCCAACGCCGTGAGCTGTTCGCTGAAGTGATGGCGGGTCAGCGTGAGTACAGCGCCGGCGAGCTGGAGGCGGAACTGCCGGATCTGATCCGCACCCTGGCGACCCTGAATCCGGCCAGTGGTCAGGGGCAAGCCGTTCATAGCTTCCTGGCGATGCTGCGGCGACGAGCCCAGGACATGGAACCAGCCGCCCCAGCTCAGGTCATGGAACAGCCGCTGTGGCCCGCGGTCGCCGACCTGAGGGAGACCTCCTCCGCCGGGTGAAGGACACGTGCCTGATCCGCTCCCACGACACCCTTTCGACGCCGATGGTGGGTCAGCTTTCCGGGGAGTCTGGAGGGCTGGATGCCGATCGGCGGCGCTCCTGGCCATCCCAGCGGCCGGGTTGATCAATGGTTAGGTTCCTCTTCTCGTCCTGAAGGCTGGGATCGATGCGTTGACCGGGCCGTCGGGAGTCGAGCCCCAGGTGAACCTCAATCGCACGCACCCTCAGGGCGAGGCTCGAGAGCGTGGCAATGGTGGTGGGATCTGCCGCCAGGTCTGCCTCCACCAGGGCGAGCAGGTAGCCGGTGACGCTGACGCCAGCTTGATCTGCCCTGACCTTCACCTGCTGGTGAAGGTCTGCGGGCATCAGCATGTGGACCTGCTTACGGGCCAAGGTTGAAAAGGGGGTGGGGATAGCGCAATTCCGGATCCGGGTTTCTAGCGCAGACAAGTGATGGTGTGCGGCAGTGGCCTGCGCACCATCACCGGAGAGAGCGGTTTCAGGTCTCCACCAGAGGCTTCCCGCCGTCAGTCCCTAGCCTCCTCGGGAGACACCATCGGCGAAGCCCCGGCCATTGTTGTAGCTGTCGAGGGAGCTGTGAATCGAGTTGCCGCTGTCAATGCCACCGGTGAAGACGACATTTGTATTGGAGCTGTAGACCCCGGTGGGCAAGGTGGTGAAACTGCTGGTCCAGAAGGTGGAGCCGCGGGCGATCGCTGGACTGGTGGAGCCGCTGAGAAGACCATCGCCCTTCTTGTCACCATTCTCATCAGGGGTGAGGGCCTGCAACCAGTTGACACCCTCGCGGATGTAGAAGCGGGCATCCTTGTCGTTTGCAGCAGCGGTGTCGATGGGATTCCCGGCCAAGTAGTTCAGCCAGCTGGCAGCGAGACTGCGCCCCAGGGTGTAGCGCTGATCGCCAGAGGGATGTTTGCTGGAATCGATCAGGATGCTGGCTTCAGAGAGCGTATAGAAGAGGGTGTCCTCGCCTGAATCGGTGCGGCCGTTACGGTTGAAATCGCCGATCAGAAGGCCGGGGGCGGAGGCAGGGTTTCCGGTGACCGGATCAACGACCGCGGCATTGGTGTGAGGGGCAAGCAGCAGATCGCCGGTAGGGAAACCTGATGTGCCGGTTTGATCGGGTCTGGTCAGGGCGTTGCCATCCCAGAATCCAGTCCATCTCTGCCAGAAGCCTGGTGTCCGCACTCCGGGGGCCGTCAGGCTTGGCGGATCGCCCGGATCGACAGGCACAAGCCCGGCATCAAGGCTGGTGTTGTTCTCGCCGGAGCTCAAGGTGACAATCTGGGTTATGCCGGTGACACTGTCGGCGTCAGAATCATCGGCATCGTTAACTCCCGCTGCATCCCTTGTGGTGAAGCTATATCCGCTGGGCAGGTTGGAGAAGCCCACCTGGTATTGGACGTCGGGGGTAAGACCTGTGAAGGCGTAGTTGCCGCTGGCGTTGGTGGTGGCGGTGGCGGTGGTGTTGTCGGCGGTGGTGGCGATCAGGCCGTCAGCGCCGCCACCGATGAGGATGACGGTCACCCCGCTGGCGCCGGACTCGCCATCATCCTGACGGCCATTGCCGTTGGTGTCGAACCAGACGCGATCGCCGAGGGAAGCGGGGAGGATCTCGCCGAAGTTGTTCTCAGTGCTGTTGGCGCCGGAGGTGAGGACGATGCCGCTGATAACGTCGTTGATCGCGTTGCTGCCACCGGTGCTGCCGGGGGTGTCCCTGCCGTCGAGGTAGCCGGAGGGCTGACTCTGGCTGACGGTGTAGGTGCCGGGCACGAGGCCGGTGAACTGGTAGAAGCCGTCGGAGCCGGTGGTGGCGGTGGCGGTGAAAGGGTTGCCGGCGCCGTCGATGCCGGTGAGGGTGAGGGTGACGCCGGCGATGGGGGGTTCGCTGTTGCGGACGCCGTCGTTGCCGAGGTCTTGGTAGACGTAGCCGGAGAGGGTGGCGAGTTCGTAGACGCCGGCGTCGAGGGTGGTGATGTTGTCGCCCTGGGCGGGGGTGACGATCTGGGTCTTGCCGGTGAGGGCGTCGGCGTCGGAATCGGTGGTGTCGAGGATGTTGCCGCTGACGTTAGGGGTGCTGAAGACGGAACCGGCGGGCTTGTCGCCGAACAGGACCTGGTACTCGACACCGGGAATGAGACCGGCGAAGGAATAGAGGCCGACCTCGCCGGTGGTGGTGGTGGCGGTGGTGTTGTCGGCGGTGGTGGCGATCAGGCCGTCAGCGCCGCCACCGATGAGGGTGACGGTGCGGCCGGCGATGCCGGATTCGCCGTCGTCCTGAAGGCCGTTGGCGTTGGCATCGAGCCAGAGGCGATCGCCGAGGCTGGCAGTGACGCCGTTAAAAACTATTCCAAAGAAGGCTAAATATGATGAGGTTGTAGACGTATCGCCAACGATCAGGTCAAAGTTGTCTGCCCCACCGATCCCCACCGTAGCCTGGTGAGCCAAAAAAGATGATGCATCGAATCCATCCGATCCTATGTTGGGATTGCTGTCGTCATCGTTCAGCGAGAGGATGCGCAAACTCGTGCTGTTATCTTCGGCCGTGATCACGGAAAAATTAAGCTCTGATGTATTGCCCTCCGTAATGCTGGTAGGATCATAGGATGTAGTTTCGACAAATTGCCTTGCTGAAGAATTGAGAGCCTGGCCATCGATATCGAAGGCTGTGAAACTGAGATTTGAAATATTGACTTTGGTGTACGGGGTTTCATTTCCGATCCGTAGTTCGTCGTATCCAGGTGCGACGTTGACCACTGTGACGCTCTCATAATTGATGAGACTGCCTGCCGGCGGCAGCGGCAGCGAATAGCTGCCGCCTTCGATGAACTGGAAGTGGAATCTTGCTGATCCGCCTACTATTCCATTGATCGTCTCAATCCCAACTGTTACACTTGGCTGAAAGTATGATGTCTCGTTAAACTGGTTTATTTCGCTGTCGAACGCGGAGACGCGAGCACCTATCAGCTCCTGGATCGTGATCAGGACATCCAGTGTCTGACCTGAAACGGGATCGACATAAGCATTCTGGTAGAGAAAAGTAGTGCCGAGTGGATTTTTGTTAAGTGTAGTATTTGTTGTCAGCCTTATGCCGTTGCTGAGGTCAAGGCCTGCGTCGCCGATGGAGATAGTTTGGGTGGCCGTGGTGAAGTTCAGTCGACCGGACCAGTCAGCCAGGGACTGGTGATGGAACAGATCTGTCAGCCGGTGAACCACTCCATCGCTGCCTTCGATGCTCTGGGCAGTCTCATGGCCAAGAACCTCGATGGAGGCCAGCACGCTCGCACCGCTCAGTTCAGACAGGGTGGCGATGAAGTCGCCATCCTGCCCCACCTCGCAGCTCCAGAGCACGATCCGCGGCAGCGACCAGGCGGAGAGATCGGCTGCGGCGGCCCGCAGGGCTCTTCCATCCAGCCACTGCCCCGCCAGACGAATCGCACCAGGACGGCCGTGACATACGAGGTGGAGAATCTCGATGCGATCGCCTGCCACCGACCGGCTCCGCAGCAGTTCCGCCACGGCGGCCAGGGGGTCGTCGCATGGGTTGATCAGAGCCAGCGGCAGCCGTGCTCCGCTCTGCAGCGCGCTCAGGTCTGTGCTCCCGCCATCAAGAACGATCAGCGAACGACCAGCTGCCGGCTGAGCAGGCGCCGCGACGGTGGTAGCCGTATTCCTGGAGAGCAAGGTCATGGCAGCAATCCCAGGGGGGCTGAGCTAGGAGCCTGTTGCGCAAAGATCCGCGTCCGCTTCTCCACAGACGCCCCTGAATCTGCCCAGATCCCTGTGACAGCAATGGATTCAGGCGAGAGAATGGGGCATGCAAAAGCCCAAGTCCTTCCGTCCCTGGCAGCCG
>JBKDPV010000096.1:0-31320 GCA_046342315.1 Cyanobacteriota bacterium
CAGGGAGCCTCAACGGGGCAGATCGGCTGAAATCAGGCCTCCTGAGACGTTGACACCCTGAAATCCAGCCCGCAGGGAGAACGATCAGCTCTCAGGAGGGAGAAACGGGGCTTCTCAGGCGGTTTTTCCGCAAACTCCTAAGTGCCAAGCTACGCAAAGGCGGCAAGACCGGCGCTGGGATCCTGCGTGCCAAGCCCGGCACCATCAAGTGGGCGAAGGACAGGGGCAAGGAGCCAATGCGCTCCAAAGATGTCTTCCCCTGGTTCTGGGGCTGGGATGAAAACAGCCCAGCCATGGCCACTGATTTCGGCGCCCCAGTTCCAGGCGCACCGCCTGCAGGCGACAGCTTCGACGGCAACCGCTGGAACGACCTGCACTACACCCGTGCGGCCAAGGAAGCGGCCAGGGCTCGTCATCGAGGTGAGGGTTGAGGCATGCGGATCCGCAGCCAGCCATTCCCCGACGCAGCAGCGTTGCCCTACTGGCTGTGGGACGACGACCAAGCGCTCAAGGCCCATCCCTCCTACCGCCAGGCCAAAGCCGGTGAGCAAGACGCTGCCATTGATCTGGTCTGGGATCTGGCCATCGACTTCCTCAGCGACCTGCAAGCCAAGCTCCCGCTGGAGCTCACCTACGTGGCCCCTCATGCACGCGAGGCCACGGGCGACAACGCCATCCCCCTAGTGCTCGCCAGTGCCTGCGCAGAGGTGTTGCACGGAGAGGTGGAAACCGAGATCGTGCAGGCCTCCCGCGTGTTTCACACCGGTGCCAAGGCAATGGAGCGCCTGTTGCTGCGTCCCCAGTTCGATGGGCCGGTCACAGCAGGCACGGCCTACGTGTTGGTGGACGACGTGACCTGCCTGGGCGGCACCCTGGCCGAACTGGCCGACTACGTCCAGGCCGGTGGCGGCCAGGTTGCTGCTGTCATTACGCTGGTGAATGCCGGCCGGCTCAAGCCCCTCAAGCCTGAAGCCCTGGTGATCCGCCGTTTGCGCGAGAAGTTCCCTGATGCCATCCACCACACCTTCGGCATCGACCCCGGTGCCCTCAGCGCTAACGAAGCCAGCTATCTCAGTGGTTTCCGAACGGCTGACGAGCTCCGAAATCGAGCAGCTAAGGCAGCAGAAGAGATCGATCTCCGCCTACGCGCAAAAGGTTTTCAGCTTGAGGCTCAGCCAGCGCCCCTGAGCCAGGAGGGCGATACCTGATGGTCATGCCCCGCACCCTGCTCGAATCCCTGATCCAAAAGCTCCGCGGCTGCAACGTCCATGGCGATGCAGAGGAGTCGCCGGTCGCCATCCTCTGGACTGACCCCCGCAGCGAGTGGAAACCGCTGCTTCCCCTCCTGCGGCAGCAGTTACCCGAGCTGCTTTGCCTAGGCGACTACGACCCCGAGCACCAGCAGGGCCCGGCGCTGTGGCTGCGCTGCAGCGTCGATCGCAGCCTGCCTGCTGCAGAAACGGCCGCAGGTCAGATCCCGGTGATCTATCTGCCTGGCATCAGCCGGCAGGAGTTGCGTGCCGGCGAGGGTTGTCCCTGGGCCCTGGAGCCACTGATCGAGCTGATGTTCCGCGGCAGCCTCTGGCTCCAGCGCAATGGACGCGACTGGACCCTGGCCGCCTTCCTCAGCTCCAGTGATGCCCTGGGCCTCGATCTGGCCGGCGATCAGGGCACCAAAGCAGCTCTCAGCCGCGCCCTTGCTGAAGTGGCCTCCGTGCCGCTGGAGCAGCTGCGCGGCAAGCGGCTGGAGGCGGAAGACTTCAACGCTTACTTGGTTCCTGATGCGATCCGCGACCTCCTGCAGTGGATGGCGGATCCACCGGCGTTCCAGCAACGCTGCAGCCAAGAACAGTGGACAGTTCTTACCTCCACCTGGAAAAAAGACCTCAAGTTCGATCCCGCCAAAGACGGTGAGCTCTCCGCTGCCGAACGGCTTACCAAAGGCAAGGGCGGTTGGGACAAGGTCTGGCAGCGCTTTGCAGAAAACCCCACCGCCTTCCCGGGCATTCCTGAGCTGCTGCGCCGGGTTGAGCCCGAGCAGATGGGCCTGGCCGTCGGCGGGCAAGACCTCTCCCGCTGGCCCTCCCACAACGCCGCCTGCGAAGACCAGGTGCTCTCAGATCTCCAGGGCCTGGCCGGCAAATCTCACGCTGAGGCTTGTCGGTGCGTGCGGGAGCTTGAGGCCCAGCACAGCGAGCGGCGCAGCTGGATCTGGGCCCAGCTCGGGCTCTCACCCATGGCAAAGCTGCTTGAGCCGCTCGGTCTGCTTGCCCAACGCGCCGATCAACCTCTAGTCGGGGTCACCCCTGAGGAGTTCATCGCGCCCTACACAACCGATGGCTGGGAGGCTGATCTGAGCGCCTGGCAGGCAGTGGCGATGGCCAGCACCGCCGAGGAAGACGTGGTGCGTAGGGCAGTCGCAGCCTTGCTACGGATCTGGCTGAATGACACCGCCAGCTGCTTCCAAAAAGCTGTCGCCAGCAGCGGCCTGCCGACTCCAGCAGACCAAGGAGCCATCACCGCAGCACCCGGCGAGGTGTTGTTTTTTGCTGATGGCCTCCGCTACGACGTTGCCCGGCTGCTGCAGAAGTCGTTGGAGGTGATGGGCATCACCGGCAGCCTCACCACCCGCTGGGCGGGACTACCCACCGTCACCGCCACAGCCAAGCCCGCGATCACCCCCCTGATCGGCGAGATCCAGGGGCAGGCGCTACCGGAAGATTTCGCTCCAACCTTCTGCTCTGGCAAACCCACCAGTGCCGCCGAGCTGCGCAAGGCCCTCACCGCCCAGGGCTACACCGTCCTGGGCGACGACGAGCTGAACATCCCATCCGGCCCAGAGGCACGCGGCTGGCTGGAGATCGGTGATCTCGATCACCGCGGGCATCAACTCCAAAACGACCTGCCGAGTCAGATCCAGCCGGAGATCGAACGGCTGGCACTCCGTATCCAGAAACTGCTGGAAGCCGGTTGGCGCTCCGTCAAGATCGTCACCGACCACGGCTGGCTGTTCTGCCCCAATGGCCTGCCTACCGCCGAGCTGCCCAAGCACCTCACCGCCAGCAAGTGGGCCCGCTGCGCCGCCATCAAGGGCAACTCCCAGGTGCCAGTCCCCACCGCAGCCTGGAGCTGGAACCCCAGCGAGCAGTTCGCTACCCCGAGCGGCGCTGCCTGCTTCAACACCGGGGGCAGCTACTCCTATGCCCATGGCGGCATCAGCCTGCAGGAATGCCTCACCCCAGTGTTGGTGGTCTCCGGTGGAACCAGCAGCCCCCCTGCCGCAGCTATCACCGAAATCAGCTGGAAGGGCCTGCGCTGCAACCTGGAGGTGAGCGGCGGCACGGCCGGCATGACAGCCGACCTGCGCCGCGAAGCCGCTGGTGGCCCCTCGGTGGCCACCACGGCCAAACCGATCGACGATGGCGGTGCCCGCCTGCTGGTGGAAGATGACGAGCTGGAAGGTGCAGTGGTGGTGGCTGTGCTCTTGAGCCCTGATAGCCGGGTGATCGCCCAACGCCGCACCGTGGTGGGAGGAGAGAACCCATGAGCAGCACCGACATCGCCGCCACCAGCGAAATGGACCATCTCGATCAGCTCGGAGCCAAGGCCTTCGATGGCTTCCTTGTCCGCAAAGACCTGGTGCGCAAATACTCCCGCCAGTACCCGGTGCCCACCTACGTGGTGGAGTTCCTGCTGGGCCGCTATTGCGCCAGCACTGATCCCGCCGAGATCGAAGAAGGCCTACAGATTGTGGAGAAGCAGCTCCAGGGGCGCACGGTACGCACCGGAGAGGAGGAGCTGTTCAAGGCCCGCTCCCGTGATCAGGGCAGCGTCAAGATCATCGACATCGTTCGGGCCCGTCTCGACACCCGCAGCGATTCCTACGCCGCAGAGGTCCCAAGCCTGGCCATCAAGGACGCCCAGATCGATGACGAACTGGTGCGTGCCAACGAGCGCATGCTTACCGATGGCTTCTACGCCGAGGTGACGCTCGAATACGACCCGGTGATCGCCCAGGAGCGCAACGGCCGGCCGTTCAGCATCGCCGGGCTGCGGCCGATCCAGATGTCCAACCCCAACGTGCTGGGGATATTGGCCAAGGGCCGAGCTGCTTTCACCACAGATGAGTGGCGCGACTTCCTAATCCGCTCGATCGGCATTGAGCCAACCGCCCTTGATGAGCGGGCCAAGATGGTGGTGCTGCTGCGCATGGTTCCCTTTGTGGAGCGCAACTTCAACCTGGTGGAGCTGGGCCCCCGCGGCACAGGCAAGAGCCACCTGTTCCAGCAGATCTCGCCCTACTCCCACCTGATCTCGGGCGGTAAGGCCACCGTCGCCAAGATGTTCGTCAACAACGGCAATGGCCAGCGCGGGCTGGTCTGCCAGTACGACGTGGTCTGCTTCGACGAGGTGGCTGGTGTGTCGTTTGACCAGAAGGACGGCGTCAACATCCTCAAGGGCTACATGGCCTCCGGCGAGTTCAGCCGAGGCAAGGAGAGCATCCGTGCTGAGGGCGGGATCGTGATGGTGGGCAACTTCGATGTCGATGTAGAACAGCAGCAGCGCATCGGTCACTTGCTCAGCCCCTTGCCCCGCGAGATGCGGGATGACACGGCCTTCCAGGACCGCATCCACGCCTATGCCCCAGGCTGGGACTTCCCCAAGCTCAACCCCAACGAGCACCTCACTAGCCACTTCGGTCTGGTGAGTGACTTCCTCAGCGAGTGCTGGAGCCGCCTCCGCGATGGCAGCCGCCTGGCGGCAATGCAGAACCGCATCCACCTCGGCGGTGCCCTCAGCGGCCGCGACATCGAGGGGGTCAACAAAACAGTGAGCGCCCTGATCAAGCTGCTGTTCCCCGATCCCGAGATGGGGATCCCCGACGAGGATCTTGAATGGATCGTGCGCCTGGCGCTGGAATCACGCCGCCGCGTCAAGGAGCAGCAGAAGCGCTGCCTCAAGAGTGAGTTCCGCAACACCCACTTCAGCTACACCCTCGGCCTCGATGGGGTCGAGAAGTTCGTGGCCACACCCGAGCTCCACAGCGATGACGCCATTGATGGTGATCCCTTGCCGCCAGGCCAGGTCTGGGCGATCAGCCCCGGCACCGGTGAAACCGGGCCCAGTCTCTACCGCATCGAAGTGGCCGTTGGCCCTGGCAGCGGCGCCAAGATTCTCAATCAGCCCGTTCCGCCACCTTTCCGCGAAAGCACAAAGGTGGGCGAGCAGAACCTTTATGGGCGTGCCAAGGGTCTTGTCGGTGATCGCGATCCTCGCGGTCATGAGTTCTCCATCCAGCTGCGCGCCATGGACAACGACCGCAGTGGAGCCGGTCTGGGCCTGCCTGTGATGGTCGCCATGGTCGGCGGCTTGCTCGACCGCAATACACGCGGTGGCACCCTCATCGTGGGCTCCCTCAACCTAGGAGGCTCAATCGAAATGATTCCAAACGCCGTCGCAATCGCCGAATTGGCCGTCGAGAAGCAGGCGAAGGTCCTCCTCATGCCCGTTTCCGCCCGCCGCGGGCTCAACGACCTACCCGATGACCTCTGGACCAAGATCTCGATTGAGTTCTACAAGGATCCGGAGGATGCGGTGTTTAAGGGTCTGGAAGAATAGGAATTAGCATATGCAGCTGAGCGAATAAAGTGCTGATCCAATTTAACTCCTAGCACAACCTAAGACGGCAGGGCCTGACTTGATCACTCATGAACTCTCCATGGTCAGACCCACTCCCAATCGAGAGATATTCTGAAGCCCCGCGAGACAAAGGGCTCTATCTTATAGGAACAAGCAATATCGATAGCCTCCCAGTAGTGCCTGGCGATTCTAGCGATATGTTCTTGGGCGCCAATTTCCCGGATAATTTCTTTATGTTTTACGTAGGGCAGTCAATAGATGGAGATAGCACTGTAAGGGCCAGGATCTCTGCGCATTTCCATGGCAGAGGCAATAAATACATTGGAGCCCTTGTTCGGGCCAGCTACCCCATGTTCTTCGTCACGCGCATTGGGCGCGAGGTTGCCGAGCATGAGGTCGGATTCCTAATCGGCATAGATCCACCGCCTATCTTTAATGTTCGGGACGAAAGGAAGCGGTCGTCCTTGCGATTATATAGAGAAACATACGCAGACATGACCGAGGATGAGAAAGCCCGATTGGAACGCCAAATGTCCGTGGATGACGAATTTGATCCCTATTGACTTTAAGCAGTTATCGCCACCATGGTTTGGCGCGTTCTTTTCAGGTAAGCCGTGCAACGCGACTTATTCTGCTAGCGAGTGGCTTTAGAGGAAGCCTTCTGCGTTCCGCTCACCATGGTCCTCGCTCACGCCCACGCCACCCGTCGCCTTCAGTTCTCCACCAGCAGCGATAGTTTGCTGATCTGGCTCAGAGAGGAGTACTGAGGTAGGGGGCTGATTCGACTCGCCGGGCTACTCGATGATCAGCTCTCCAAGCGCCAGGCCGAGCAAATTGAGCCGGTCCTTGATCCAGAGCTGGAGGCACTGTTGCATTTATGGGGGCTTGGGGACAGGCCCCCTACAGCGGAACGTTGTGGGTCTAACAATGGCACCGCGGAGCTGGGCATCGAGGCAACTGGCGCGGCCGATTGCTCTGGCGTTCGTGGTCGTAGATCGCACCCGGACCGGCGCACACCCACCGCATCCCTCGGCCAATCCTCTCGCCGCGGCAAGGATCGGGCCAGGCGCCCTCCGATGTCGGGCGTCCTTGTCACGGCGCTGCGGCCGGCCGGTGGGGGTGGGGTTCTCCGCCGTCCCTCAGGTGGCTTCCCCCGCTTCCTCCCCCCGCCGCCAGCAGCAGTCCCCGCTTCTCAGTCGTTCTGCCCTGCGTGCCCGCGATGCCTTGGTGCTGGAGCACCTTCCGCTCGCTGATGCCCTGGCTTCCGCCGCCGCCCGGCGTCTGTTCCCGCTGGTGGAGCGGGAGGATCTGATCCAGGTGGCCCGTGAGGCCCTGGTTCGCTCTGCTCCCCGCTGCAAAGCAGGCGAGCCCGCTGGGCCCTATCTGCGCCGCTGCATCACCGGGGCCCTGCAGCACCATCTCCGCGATCGCGTCCGCCTGGTGCGCATCTCCCGCCGGGAGCACGAGAAGGGCACCTGGCCGCTCGGCCACACCAGCCTCGATGCCCCCGCTGCTGGTGAGCACTCCCTGCTCGATCAGCTGGAGGCTCCAGCCGCTGAGACGGCGCTGGAGCCTTCCCTCGCCGGGCCGGCCCTGGAGCAGATGGTGGAGCAGCTTCCGGCAGCGCTGGCCACGGCCCTGCGGCTCACCGTTCTCGAGGGCCTCTCCCTGCGAGCCGCCGCGGCGCAGCTGCAGATCAGCCCGATGGCCGTTCAGCGGGCCCAGAAGAAGGCCCTCGCCGCCCTGCGCCAGCAGTTGGTGGGGGCGGGCTGAGGCACCCACTGGGTTCCTGCCAGGGCTGTGGCAAGAGCCAGAGGACCCGCCACCCCCTGGCCCCATGGCTCCCCTCACGCGGCTGGCCGCTGCCGCTGCCTCCAATGGCCTGCTGACCGGTCAGATCCTTTTCTCCCTGGCCTTTGTGGGCAGTTGCGAGCTGCCCAACTGGATCAACGGGCCGAGGGAGACGAACGCCTGCCTTGAGCGCTGGATGACGATCAGCGCGCTGTTCTTCCCCTCAGGCATGCAAGGCGCCATCGGGAAGAACGAGCCTGCACTGGCACCCGGCCGACGGGGGGTGTTCCGATGAGCCGCCCCATCCCCGCTGGTGACTACGTCGCGCACTTCGATCCCGCGCTACCGCACCACCGGGCCTGGTTGCTGGCGGTGCTGGAGCAGCTGGTGGCCCATGAGCCCCAGGCCCTGGAGGAGGGCGGAACGCTGCGGCGGCTCTGGACGGCCCAGCAGGACGGGGTTGCTTCGTCCCCGGGCCCATCACTGCCTATCCCAGCACCACCGCCAAAGCCCCCCAGCCGAGCCAACCCACTGCCGGTGCCCTGGTTCGCCCAGCTGGATTCCGCCACTGATGAGGGCCGGCGGATGTGCTTCTCCTCCAGCTGCGCCATGCTCCTGGCGTTCCTCAAGCCCGGCGTCCTCAGCGGGGCCAATGGCGACGACCAGTACCTCGCCAGGGTCCGCCAGTACGGCGACACCACTGATCCGGCGGCCCAGATCCAGGCCCTGGCCAGCTACAGCATCAGCGCACGGTTCAGTAAGAAGGCGAGCTTCTCCACGCTGGAGCAGCAGATCGCGGCCGGCATTCCAGTGCCCTGTGGGTACCTGCACCGCGGCCCGGTCAGCAGCCCGGCCGGCGGTGGCCACTGGCTGATCGTCGTCGGCATCAGCCCCACCCACCTGATCGTGCACGACCCTCTGGGGGAGGCGGACCTCGTGCACGGCAACACCCTCGGAGGTACTGCACGGTTCTGTCGCTACAGCCGTCAGAATTTCGGACGGCGCTGGATGGTGGAGGGCGTCGGCAGCGGCTGGGCAGTGCTGGTGCAGGGGTGAGGCACGGTCCGCTCAGGGTCTGGATCTGGTTCGGCGGCTGATCGACGCCACCTGCGGCCGCAGGGGTTGGGGGATCTGCGGCCGGTGGCTTGAGATGTCACGCCCGTGTGGCGCCTTGCGCCGGCCCTCTCCAGGCTATGGCCCTCCTGATGTCGGGCCATGGCTGGGATCGGTCCCGTCGCTGCGCCCCCGGCGCACTTCACCCATGGTTGTCACGGCCGCTCCTTCTCCGTTCTGCTCTCCGGAGGAGGATCCGTTCCTGCTGCTGCAGTCCACCCTCAGCTGCGTGGAGCGAATCCTGCAGCGCTCATCCGGCCGGCCGTTGCGCCGCACCTGGATTGAGTTCCCCTATGGGGAGGAGGAGATCACCCTGCTGGAAGAGGAGGTGATCCCCGCGATTCAGCAGTGCCTGCAGCGTGTCGATGCGATCGATGCCGCCCTCCAGGAGAAGCAAGAGGCACGGATCGCGATTGAGCAGCTGCGCCAGCAGCTGGCAGCTGTAGCCGAGGGCAGCGATGCACTTGAGGAGCCTCTGCCCCTCTGATCGCATGGGCCTGCCGGGAGCCCTGATCCCGGCTTCTTCTCATGCCCCAGGGCGACGGTCAGAGCGGGCAGACGGCTTGCAGAAACGCTGCTGAGGTCGCGGTCGGACCTGGTGGTGCTCGCCCATCAGGGTCGGAGGTGATCAGATGGCCCGGAGTGATGCGGGGCCTGGGTTCCCGGCAGGACGGTGCAGCTTGCCCCGGGCGGTCGAACGCCGCCTGGGCCTGCACCGGCGCGGGCCGTCCGGCAAGGGCTGGCGTGAATCCCTCGCAGGCTCGGGACCCTTGCCGGCCGACTCCTTGCCGGTGCGGATCGGCCCGGTCGTTCGCCTTTCCTGCCATGGCCTTCCCTTCCCCCTCCCGGCCTTGCTGCGCCATCCGCATCGTCTCGGTGCATCTGGTTGATGCCGCCGGCCAGCTGCTTCGCGTGCTGTTCCTCGATCGCGAGGGCCACATCAGCGCCGAGCCGCACTACGTGCCCCGCGCCGAGGCCCTGATCCTGGCCTCGAATCAGCAGATCGTGCTCGGGTCTCAGGCCCAGGTGCGGGTGCTCTGAGCCCTTGCCACCCCTGCGGTGCCGGCTTCTCGTGGCCTGGCCCGCAGGGGTTTGCCGCATCAGCAGCGAGGCGACATCGAAAACTGAGCCACTTGAGGATCATTCCGCAGGCTTGGACTCCGACTCGATGGCCCTCGGGGTGCCCGGCCGAGTCCGCAGGCCGCCCCAGGATCCGCGCCGCGGCAAGGGTCAGGCCGGGCTCGCCGATGATGCTTTGGGCGCTGGCGCGCCATCGGGATGTGGCGAGCCCTTGACCTGCGGCGCGGTCGGGGGCGGGGTCCTGCGTCCCCTCAGCCGTGGCCCCTGCCGAGTCTCATCGCGCTGCCCTCAGCTTTCCCAGCGGCAATGCCAAAACCGGCCCGATCGCCGTCTCCAGCACCAGCCGGCTCACCTGCCCCTCCTCCTGCTCCCTGGCCAATGATCAGGGCTGCTATGCCGAGGCCGGCTTCCACACGCGGCTGCACTGGGATCGGCTCAGTGCCGGGCGGGTCGGCACCACAGCGGCAGCCTTCATCCAGCAGGTAGCGGGCTTGCCTGCCGGCGTCATGTTCCGCCACTGCGTGGCAGGGGATCAGTGGCCCGATCCGGCCGATCCGCTGCGCATCGATCAGGGCCTGCTCCTCCAGCTGGCCCGCGCCACTCGGCACCTGCGGGCGGCCTGGTCCTACACCCACTTCCCCATGGGCCCCGCCAATCAAGCCACCCTCCGTCTGGCGGCGGCCCAGGGCCTGGTGATCAATGCCTCCACTGAATCGCGATGCCAGGCGGCTGAGCTGCAGAGGCAGGGCAGACCGGCGGTCTGTGTCGTGCCGTTAAATGCGCCAGCGATGTTCAGCCATCAGGGCGTACGGTTCGTGGCCTGCCCGGCCTCCAGGCCCGGCAGCGGGGTGCAGTGCAGCTCGTGCGGTGGCCGCTGGGGGTTGCCGCTCTGCGCTCAGGCCGCTCGCAGCTTCGTGATCACCTTTCCGGCCCATGGCGCGCGGGCGTTGGCGGCAGCCCGGCACTGCAGCTGAGCGCTGGATTGTTCGGAGCAGCGATCAGCATGCGCAGCGCCTCGCCGTAGCTCGGCAGGGTGGGAAGCGGAGGAGCACCATGACGCTCCAGAACCAAGGCGATACGGCGCGTGGCCAGGGGCAGACGCTCACTGGGAATCGAGGGGAAGGCATGGTGGGCGCCGTGGTGAGGCAGCCCTCCCATCAGGGCATTGATCCAGCGGCCTGCGTTGATGGTGCGGGTCGCATAGAGCTGCGTCAGCAGCTGGGCCTCCCTGGATCGCCACAACAGGTGATGTTCCACCAAGCCGCGAAACTGCACAATCGCGCCGATCACACGCTCCAGCAGCAGCCAGAACAGCAGGTAGCGCCATAACTCCCCCTGGGTGAGAGCGATCAGGAGCATGGCCGTGTGCAGGGCCATCACGCCGGCCCCGTCGATGAACCGCGCCTGCACCAGGCCTTGATCCTGCCGCTGGAGCCAGAAGCCTTTGCGCGCTGTATCCGCGATCAAGCCCACGCCGCCCAGCACGCCAATGCGCCAGAAGAGCAGATGGCGCTGCACCAGGCGCCTCAGCGGTCCTGCCGCCAGGCGCTCGTGAGGGAGGGGCGTGGTGCGCTCCGGATCCCGGGGATCGCAGCCATTCCAACGGTGATGCAGATGATGCAACCGTGCGTAGGTGAGATAGGGCCAGGCCATCGGCCAGCTGAGCAGACAGGCCAGCCACTGCTCCAGTGTCCGGTAGCCAAGCAGGGTGCCGTGCACCATTTCATGGGTGGCGATCAGCAGCAGGCCATAGGCCACACCTGCGATGAGGACGGCCCCGATGGCGGCTCCTCCCAGGGGCAGACGCCAGTAGAGCCAGGCGCCGCCAAGTAGCAAGGCGCTCAGCATCATCAGGCGGAGGGCGGCCCTGGCTCTCTCGCCGGGGGAGGGAGCAGCTCCGAGGTCCCTCACTACAGCGCAGAGATCACGGACCAGGGCTGTAGCGGCCAGCGACGCCATCGTTTCCGGCGGGTAACCCATACTGTTCCAGATATCGCCTTAAGGGCGGCCTCGACACTGCTGTGATTCAGATCAGCGTGCCCATGGTCTGGTGGACGCCGATCAAGACGCCGCCGGCCCTTCCCATGCTGCGGCGCTCGCGCAAGGGTTCCACGAGCTGGCCGCCACAGGGCCTCGTTCCCCTTGGGTTGCGACTGCATCGGATCCTGGCCAGCCCTTGCGCGGCGCCGCCTTTGGGTCGGGTCCTCCGCCGTTATGGCCATGGCCCAGGTCCAGGTTCTCCACGATGTGCTCCAGAGCGGGATCCGCTGGCGCGTCACCCTCCATGCCTGCCCCGATCAGGGCTCCCTGGTGCGCTTTGAGAAAAGCGGCAAGGGCGGGCGGCTGTTGCATCAGGAATCTGCCCAATGGAATCAGCTGGCTGGGGGCTTCCTGCTTCCCCGTGAGCAGGTAGCGGGCGGGATGGTGCCCAAATACCTGGTGGAGCGCATCGAAGCCATCCTGCGGGGGTCGCCCCTGCCGGCAAGGCGCGCCGAGCGGGAGCAGGTGCGCGGAAGGTTGGTGCGGGCCCGGTAGGGGTTGGCCGGGTGGGCTGCAGATCCCCGCCTGCCCGTCACTCGGCCTTTCATCCAGGCCGTGCGCGACAGGCTGCGGCGATCAGGGCCCATAGGATCACCAGCTCTTGGAGGGTGTGCAGTGGTCCAGCCCGATCAGGTCATGGCAACACGCGGCCCAGGCGGTGACCGGGATTATGCGTTGTACGCCATGCTGATCAGCCCTGGTGGAATGCGATCGCTGTTCATTGCCGATCGATTACCAACACTGAGGGAGGTGAACATAGCCTTTGCTCATGTGTGGCAAGGCCTTGGCCATGAGCAGGGCTATCTGCTTGCCGAAGTGGTCGATCCGGTTGTCCTGGTCAAAAGCACCGGCGCTCGACTTCTGGATCGACTGTTTGCTGCGATTGAGCCCTGGCTTGCTGGTGGCGCAGATCCGTTGGCGGCGTTGGGGGACATTTTGCTGACAGTGCAGGCCTGCAGCGTGACCTTGGAAGTGGAAGGTGATGTTGCTCTGAATTGGCGCCGCCTGAGTGCAGAAGGATTCCAGCCCGCCTTCCGGCGCCTTGGCAGTCATGAGCCTTACGACCCGCGCCAGCTGCTGAAACGCCAGCCGCGCAAGGGTGACGCCAAAGGGTTCCGCTGATGCCCTGGAGATGAACCGGCAGCTGCGTATCGGTGTTGATTCAATCTCTCCCAGGGGCGGACAACGCTCGCCTCACACCCCCCGAGGCCAAAGCAGCCCTGAGGTGGGCCTGGCCAGAGCGCCGCTGCCATCTCCCCCGTCACCCCCACCCCCAGGACTGGAGAGCAGCGGCCCCTGCTGCGGGTGCTGGCGGGTGCCGGCCGCACTCATCGGCGGGAAGTTGCGGATGAAATCCGCCGTGCCCGTCACCAGCTGCAGACCCACAGGCGGCAGGCCCCCAGGGGGCAGGCCGCTGATGAAGTGGAGCTCGTTGCACTCCCGCCAGTAGCTCAGGGCAAAGACCGACATCCAGGGGCTGGCCTGGCTGTGGCTGGTGCCGCTGGGCAGCCAGAGCCAGATGTCGTGGGCGAGGGAGCGCTGGCCCAGCTGCAGCATCACCCCATCGGAGCGGGTGACCTTGCCGAAATGGGTGCTGGCGCCGCGGATCGTGGTGGAGCCGATGAACAACGGCGCCGGCAGCTGGATCAGGGGCGGCGGGCTATCGAGCAGCCCCTGGGACTCGAGGGTGAAGTCGTAATGGCCGATGGCGATGCCACTGCGCAGCTGGTGGCCATTGCTGTGGAGGCTGGTGCTGAGGGCGGAAGGAAGGCTGCCAAAGCGATTGCCGCTGTAACCATGCAGCGCCACCGTCTCGTAGGGCTGCCGGCTGGTCCTGGGGAAGACGGCCAGTGAGCACCAGCCCGTCGTGCCGGGGCTCTTGAAGAGGGCATGGCAGCAGTCGCGGTGCAGCTCGTCGTTGCCGCCGGTGGTCTTGAGGGCCCAGCAGAAGAACTCACGGCCGGGGGTGGTGTCCTGGGCGATCAGCAGGATCGCGCCGATCGAGCTGGCGCCTGTGATCGTGCTGTCGATGTAGGCAAGCCCGGCGCTGTTGGCGACGGAGTTGCTGTAGGAGCCGTAGCCGCCGTTGCTGGTGTTGTTGGAGAAGGTGCTGGCCTTGGCGGAGCCGAACTGCCCAGAGCTGTAGGTCTGCGTATCGCCCTGGAGGGGGACACCGCTGGCGGTGGGACTCTCGACGTGAAACCAGAGGTGGGCGGGCTCGATCGGGTGGCCGAGCTGCCAGGTGTAACCCCAGCGGGTGGCGGTGGCATCGGCGTGGGAGCGGATGACCGAGAGGGGGGTATCGGCATTGCCGGGCAGGGCATTGACGGTCGCCGCGAACGCCCGAAACGCCGCGTCGAGGCGCATGCCTACGCCGGCGGGGTCCTTGCTGGTCCATTTCCAGCTGCCGGCGGGGAACACCTGGCAGAACACCTGATAGGTCATGGCAGCGGGCCCCCTTGGGTCGTCTGGGGGGAGCCGGCAGGTTCTTTCGTGCGCAGCAGCAGGCCATGGGCGCCGATCGCCAGCCACTCGTTGCCATCGGCGGGTTTGTAGTAGCTCATCGCCGCACTGCTCAGGTTCACCGAGGCGAAATCAGGGGGCAGGATCAGCGGCTCCCAGAACTGGGCCGGTTCGTTAGCGCTCTCGTAGTAGCTCCAGTCGGTGGTAGCGAGCACCAGCTCGGCGGGCCGGCGGATCTGCACCGTGATGCTGGTGAGCTCGCGCAGGAGGGTGCGGGAGCCTGCGGGCTGGCCGGAGCGGCGGTTCCAGCTCACCGCCCGCAGCCCGTCGCTAGTGGAAGGCGGCGAGGCCGCCAGGATCCAGTGGCCAGAAACCTGATCGCGGGCAATCAACAGCGGCACCGCCTGGCGGTTGGTGAAACGGTGCTGGCTGTAGGCGAACAAGAAGTATTCAGCTCCCGGTACAAGCGACCAACCCACCTGCGAGGTCAGGGGCAACGGTGTGGTGCTCCAGGCCCCGTTGCTGTTGCTGACATCGGCGGCCGGATACACCCAGCCCTGCTGGGAATCAGCCCCGACGAACGGCTCGCTGTTGGCGATGCCTGGCCTGATCTGAAAAGCCGTGCCGGTGAGGAACACCTCGAGAAGCAGCACCGCCGGAACACCGCCGGGGGTTCGCTGCGACAGGGTCGCCTCCACGCGCCAGCCACAGGAATCGGATGCGGTGGCATTGGGGTTAGGGGTGGTGGCCAGGCGCAGCTGGTGCTGACTCACCTGGGCGTTGGCGGCGGTGATCCAGTTGGCCAGGTACCCCTGCACCTCCACCGCCACCGAGGGCCAGGTGACGGCAGTGCCCTGGCGGCTGATGTCGATCAGGGTGCGGCTCATGGGCAGTCGCTCATGGGGCCAGCACGACAACGCTGACGGTGAGGGAGATCGCCGCCTGCGCGGGGCCGGTGTTGCGCACCAGGGCACGCAGCACGGGCTCAGCCGAGGGCTCGCTGCAGAAGTAGGTCCCCCCGGGCGGCGCGGTGATCGTCAAGGCGCCGGTGCTGGTGGCCAGATCGAGCAGCACGCCGCTGCCGGGAGCCGGGTCCTGGCTGTAGCGGCGGCCGGCATCGCCCTGGCGGGCGGCTGCGGAGCAGTAGAAGCTCACCCAGGCCGGGGCATCGGTGCTGATCGCCACGAAGTGCCCCAGGCGTCCCAGGCCCTGGAAATCGAGGGCGGCCGACGCCCCCGGCAGCAGGGGAGCAGTGCTGCGGGTGAGGCTCAGGGGCCTGGGGGGTGCGGCGGTCCGCGGCTGCCAGCTGGGCATGAAGATCAACGCCCCGTCGTCACGGTTTGACCTGCACGCGGCGGATGGCGCGCACCGCCGTCGCCGTGGCCAGGGTCTTGCTCTCGGCGAATTGGGTGCCCATGTAGGTCGTCCTCTGGAACGCTGTGCCAGCAGCGGCCTGGGTGCAGGTCCAGTGGAAGAAGGGATCGTCGCCGTAGTTCTCGTCGAAGTGATGCAGCGACTCGGCCCCACCGGCCCGGAACGCCAGCACCGAGGTCAGCGCCGGATTGCTGTCGGTGTAGTTCCCCCCCTGCGGCACCGCATAGGGGTTGGCGCCATAGGCCGTTCCCAAGTAGGTGCCGTTCGCGGTCGCCTCCGGCTTGAAGGACCGCCAGAGGATGTCCCACTCCTGGGTAGCGGGCAGATACCAGTCGTCGTAGTCACCGATGGTGAGGCCGCAGCAGAACTGCGCCGCCGGATGGCTGGCGTTGTTCATCGCCTCGCTATTCGCCCACCCGTCGAAGACGCTCGTCGTGCCGGTGGTGGAGGTGTTGGCGGTCTTCCAGGCCAGGTTCAGTGCAAAGCCACTCGCCCGCGGCGAGACGATCAGCGCATGGGTGGGCACACCGTTGGCGGTGTGGCTGATCAGCCCGGCGTAGTAGCCGCCCTGGAAGACGGTGCCGACCGCCGGTAGGTCCGCCACTCGGATCGGACCGAGCTGATACACGGTGCCGGTGAGCAGATCGAGGTAGAGATCGCCATCGACGGCCCCGGCGATCGTGGCCGGCGGGACCCCGGTGCCGGTGAACCAGCCGGTGCCGCGAGGGCCGATCTGGCCGTCCACACCAGCGGGGCCCTGCATGCCCTGCGGACCCTGCGGGCCGGCCGGGCCCTGGGTGCCAGCCGCACCAGCAGGGCCGGCGACACCAGCCGGGCCCTGAGGCCCCTGGATCGAGCCGCCATTCACCCAGCTGTTTGTGCTGGCGTCCCAGACCCGCAGCGAGTCATCGGCCTGCACCAGGTAGGCATCGCCCTGGACAGCGCCTGAGGGCAGGGCAGCAAGGGTGGCGACCTGACCCTTGAAGTTGATGCCGATCCCCGCCGGCCCTTGGATCCCCTGCGGGCCGGTCGGACCTGCAGGTCCGCTGGAGCCCGCCGGGCCAACTGGCCCCTGCACACCCGCGGGACCCTGAGGCCCGGTGGGGCCGGCTGGACCCTGGGGGCCCTGCACCCCTGGCGAACCCTGCGCCCCAGGGGGGCCCTCAGGGCCGCGGATCGAGCCGGTCGAGTTCCATGAACCCATGGCAGCTGTGGGAGGGGCTCAGCCCCTGTGTCATCACCTGCTCTTGCCAGGGATCGATCCGGGCCACCACGGCGTAGCTGGTGAACCCCGCTAATCGGAGGAGCTGCTGGGGCACCAGGTCAGCTGAACCGCACTGCCACCGTCAGGGCTATGGGGGAACCGGAAACGGCCGTGACCTCCAGCCAGAGCCAGTGATCGGCTGGCACGGCTGGGGTCAGGAAGCTGGTGAGCACCGTGCCGGTGCTGGTGCCGCCGGTGCTGCTGCTGATCACCAGTGGCGAGCTCAGCAGAGCTGTTCCAGCAGCCGACACGTCAGGACCATGGCGCAGCTGCAGGCTGAGGCTGGGGTTACTGCCGCCACTGAGCACCGCATCCAGTCGGGCGATCGTGAGCGACTGGGGTGCTCGCAGCAGGATGCGGCGATCCCCCACCTGCGGGCTGGCGATGGTGCTCACCAGCGGGGAAGACGGCCCGGGCGGTCCGAGCAGTGAGGCGAGCTGTCGCCAGAACAGATCCATCAGGCCGGCGGGCAGCTGTCACCCTCTGTTGCCGTCGCGGCATTCAAGCCGCGAGTTCGTAGACCTGCCCGCTGAGGCGATCGAGGTAAAAGTCCCCCACCACCGGCGTCGGCTGCAGCGTGGTGGGTGGCGGGCCATCGCCCGAGTACCAGCGGGTGGCGCGACGGCCGACGCTGGATTCCTGCACCACTGCCAGGGCGGGCTCACCACTGGCCGGATCGGGGAGCAGGCCCAGGCCGCCGTTGGGATGGAGGCGCAGGCGCCAGAGCACCGCATGGCGACCATCAAAGGCCTCGCCGGCCAGGCCACCGCTGGGGATGAGCGGTTGCACCTGAGCAGCCGTGCTGCCGCCGCCATCGCGCTGTTGCAGCAGCTGCCTCGGGGGTACGGGACAACCGAGCAGGGCGACGGGGAGGGAGGCGATCCGCAGGCCGATCTGCACCTGCACCGTCACATCGGAGCGTTCGCCGTAGAGGTGCCGCAGACGCGGGGCCTGCCGGGCGGTGGCGGGCCAGGGGATGGTCTCGCTGCTGCCATCGCCCCAGGTCACCTGGATGGCGGCGGTGATCGGCTGGCGCGGCTGGATCAGCAGCTCGATCGGCACCGCGCCGACCGGTTCGTTCCAGCGCGGATCGGCCGGCAGCCAGGCCAGCTCCAGCGGATCGGCCGGGACAGGGCCACGTCGGTAGCCGAGCTCCAGCCAGCCGGGCAGGTCCATCGGCAGCACCCACTGCTCGCTGCCGGGGCAGCCGGGCGGGGGGAGCAGCCGGACCCGGGGTGTGGCCGTGCCCAAGGGGGACTCCGGCAGGGGGTAGGGCATGGCCGATCAGAAGCGGAGGGTCCAGCCCTTCATCACGGGCGGTGGCTGGCCTCAGGCCGTGGCCCAGGGCGGCGCGGTCCGCCGGTCTGCTCGGGCTTGGGCTGGGGCAGCGGCAGGTTGTGATGGGCGTAGGCCGCCTCAGCGGTGTCGAACCAGTCCCAGCCGTCCTTGGGTAGGGCGATACGGGCCCGATCGCTGCGGGAGAGGATGTAACCGGTGGCATGCACCACGTTGGGTGCGAACTGGAGAGCATCGCCCTGGAGGCGGTAGAAGCCGCTGGTGTTCAGCAGTCGTGCGGTCAGCACGGCGGGTGGGGGCAGGGGCTGGCTGGAGCTGTTGTCGGCGGTGCCGGTGTCTGCGGCCATGGCGAATCAGGAGTGATAGAAGAGTGGAGAAGGGCCAGAGGATCAGTAGGCGATTGTCCAGCCCTTGCTGGTGGCCAGCTGCGGCTGGTGCTCCGGCTGCTGCGAGCCGGGGGTGCCATCGATCTCGATCGTGCCGCTGAAGGTGATCGGCTCAAGGCTGCGGTAGAGGTCATTGAGGGCCTCGCCATCGAGCGCGGTCCAGCTGAGATCCACACTGATCGGACCCTGGTTGGAGGCACCGATCCCCACCGCCTCGATGCGCCGCAGGGCAAACGAGGCCCCGAAGCTGATCGGACCCCGCAGACCGGAGAGATCGAGGCGCGGCAGCACCGGCAGGGAGGTGCCGCTGAACATCCACTCGAACTCACGGCCGTTGCTGGTGTCGAGCGGTGGCAGGGCGGAGAGGCGGCCGCCGTCGTCGCTGATCCAGGAGAACATGCGACTGAAGACCTCGCCCTGGCTGGTGTCGAGCGGTGGCAGCTCGGTGAGAGCGGAGCAGTAAGAGAACATCTCCGAGAAGTCGCGGCCGTTGCTGGTATCGAGCGACGGCAGCTGCTGTAGGGAGGTGCAGGTGAAAAAGCAGCGGCGGAAGGAGGTGATCGCAGCGGTGTCGATCTCCACCGCCTGCAGGGCATAGCAGTTCTGAAACAGCCGCTCCGCGCTGCCCAGCTGATGGGAGAGCAGGCGCACGCGCTCCAGCAGGTTGATCTCCAGCATCAGCGCTCTCCGATGATCAGGGACTGCAGGGAGGGAGCCGCGATCGCCACGTCCAGCCAGGCGCTGAAGGTGCGCTGCTCCCAGACCTTGTTCTGCAGGCTCAGGGCGGTGAGCTGCTCGCCGGGCAGTGGGGTGAGGCAGAGCAGCGCCTGGCGGTAGCCGCGGCGGCAGTCGCTGCCCGCCAGGGCCGGATTGTCGTGGCGGTAGGTGTGGCGCACCAGGGTGGGGCTGAGCACGGCATCGAGGTAAAGCCAGTGGATCTCCAGCCACCAGCCGCCTTGGATGGAAAGGGCCGGCTCAAACAGCAGCACCACCTGGCCGTCCTCCACGACGGTGAGAACACGATCGGGGGGTAGGGGATCAAGGCCGCTCCAGCGGATGCGCTGGCTGGCGGGATCGCGCTGCGTCCAGGCCGGATCGGTGGCGGCGATGTTGAGGGAGTAGCGGCTGAGCGCCTGATCAGTCCAGAAGGAGGCGTGGAAGCGCTCGGTGGCCTGGGAGGGGGAGAGCACCTGCTGGCTGTGGCCATCGCCCCAGTCGATGAGGAAGCTGCCGGCGGCGGCGATGCACACCTCGTTGTCGGCGGGGAAAACGGCGACCAGGGCGATGACCTTCTGCTCCTCGGGGCTGAGGGATGGCATGGGCAGCCAGTCGGCCGGCCGTTGCCAGCCGCCGCTGGCAGCTGGAGGTGAATCAGGTGAATCGGCGGAGCTGCCGTAGCGGACGCTCCAGCCGGGTAGGGGAGGCTCGGCCGCAGGGGAAAGAGGCGGAGCTGGAGGAGAGGGGATGGCCATCGGCAGCGGCAGTCCTCTGCTGTTGCCATTGGGTCCGAGAAACGCATCGGCAGAGGGGTTCACGGGGGGCGATCAGGCCCCCTCCAGCAACAGACCGAGGCGGCGGGCGAGGAGCATCAGCTGCTCACGCTGGCGGCGCTGCAGCAGTTCCCGGGCCGCCAAGGCGTTACCAGCCGGCAACGGTTCTGGGAGCACCGCGCTGCTGGGGCGGTCATAGAGGGCGACCAGCAGGCCGGTGGGTCTGGCCTTGGCGGTGCAGCCGATCGGGCAGATCATCAAGGTGGCGCCTTGGGGCAGCTCGGCTTCATCGAGGTTGAGGGCCAACGGTCGCTCGCTCTCGCAGAGGCCCAGGGCGGCATGGCCGAGCACCTTGGCCATCGCCACGTTCACCAGCGCTTCCTGCCCCGGCTGTAGCGGCAGCTGGGGGGTGCGGCCCTCGGCGGCCAGCACCTGGAGCGTGGCGGCGCCATCCCAGTCGGCGATCACCAGGTTGTTGAGCCCAAAGGGCTCGGCGGCGATCGCCGAACGCAGCAGGGTCTGCACCTGTTCACGGTGCAGGCCGTAGCGCTGGGCGAGGCTCTGGCCGGTGGGCAGCATCAGCCGCTTGGCCAGATCAGGCTGAACCACCACCAGGATCCAGCCCAGATAAAGCACCAGGCCAAGGAAGACGATGCGGCTGAGGCGATAGAGCAGCTGCCAGGGGCTCCTGGCATCGAGCACCTCACTGATCGCCTTGTTGAGGGCATCGGTGGTGGCGCGGCTGAACACCTCCACCCGCTCGAAGAGCCTGCTTTTCGGGGTGCTCATGCAGGCCCTGGCGATATGGAGGAGATCGGAGACGGGAAGAGAGAGGGATCAGAGGAGGGGATCGATCCCAAAGGGGTCGTCACCGGCGGGGAAGAGCAGCGAGGCTGGGTTCTGCTGATCCCCGGTGTTCTCACTGGCGGAGGGCTGCTCCTGCTCAGGGGTTTCCGCCACGGTCTCCGTCCCTGGTTCGGGTTGGGCCTCGGGCTGGGCCTCTGGACGGGCCTTGCGGGGCCGACCGCGGCGGGTAGGAGCTTGTGCTTGCTGCGGATCCGGGGCCTGGGGAGCCTCTGGGGAAGGATCCGTAGCAGCAGCAGTGGGGTCCGCGTTCTGAAGAGCAGCAGCAGCCGGTTCCAGAGCTGCGAGTTCAGCGGGGGCATCCAGCGAGGCCGCATCAGCAACCAGGCCCTCGATGCCAGCTGGAGCACCAGCCACATGGTCGCTACCGGCAAACAATGCAGAACCTGCATCATTCCGCTCGGAATCGTTCTGGGAAGGGGCTTCTGGCGGTGCCGGCTCAAGGTCGAAATCGAGCAGGTTGGTGGGCAGGTGGGCATCAAGGGGCTCACGCTCCGGCCCAGCCAGCACGGCTTTTTGCGGCTCCGGTACAGCCGGCGAGGTTCCCATCGGCACGGCCAAAGGCGGCTCCGCACCAGGGCGCTGAGGGATCGCCTGGCCTGCTGTGGCACCCTGGGGAGGCCGTGGTTCCTCGCCAGTGCGCCAGCCGCTGCTGAGCCAGCCGGCGAGATGCACCGGCCAGACGTAGCGCACCTCGGCGCCGCGGTGGATGCGCACCATCCCCTGCTGGGCAGCAGTTGCAACGATGGTGGTGGGGAAGCGATCGGTCATGGATCCGCTCCGCTCAGGCCGGCAGGGTGGCGGTCAGGCCGACCACCATCCCCACAGGGGTGGAGGGGGAGACGAGGGCGCGGGCAAAGCAGAGGGAGGCGCCATCGACGTTGTCCCGGTCGGCCGCATCCAGCTGGATGTCCTTGCCGGAGATGTAGGCCTCCACCCGGCCACCTTCTGCCGGAATGGCGACCGTCGCCACCGCCACGAAGGTGCCCATGGTGCCATCGCGCAGCAGGGGAGCAAGTTCGAGCTGGGTTTCCACCGCCACTTCACTGCCGGGATGGGAGACCATCAGGGTGAAGTGGAGGGTGGCATCGAGCTTGGTGTTGAGCCGCACCACATCACCGCTGGCGAACAGCTGCTCGGTGTCGCGGGTGGCGGAGCGATTGGTCCAGCCGACGAGCACGGTGGCAGCGTCGAGGAGGGGATTGGCTTTGTAGGCACTCATGAGTTGTTCTCCAGTGAGAGGGGATCAAGGAATCGAGGCGAAATGGTGGAGGGACAGGGTTGCCCTCCCCGGCCAGCTGCAACACCTCAGCCCGCAGCCAGCACCCCCGTTACAAAGGGGGCCCTGCCCCCCCTAGGTGATGGGGGCGATGTTGTGGAGGCGGCCAGCGGCGCGGGGGTGCATGACGCCAAAGCCGACGTACCAGTCGATGCGGGTGCGGAAGACGGGGGCGTCGGGGACTTCACCGAGATCGCGCACCGAAATGCCGTAGCGGCCCTGGAAAGGGCCCTGCAGGCCGGTGACGCCCTGATCACCAAAGGTGCAGCAGTAGATCGAGCTGGTGCCGCCCGCTTCTCCATAGCCAAGAACTTCCTGGCCCTGGGCGTCACGGTCGACGGTGAGGATCTGGCACTCCTGGTAGTGATGCACCATCACCCCCAGGTTGTTGGTGGTGACGTTGTAGACGCCCTGGCCGACGGTGGCTCTGGCGAGGGCATTGAGCTGGCGGCGCATCGCCTTGCTCATCACCAGATACTTCTTGCCGCCGTAGGAGTTGACCGAGTCGATCAGCTCATCGAGCTTGTCGAAGTCCAGAGCGGTGGCGCCGTTGTTAATCGCCATCTCAGCGCCGGGGGTGAGGCGCTTGGCGAGACCGTCAAAGCCGCGGGCCTGGCTGGCGGTGGCATCCCCGTTGATCAGGGTTGCCTCCAGGGTCAGGCGCATCGAGCGGACTTTCATTTCGACCTGGGAGGCACGGGCCTCGGGCCCCTGCAGGTCAACGATCGAGCGATCCACATCGACGTCGCCGCCAAAGAGGTGCACGGCTTCTGATTGGGGATCGACGACGCCGTAGCTCTGCTTGTAGCCCTCGTTCACGGCCCGGAAGCCGACTGAGGGGAGTTCTTTTTCGACGGAATAGAACAGGCCGCCGCCGGCGATGTTCATGAACGGCAGCCGCGAGAGCAGTTCCCCCTCGCTGAAGGTCTTGATCACCGCCAGGTGCTCCAGGCGGCTCTCGTACTTGGCTGCCTCGATCAAGGTGAGGCCCATCGGTGCTGCACTCCCGGGGATCGGCCCCAGTCACGTCACGGGCTATTACCAGCGATGGCTGCAATCCTCCGCAGCGGTCTCCACCAGCTCCTGAACGGGCTCCGCTCCGGCCCTCTTCATGGTCGGGGGGCGCCTCAAGGGTTGAAACATGCCCGCCGGTGCTGGCGTTGGCTGCGCTGCGCTCCGCATCCCAGTCGCGGCCGGGCCCTTGACCCGCCCCCCGCCGGCTGAAGGGTCCTATGCGGAGCCCTCCCATGGCCCCTCTGTCCCGCAAAGCCCGCCTGCAGCAGTTCTCCTGGCAGGTGCTCGATGAGCTGGCGTTGTGCAGCGAGCGCTATCCCCGGCTGGCTGAGCTGGCGGCCCAGCTGCTGTTCGAGCAGCAGGCGGCCCAGCCGCTGGCGCCGGTTGATCCGGTGTTGGAGGCCCTGATCCCCTTCTGATCTCAGCCGCCACGCAGGGCCCCAGGGGGGCCTCTTTTTTTGGTCGCTGGGCCAGGGGCAGTGCGGGGCAGCTGGACAAGCAGCGCTGCCGGCGGCGGGCGACGACCCCACTGGCGGAGAACTTCAGCACTACCGGGGACCGGAGCCATCACAGTCGGCGAGGGGGGAGGACTGCACCGCTGCCCCGGCTGTCTCGCCCCGTTCGGTCGCTACAGCCGAGGCCTGACGCGGGTGTCCCTCGCCTCTCTCGTGATGGCTTCCTCTTTCCCCTGCTGCGAAATCCGCCAGCTCCTGGTGCACGTCTATCCCGGTGGCAGCAAGTGCCCCGGTGCTGAGCGCATCACGGTCTTCTATGGCCGCCGCGGTCGCCCGGTCAAAAAGCCCCGCTTCATCCCGGCTGAGCTGGCCCATCAGTGGGCGCGCAAGCTGCAGGCCCGGCGCCTCGGCACCGTCTCGGTGCTCTGAGCCGTTGGGCTCCGGCTCAGCCCCGGCGGGTCAGCAGCTCGCCGGGGCTTTCGCTGCTCTCAGCGCAGCGACTCACTCCGCTGCCAGTTCCGCTCCAGCGAGGCTCGAAAACGCTCCCTCCCCCAGGAGCTGTTACGCACCTGACGGTTGATCAATCGGGACACCTTCCAGGTCTTGAGCCCAACGGCAATGGCGAACACCAGCCAGGGCAGCAGGCGCCCGATCGGGTGGGCCATCAGAGCGGTAGCGGCGTCCTGGTTCTTCTACAGCGTTTGCTCTCTTGGTGCTGGCGGAGGGTCCACTGGTTTCCCTTGATCGCCAGGCCGCAGTGCTCGCAGATCGTCACGGGGCGACTCCTGCACCATTGCGCCGGCCGCTCGCCCACCAGCTCCCGGCGGCTGGGGTCAATGCCACGGCCCTGCTGGTAGCGGGTGAGGGCTGGGGCCGTGGTGACAAAACCAGTGTCCAGACAGCGGAACAGCAGGGACTGCCCCCGCAGGTTCTGCAGGTTGAAGCTGGTGACTGCCATCAGCTCTGGATCCCCTTGCTCCACCCATGGTGGCACCGAGGGCGCCTGGACACCACAGGTAGAGCAGGACACCGGCGCCCCGCTGCTGATGGCTGATTAGGGCAGCAGGGCGACGAAGTGATTTCCCGGAACTGAGAAATTTTCCGAGCGGCTCTGCAGCCGTTTCCAGAAACAGGGGAATACCCCTCCGGTTTTGATTCTTCTACGCGCTTCTGCAGGGGCTTGCAAGGAGTTGCAGGGAGTTGATTTTGAAAGTGAAAATACGAGGAGAATTTTTGATTTTTTCTGCGTTGTTTTCTCCTCTTTTTGAGGGTTGGTTGTTGCGCTGCTGCTGAATTCCGGTGACGACGGAGAAGTCAGTGATCGCCTGGTTGGTTTGGTGTGGCTACGGCTGGCTGTGTCCGTGTCGGCGGGCGATCAGGCTTGACGCTCAGCAGCATCCATTCGCCGGGCGACCGTGCGGGCCCAGCGCTGGCCGGGATCACCGCCCCAGCCATCCCAGGCCTGGCGGCCCTTGCCGTAGGCGCCCCAGCTGGAGCCCTGCTTGTCGACTTCGTGGCGAGCGAAGTAGCTCACCATCCGATCGACGGTGCTAGGCGAGAGCTCTTGGCGATTGGCGAGCTGCCGAGCCCGGGCCAGGCCCACCGGTGTCATCCCGCGGTTGGACGGTGGCTGCTGGGCCCGCCGTTCGAGCGCGCGACGGGCAGCAGCGGCGACAGGAGCCGGCGGCTGGAAGGAGATGCCGCCATAGAACTGCTTGCCCCGGCGCGGCATGGTGATCAGGCCAACGGGGGCTGATCGGGGCTGCTGCCGATCTCGGGGTCAGCAGCGCCCAGCCCAAGGGCAGGATCGGCAGCGGCAGCGCTGGCCTGCGATTCATCGGCGCCGTGGCTGTCGCCGGCGACAACCTCCGGTTCAGCAGGCTCCGCCGCGGTACCGCCAGCAGGGAGAGCAGACCCATCGGGCTGCTCGGTGAGCGCCGGTACGAACTGATCGATGTAGGCGCCGATGGCCTGCAGCTGGGTGTCGGTGTCCCGGGCACTGGCCTGCAGCTGGGCCATCAGCGCCTCGGCGGTGGCGGCCCGCTCCACGGCTACGAGGGCATCGCGCTGGGCGGCTGCGATGGCGGCGTCATCGGCCGCGTCATCAGCCAGGGCCTCGGCCAGTTGCTGACGGAGGCTGGCCTCACGGGACTGGAAGCCGGCGATCACGCCGACGATGCGATCGAGCAGGGCAGTCATGGCTCTGAAGGGCGAGAGGAAGTGATGAAGGAGGAGTCGGAGGGTCACGGGACACCTCGGGGTTAGGCAGAGGGGCGAGGGCGATATCGCCCAGCCCCCTCTCTCCCTTGCCGACTGGTCGCGCCGTGAGTCAGAGATCCCCACGAAAAGGGGGCTCTGCCCCCCCCCCGCCTCAGGGGCGACGCGACTGGGTACGGCCGTTGACCGCGAAGGAGGCCCGGTAGAGCTCCGAGGCCGACATCGCCTGGGGGTTGAGCGGTTCGCCGTTGCTGGCGATGCCGGAGGCGGTCATGGCACCGGCGGCCTGCATCCCGGCCGGGCCCCGCTGCTGGAAGAGGAAGCCGTAGACGGGATGCACCCGCATCTCATCGAGGAAGTCGGCGGTGGTCAGCGGCCGGCCGTCATCACCAAGGAGGGGTTTGCCCTGGCCATCGAGTGGTTCGAGCACGTCCTTGCCTTCCTTGTCGGTCCCCAGGCGGAAGCAAGCGCCGAGTTGCCCCTTGAAGATGTCGAAGAACGTTCCGCGCCGATCACCACCATTGCGGCCCTCGGCCTGGGAGAAGGCCCGCTCCAGCAGGCGGTCCTTGCGGAGCTGGAGCACCTGTTGCTTGGCCTCATCGCGCTCGGCGGCGACGGCAGCCACCCTCTGGGCGGAGGCCTCCTCCATCTGGCGTTCGCGCAGCTCCATGCGCTCCTCGAGGACTTGCTTTTGGCGTTCGGCCTCCTGGAGGCGGGAGTATTCCTCGGGGTTGATCTCCGAGAAGCGGTTCAGCTGCTGCCGCAGGGTGCGGATTTCTTTTTCGAGCTGGTTGTTCTTGCGGCGCTCGGCCTTGAGCGGATCGGCAGAGCGGCTGTCGTCGCTGCCGGGATCCCCGAGGGGAGTGGCAGCAGCCGGGGGCTGAGCCGTGGTAGGCGGATCACCGGGGAGGTTGTCGCCGCCCTGGGGATCAGCACCGCCATCGGCGCTGGAGCTGGAGGCGTAGTTGTCGTCAGCGCCCTGGCCGCTGGAGGCGGCGGGGCTGGAGGTGGAAGAAGCAGAGGTGGCAGTGGCCATGACCCATCGCGGCTGTCGTGGAATGAGCACCCCATCACGGGCTGTGCTCACGACCTATTGCCTGGCCCGGCCGACAATGCCCCCGGTTCTCAATCACCCCGCCATGGCCAGCGGCATCACCGTGACCTCCAGCCCTGATCCGGCTCAGCTGCAGAGCCTGGGGGTGACGAGCTGGCCGACCTGGGGCTGCGGGGTCAGCACCTTCCCCTGGACCTACGACGAGCAGGAGACCTGCCTGCTGCTAGAGGGAGACGTGACCGTCACGCCCGATGGCGGAGAGCCGGTGCAGTTCGGCGCTGGTGATCTGGTGGTGTTTGATGCCGGGCTGAGATGCACCTGGGAGGTGCAGGCCCCGGTGCGCAAGCACTACCGCTTTGGTTGAACGCCCGCGGCAGACTGGAGCGGATGCAGATTCCGCCCCGGACCACACCCCGCGAGACCACCGAGGTGATGGTGCGCAACATCAGCCGGAAGGTGCGTGAACTCAAGGCCGCCCTGGCCGGCTGCCGCGGCGATCTAGTCGCCGAGCCGAAGGTCATGGCGGCGCTGCTCACCCACCTGCTGGTGAGCAGACGGGAGCTGCTGCAGAACCAGCCGATCGACACCGCCCGGCGGCCGCTGCAGATCAAGGACTCAGCGCTAGATGTAAACGACTCGACGGACTAGCTTGGTCCGCATGATTGGCGACTAGGATGAGCAACCAAGTTACTTGATCTCGCTTCGAGTGATTTCTGAGGCCATGCGTTTTGCTCCTCTCGCCCTAGCTCTTTTTGCTTGCTTTACAGGTAGCCTTTTGGGGGCCGCCAGGGCGCAACAAGAGTCCGCTCATTGCTCAGAGGAGATCTTTAATGTCAGTCAGGAGATGCACCAGAAGTACAGCCTAAACCTCTCTCGGCCAGAAGTGGTATTGACCAGTGATAGTGCGAACCCGTTCCCAGGCTCTTACGAAAGAATATTTTCAATGATTACGCAATATAACTCCGATAGCCAGTATGTGAGAAGAGTCACTTTTAATGCGGAGAACTTTATGAACAGCACAGGCATTCAGCTTCGTCTCGCCAAGAGGGTGATGGAGGCGTGCCCGTCAACTAGCAAGGTTCGCTTTGGATTTGCCAATAGTAGTTACTCGATTGACTACTACCGCATGCCTTCTGGCCAGATTCGCGAAGGCATACAGATTAACTGCAGCAGGGATGGTGGCAATACCGTTTTGCAATGGGGGTATTACTATTCTTGTTCATGACTGATCTTTGTCGTCAATACGTCAGCGGTAGGCCTCACCCCCGCGAAAGCTCCAGCTGCCTGGCCAGCCACAGCTCCACGTCCTCGTAGGTGTAGCGGACCAGGTTGCCCAGCTTCACGAAGGGAGGGCCGTAGCCGCTGGAGTTCCAGCTGTAGATCGTGGAGGTGGAGACCCCCAAATAGGTGGCCAGGGTTTCAGGCGTGTAGAAACCGGCCGGCAGGCTGGTGGTACTGGTGTCGGCGTTGGCAGCGGCGCGGCGCTTGGGGATGAACAGCCAGCTGCCCACCGGCAGCGGATCGGAGGGCTTCCCGGTGAGGGTGGGGTTCAGCCCCCGCAGGGTGGTGACGGTGGTGAGGTGCCGCTCGGCCAGCACGTTGAGGCTCTCGCCGGTGCCGACGACCACGACGCGGTTGGGCTTGAGCGCGGCCTGGACCCGTTCGCCCAGCAGCGGCTGGGTCAACGAGCCGATGCCCCCAGCGCCGTAGAGACCGCCGAACTCGGTCACCGAGAAGGCCCCCAGCTGCCCGCGGCTGGGGGAGGGCAGCAGGCCGGGGGTGCGCAGCTCCGCCAGTGGACCCAGCCACACGGCACCGAAGCACGGAGCCAGCAACGCAGGCGTGGTGCCAGATACCGGACGGATGCCGGTGGTGCTCCAGCTGATGGCCGGCGCCAGCCAGTCCCACGGCTGCGAGGGCGTCAACGGCAGCAGTGCCCCACGGGTGAGGTAGCCCTCGTAGGTGAAGTCACCCGTGTCCAGGCCGGGGGCGTTCTCCTTGCTGGAGATCCCGCGGAGGCGCTTGAGGAACCCCTCAAACAGGAAGCGCCCAGTGCGATCGGAATCGAGAACGCCGGGGATGGCGTTGGAGAAGAGCAGGATGCGGGCATTGGCATAGGGCTGCAGAGCCGAGGGGGGCAAAGCCCCCGCCCCTGGGGTGCTGGGCACGCTTCACCCCCGCTCCAGCGCTGCGGTGAAGCCACCGCCCTGACCGCTGAGTTGGGGATCCCGACTCCAGTTCGCCAGGGTGGGGAGCATCAGCAGCAGCGCCTGGGCATGGCTGCCCCGCTGGCGCCGGAGAGCGGCCTCAATGGAGAGGCCCTCGCCGTAGCGGGTGATGGTCTCCTCCCGCAGCAGCTCGGTGTCGAACTCGATCACGTCGGCCTTCCTCACCGGCAGGGTGCCGTCCTCGGGCAGGGCATCAGGGCTGACGGCCTTGCGGCGGGTCTCGATCGGTGCCTGCAGCTGCTCGGGGCCCAGCCCCGCCAGCTCGGTGTCGATGGCGGCGATGGCATCCAGCTCCCTGCGGGCGGTGGGGATAGCATCGGGGTAGAGCTGCTCCAGATCCGCCATGGCGTCGTTGATCGCCCGGATCGCCGGCAGCCGGGCCGGAATCGAGAGGGCACCGCGAACCCCCTCCAGGTCAGCAGCCCGCCAGCGATAGGGCGAGTCGACAGGGGTCTGGCTCATGCGACTGCAGGCGCGGCTGACTCCTCTTGCCTGAGGGGCATCGGCGCCGAGCGTTCTGGAGCCAGGGGCTCTGGAGCGCTGCTCCCCTCCCCCGCCCTGGTGGCGGGGCTGTCATCAAGAGTCGGGCTGCTGATGGCGTTGGCCGTGGCCAAGGCCAGCTGGTGCCGCAACTCCTCCCGGGTGATGACGCCCTTGTCGAAGAGCTCTATCCACTCCTTCACCTGGGGCTGCGGCTGAATCGGCGGGGTGAGCGGGCTCACCGTCACCTGCAGACCGGCGCCGGGGGTGAGGGGCTCACCGGTCAGGGCTGTCCAGTGCTGGAGGAGCGTGGAGAACAGTGACGCCTTCTGGATCGCCATCGCCTGCAGCAGCGCATAGCTCTGGGATGCCGTCAGGCTGATCTCCATCTCGGTGCGGGCGGCACCGCGGTTCTGCGATGGGATCAGGGCATCGCGGCGCATGGTGTCATCAAGGATCTGCAGCCAGGCCCGGTGCTCCGCCAGGGACCGGGCCCGGATCTCCACGAACTCGAACGAGGCATACGAGGGCAGGTCCATGCAGGTGTTCGGGCCCAGCACCACCGGGCCGGCCTGGCTGTTGCCCATGGCGTCGACCATCCCTTTGCGCACCCCCACCGGCAGGGCAGTGCGGGAGAGCAGCTCCTCGTACTCGCTCTTGCAGCGGAAGTGGTTGAGGTACTGGTGGGCCAGGCCCAGGTGGGGCAGGTCTCCCTCCCCGAAGGCCGAGCCATCGGAGGTGTACCAGCAGGCCGGCAGACGAGTGATGCCCTCGAAGGTGGTGATCACGGGGTCGTCGCAGCGCCAGCCACTGGTGGCTTGGGGGTCAGCGCAGACGGGGTGGTGGGCCAGCTGCAGGCCGGTGACGGCCCCGCCCCTGGCGGTCCCAGCCTTGGTGGCGTCGCCGGAGGAGAGCAGCGACAGGCTGCGGAAGTGCCAGCGGTCGGGGGCGTCGGCATCGCCCAGCAGGGCGTTGATTTGCTCGGCTACCGCTCTTTCTAGGCCGGATGGTTCAGCACTGATCGGGCGGTTCACCGGCTCCCGCCAGATGATCTGGCCCGGCAGCCCATAGGAGACGGGGAGCTCCCAGTTCAGGCAGTTGGCCCGAGGCACCAACTGCAGCCGGGGGAGGGAGAGGCGATCGCCTCGGCGCAGGGCTTCCTGACGGTCGCCCTCGCTGGGCCAGCTGTGCTCGGGGGGAAGCACCAGCACCAGAGCGGCGCCATCGCGCAGCACCAGCAGGTCAGCGGCAGCCAGGAACACGCCCAGGTCGGTGCCCCGGCCATCCACGTCGGTGAGCACCGAGCTCAGGCTGGCCGGGAGGCTGATCCAGCTCCCCCGGCTGAGCATCCCGGCATAGGTACGCAAGGCGTCTCGAAAGAACCCTGAGGGGCGGGCGGCATCCAGACGCTTGCGGTAGGCGGTCTCCGGTTCCCGCTCCCCCTTGGGGAGGTACTGCTCCTTGCGGCTGCTGCCATCAGGGGCGGCGAGAAGGGCCCAGCAGTCGGCGGTGATCTGCAGGGAGGGCCCAAGGGCGGTCAGGGTGGGGTGCAGGGTCCAGGGGGCATAGGGGCCAGTAGCTGGCAGGGCGGGGGTTGGGGGCACTGGGCGCCGGCGGGGCTACTGGCTTTTGCCAGCGCGAAACCGACAGGGGGTAGCGCCCCTTCAAGTGGTGTAACTCAGGAGGTCCTGTGTCCCTCTCCGGAGGGTGAACAGGGGCAGTCAGGGAATGACTGCCTGAAAGCTGATCGCTCAGCTCCATTGATTCACTATGAACCATGATCGCTGAATGC